>CAYXKD010000039.1:0-18464 GCA_964464625.1 uncultured Syntrophomonadaceae bacterium
TCGACTCCAGGGTCAGGCCGGTGACGGCGCCGGGATCGAACCAGTCGATGATGAATTCCTCGCTGTAGTGCTCCTGGAAACCGGGTGTGCCGCTGTTGTCAATGAATTTTAACCGGTAGGTGCCGCCAGGCTGTTGGCCGGGTGTATTTAACACCGCCACCTCCCCGGCATTTCCATCCACAGGGATGCTGGAGTACCAGCCGAGCTCGCCTTCACGCTCAAGTACACCTCCGCTTATAGGCTGGGTCAGAGTCCAGGTTACCTTGCTGTTTGCGCGGTCAAAAAGAGGCTGCACGGCGAAGAGGGTGGAGCGGTAGTTGGCCTGCAGATTCGCCTCCTCGGGGCTCATGAGGAAGCTGGCCCGGGAGGAGTGCACCGTGGTGCCATTGATGAAGTTCACGCAGGGCTCGCCGTATTCAGTGTCGCTCCAGTGATCAAACACATAGCTGATAATATCTCCCCGGGCGTAGATCTTGATCTCGTCGTCCTCCAAAAACTGGCCGGTATTGATATCGTTGGCGCCGAAACCCCGGTCGATAAAGCCGTTAATGACCCTGAGATCGCAGGGGTCGCCCCGGCGGTAGGTGGCGACCCTGTTTGTGCTATCATTGATCACAGCAAACCTGGCGGGGTCATAGGTCAGCTCACCTGAATAGGGGTGTCCACCGCCCGCCCAACTCAGCTTTAACAGCTCTGCCCGGGGCAGGGTGACGACCCCGGTCCGGATCGCCACGCTGCCGTATGTATTCGCCGCGTGGCCGCAGTTGATAATTACCCTGCCATCGGTATTGATGTTCACAGGGCCTTCCAGGGCGTAGATTCCAAAGGCCGGCCCGGCGAGGTCGTTGGATATACAGTTGGTAATATTGAGCGAGGCGGAGTCTTCCAGAGCCACCCCTTTCGGGGCGCAGAGCCCTGCCACCGGCTGGCCGAGGTACGTTGTAGCGGTGGTTTCAGCCTGCACTGACACCTCGGCTTTTCCGCCGATGGTAATGGAGCCCTGGCTGCGTCCTTCATCGACGGTGATGCCGCGGACCTTCCCGCTGCCCCTCACGGTCACGCGCAGCCTGGCAGCCTCTTCGGCAGTGATGGAGATGTCGCCGCCTCCGGTATTGCTTATGCCGAAGGAGACGTTGTAGATAAAAATTTTGTTGTTATCTCCCACCAGCTTGATGTGCAGATCTCTTTTGACGTCCTGAGCGGCATAAATATTGCCGCCGTCATAGTCCCACAGGGTGAGGGTGCCGGTGCCTGCATCAAAAGAGGCGGTGCACCCCTCTTCCCCCAGAGTGCCCGACTGGGCCCGCACCCCATCTACAAGATAAGGGTATTGTGCGCTCAGATGCTGGCCATTATTGACATAGACCCTCGGCACGCCCGGGTTTGCCGCCTGCGCGAGCATGGGGATGATCATAAAAACGCATAGCAGCAGGCCCAGGCGGGCAAGGATCAGAGCATACCTCTTTAACTTTAAAGCGATCATTTTATCTCTCCTCCCTGTGGAAGATTTTTTAAGGGTGCGCGGAAAGTCTGCCCTCCCGACAGCTCTTTCCACGCTGCAGCGCTTCCCCCGCGTTCCATTTCTCGCGGAGTAAGAAGCTATGGGAAGGGAAAATTACCCGCCGCTTCCCGGAAATGACATCAATTCATCATAATTTTATGTCAAAATGCCCGCCCCTGTAATACACATCTGTTCTCAGATGATGTTAACAATTGTTAATCCTATGAAGGACAGATACAGGATCGAATCAAACTTCATTCATCATGATGGTAAGCAAAGGGCCTGCCCCCTTTGAGCGGCCGCAACAGTTCCGTCTGCGAATAATCCCACCTTTTGAATTCCAGCCGCTGATATGTCAATTACATTTTTCCATCCATTGACGCTGTATTGTCTGGTAGTAGGAGGGCTTGACGATTGTTAAAGGAATAAACCGGTTTTCCGAAAACAGGGCGGATTACAGGGTATCGGTGCAGGCAAGATAGAAAGGTATATTTAGCGGACAATACCGCAGCGATTTATCCCCTTGTTCATAATCACAATTGCGGTATCGAGTATAATGGTATTACAGTATCTTGGGGGATAGTGATTTTATGCTGGAACAGGCCCGGGCATTATTACATAAGCATTTCGGCTACGGTTCTTTCAGACCGGGACAAGCCCGGGTTATCGACAGCCTTTTAAAGGGTGTAGATACTGTTGCAATTATGCCTACCGGAGCGGGAAAATCCATCTGCTACCAGGTCCCTGCACTGATTTTCCCGGGAGTAACGCTGGTCATCTCCCCGTTAATTGCCCTGATGAAGGACCAGGTTGACGGTATGGTCACCTCGGGCATTCCGGCCACCTTTATAAACAGCTCTATCAAAGGCGCCGAGGTTTCACGCCGGTTGGCACAGGCCAAGCGGGGGCATTTCAAGCTGGTTTACGTGGCCCCGGAACGCCTGGAAATCCCTGAATTTCAGCAGCTTACAGGCACCCTGCATGTTTCCTTTGTGGCCATAGACGAGGCTCACTGTGTTTCCCAGTGGGGTCACGACTTCAGGCCGAGCTATAGAAAGATCGCACGTTTTATGGACTCCCTGGGGCAAAAGCCGGTAATAGGGGCCTTTACAGCCACAGCCACCGGAGAGATCCGCAAGGACATTGTCAGCTTCCTGAACCTGCGGCAGCCGCAGATTTTCGTAAGCGGGTATGACCGGGAAAACCTCTATTTCGAAGTGGCCCGCGGAGTCAACAAAAGGGATTTCATGCTGAACTACTTGAGAGACAACAAGGAAAAACCGGGCATTATTTATGCGGCCACCCGCCGTAAGGTGGATACACTCCACGAGCTTTTGCTTGAAAAGGGTTATCTTTGCGGTCGCTACCATGCCGGGATGAACGCTCTGGAGCGAGAAGAGAGTCAGGAGTCCTTTATTCACGATCGTATCACGGTGATGGTGGCCACTAACGCCTTCGGCATGGGCATCGACAAATCCAACGTCCGCTACGTGCTCCACTACAACATGCCCAGGAACATGGAAGCATATTACCAGGAAGCTGGCCGGGCCGGGCGGGACGGCGACCCTGGTGAGTGTATCCTGCTTTATGGCGCCCAGGATATTCTCCTGCAGAAGTTCATGATCAATGAATCGGTTTACAACCCCTCCCGCAAAGCCAATGAATACCGCAAGCTGCAACAGGTTATCGATTACTGCCATACCACCCGCTGCCTGCGCCGCTACATTCTGGAATATTTCGGGGAAGGGGAGACGCCTGAACGATGCGAACGCTGCGGCAACTGCAGCGACGAATGCGAACTTATCGACATTACCTTGGAAACGCAGAAAATCCTTTCCTGCGTGGTGCGCATGAAGGAGCGCTACGGCGCCGGGTTGATTGCCGAGGTGTTAAAGGGCTCCGGCAATAAAAGAGTGCTGCAGCTGCGCCTGGACAGGCTTTCCACCCACGGGTTGCTGGCCGGATATACGCTGCAGCAGATCAAAGACCTGATCAACCTGCTGGCGGCCGAGGGCTACCTGGTCCTGACCGGAGGAGATTACCCGGTGGTAAAGCTGGGGCCCGGGGCGGCGGCGGTGTTAAAAAGCAGCGAGAAGGTGTGGCAGCGGCGCCATAAGAAAAAAGCCGTAGTAGTCGATGACACACTGTTTGAGAAGCTGCGGCAGCTGCGCAAAGGGATCGCCGGGCGTGAGAATGTGCCGCCTTACATCGTCTTTGCAGACAGCACCCTGCGCGATATGAGCCGGCAGCTTCCATTGGACAGGGAATCAATGCTCAAAGTCAAGGGCGTGGGCCAATACAAGATGGAAAAGTACGGTGGTGAATTCTTAAAGTTGATCAACGGGCACCTGGCAAGAAAAAGTTTTGACATTGGACAGGATAAATTTTAAATTTGGTGGTAGTAATATTTGGCAATATGTCCGATAGCAAGACCTGACCCCATTAGAGGTGATGGGGAAGTTCTTTTTCCCCGAAATGACTTAACCCGGCAGCCTTTTCCCTGATTTCAGCAAATATTCTTCTTGCCTCAGACTGGCTGCCAGCAGCAATATACTCAATAATCCTACGCATATCCTGTTGTGCTGTACCTTAAACTCAATCATTTTCAATCTTCAGATGATGTTCCATGCCGGTAAAAAAATCTTGCTGCGGTGTAACTTTCCCCTCAGCGATGTCGCGTTCACTCTGGGCCAGCAGTTTCAACAAGCCAAGGGCTTTCTTCATTTTTAATGTCTGTAAGATATGTAATGGGGATCCGATTAACTATATTGACTTAGATAGAAGCCTAAATCTGTGTTCACTCTTGCTCACCGGGCAGCCATATTTCTTCCATGATTTCCTCAATGATGTACCTTGTCTTGGGAAGAATGCGCTCCGGCGGGTAGTATTTTATCAACCAATGTTTCCATTTTGTTCATAAATGTATTTAAATCTTCATTAATAGCAGTCACAACAATAACTCCTCCTTTCTGACTTTTCCATTTAAACCCGGGTCCGCACTGCCGGATAACACAAGGCCACAGTCTGTTTAAGTTGATTATACTTGATTCTGATTGGGGGTGCTGTTATTATTAAGATGGAGGTGATCCCATGATAACCGAGAGAAATGATTTGCTCACCGCCAAAGCCCTTGCTGAAGCGCTGAACCTTTCTGTAGAAACCATCTGGAAGTATACCCGCGAAGGGAGAATCCCCTTTATTGAGCTGGGATCGAAGCAGTACCGTTACCGGCTCGGCGAGGTCGTTGAAACGCTGGCGGGAACAACTGCGCGAGAGAGGAAAAGCGGTTACAAAAGTGGCAGTAAAAATAATCTGACCTATTGGGATTACCTGGAGCTACCCGAGGAACCAGGCTATCGTTTCGAAATCCTCGAGGGCATGTTGATCAAAAAACCGTCACCCAGCGTGATGCATCAAAGGGTTTCCCGCAGGCTGCAGCGGCTGCTTGAGGATTATTTCTGGCAGACCGACCCCGGAGGCGAGGTATTTGGCGCACCGCTGGACACCACCTTCGGTGAAGAGACCGTGGTCCAGCCCGATCTCCTTTATGTGTCCGGAAAGCAGCAAGAGCTGATCAAAGAAACCCGGATCGACGGCCCCCCCGCGCTGGTAGTCGAAGTGATTTCACATACCAGCAGCCGCAAGGATCGGGTTCAGAAAATGCAAATCTATCAGAAAGCAGGAGTGCGGCATTACTGGCTGGCGGATCCCGCAGATAGGACCCTGGAGTGCTTCTCCCTGCGGGACAGTCTTTACGCCCTGGTAGCCTCAGGCATGGATGACGATCTTGTCAAGCATCCTGAATTTGAAGGGCTCGCTCTCGATCTGTCGATATTATGGCGGGTTTAGAAGCCGGCAAGCGGGTATGCTCCCTGCGTCCTTCTTCTATAAGAAATTGCAAAGACTAAAGCAATACCATCAGCTCCGGCGGTGTCTTCAAACTAAAGGAAAGTTCCTCCTTCCCTAAAGGGAATTATAATGCCCTGGCATCGGGCTATTGTATATCAGCCCGTGACATTAATCAGTTTCTTTTAGGTCTGTAACGCTGGAGCAAAGAATCCATTCGCTCAACATGACCATATATGCAAGGTGTTTTGAAAGATCTCCCTTCCATGCGAATTAGGCTCATCCATATCAACAACAAAACCACACCTGATGCCATCAGGAACCTCACTTGAAAAATCGAACAGAAAATAGTCCTTCCACTCCCAGGGTATTATCAGCCTATATCTGGATTCGCGGCTATAATTAAGTTGGATGTCAGGCAGTTCATCTCTAAGCGCTGCTTCGAGATTTTTAAGTATTGCAACTAAAATTTCCGGTATACCATGTTTTGAATCAAGTGCAATTTAAATAAATCTGGCGTCGTTTTCCCTTTTTACCGTTTCATATTGTTCGATCTGTTGCCCTACTTTACACTTTCAGTCAGTAGTATTGGACTTACTTCAGACAGTTCCTCCTCCTTTATATCCTTGGGTATCAGCCTAAGACTCTCCGCATCTTCCGGAACGTCAAATGCATAGGGCAGCAATCCTGATAAAGAAGGTCCAATTTCACTGTAATGCCATGTATCTACTCTAAAGGTTTGGTGATGGGCAAGGGATGCTGAACTGTCAAAATTAAATGTTCTTCCTTCTTTATCAATTACTCTAAAAAAATTACCCAAATCCCGCGGAGATTTAGAATTATTTGTTGCCTCAATGATTGCGACAACATAAATTCCTCGAGCAGTTTCTTTTTTTATAGTAGTGTGCGTTTCTACCTCAACAACCTTATAATCCCAGTCTTCATACGTTACAGTATCACCTATGTTAAGAACAACAATCTCTGTTTCATCGATATTATCTTTGGCATAAGGTGCATTAGCTACTAAATCAGCTATTTTCTTATTATCATTTATACTACCTATTGCCAACAACACAAAACAAGACAATACCAAAATGGATATTATAGACAACGGAAATCCTTTTTTCATTTTACAGAGCCTCCTATTTTATTTTGACACACCGACTTTGGTAAAAATGCCTCCATCACACCTTTTAATTGAATAAGCAATATAACTTCCCAGCGAGATACCGAACACACATAGCAACAAATCTATAATGCAAAATGTACCAGGAATCACCTGAAAATATTGCAGCATTTCATAACCTAATCCCACAATGGGGATAGATGTTAACCAAAAATATTTCATGATAGAGTTACGCCCTATCCAGAGGTGTGCAATAATCAAAGCGTATGAGAATGACCACAGCCCATTAGGCAGAGAGTAAATTATCCATTTCGGAATATAATGATAAACGGGCTCACAGCAGACACGAATGTACGTAATCATTGTGCCAAGCCCAAATAATTCCAACCAATAAAAGATTTTAATCGTAACAGGGCGCCATAATAAATATATAACGCCTCCCAGGGAAATAGAAATAAAAGCCAATGCTAAAACAGATCCTGAAAATATAGGTGCGTTATGTTCTTCGTCAATCTTATTGTTAATTATTTTGGCAGGTTGTCTATCTGACACGTGTCACCCCCTACACATTATACCACACTTGGGCATTAATTCCTACAAGCAAGAATATTCACACTGTATTCAAAAAGGTTCTGTTTATTTTCATCCAATACTTGAAAGGCTCTCTCATGCTGCTACATTTTAGATTGAAATATCATTGACTCCCAATAATTTTTGACGTGGAGGATCCTGCCCCCAAGTAAGGTATTTTGGATGTGGATTACATTCCTATATCCTGGGACCGCGTAGAATCCCTATCTTGAACCAGGCGGCTCAATCAAAAAAATTCATTAAAACATCAAAATGTGCAGCTCAGCAATTAAATGGCTGGGCCGCACATTCAGCATATCATCGCAGTCTTCGTTATTTTACTTACTGTTCTCCTAAACCTCTTTCACTGCCTCCACAACTGCAGCCAAGTTTTCTTCTTTGACTTCTTTTGGTAACGAAGCCTGAGCCGGGGCCAAAATCAAACCACCATCTTTAAACAGAGAAATCATTTTCTTTACATGATCCTTTACCTCTTGCGGAGTCCCGGTGATAAGGAGTGCAGGTGGCAGACCGCCCATAACACACTGGTGTCCTCCAACAATTTCTGAAACCTTGTTCCAGTCGGGCCTTTCAAAATAGGCGATGATCTTTCCCTGGGGTACATCCAGCAGCGTCTCCAGATGGTGAGTATGATCTCCTTCACAAAAGACCCAAGGTATCCGACCGGCTTCAATATCAGCGTCAATTAATTTTTTTAATGTCGGCCAATAATATTTCTGGTAAAGTTTGGGGCTTAAAAATTCATTTAAATGCAGCGGGTAAATAACAAAAGGATATTCAAAATCAAAGGCCTGCTTCAATTCAGGCGGTATGGTTGCAGTCATTTCGACGTACTGGAGCGAATAAGGCAGAATAGCTTCTGCTGCGCTCTGAATTTTTTCCGGAACTCGATGAAAATCAGTGATTGTGTTGTCAAAGTGTCTAATAAAGTCTGCAATCAAATCATATGGGCTGTAGCACATCCCCAACATTACCTGGGGGTATCCGATCTTTTTAAGTTCCATTCCCTGGTAAACCAATGATCCCACATAGCGGTTTATCTCCATACCCAGTTTAATCATCGCCCCATAAGCCTGGCCAGAATCAGGTTTTTCCAAAGAACGATAAGCACGTGGTAAAACAACCTCATTTATACAGGCTTTCGGGTTCTCAATAAGCAGATCGTATTCATCTATTTCCAAAAATTTACCGCCAACAAATTGCGGCGGGGCATTTTCATCAATTTCCCGCCCCGGCCACCTGGTGTATTTGTCCTGCAGTATGTCGTGCATGGGTCCTGTAATAGAATTGAGAAAGGCAGCGATTTCTGGGTGATCATCGATCATCGTATGGTTTATCAGCATTCCCACACCCACATTGGACAAGATACAATCTATATCGAAATCTTGAGCCAGCTTAATCAATGAACGGTTAAATTTATCATAGTCGTAGGCAATTTCCGCCATACTATAACCGGCATAACGAGCCTGAAAAGCACTGTTGCTCAACATAAACAGCAAGGGTGTCCTATCTGGTTTTTCCAGCCGTATTGCTTTTTCGATTCTTTCTACCTTCTGCCTGATTAATTCCTGGGGATCTGGTTTAGACACTGGTTTCACCTACCCATTTATCAATTATCTTTTGGCCGGTGGCAACATCGTTGGCCCAGGCATCAGCACCTGCGTATGTCTTCACCTTTTCATTGACTATTCCCCCGCCCAAAATAATCTTGACTCGCTCTCGTAAACCATCTTCAACGATAGCATCAACAGTTACTTTCATAGGGCCAATGGCGTCTGTTAAAAGGCCGCTCAAACCCACCACCTGAGCGCCATGCTCCTTAATGCCTTCAACAAACTTCTCCGGGACAACATCAATTCCTAGATCGACCACACTGTATCCGTTAGCTTCGAGCACACTGATCACGATATTCTTACCGATATCATGAATATCCCCCTTAACGGTCCCGATAAGCACTGTTCCGGTGATTGGCTTGGAAGCCCCCTTGAGTAAAGGTTTCACCAGTTCCATAATTCCCTTGAACATAGTGCTGGCCATGATCAGCTCTGAAAGAAAGTATTCTTTTTGCTCAAAAAGTTCTCCAACCCTGGTCATGCCCTTCCGGAAAGCAGTAAAAATCTCTACCGGTTCAGTTCCTTGATCGAGCATTTCATTAACTATTTTGTGTGCTTCCTTCTCGTTTAACTCAACAATCGCTTCGGTCAATTTTTCTGCTTTAGGCACATTATGCCCTCCTTTTTCCCAAATAACATCCCTTAACCATCTATGCCCCATGCACACCTCACAAAAAATTAAATATTATCTCCTCCTTTCATATCTTACTCATGGTCACCTTGAGGTAAACAAGGGATTTTCAACCTACACAGTCCCGAGGCTGTGCTCTAATCTATTTTCTTATATGAAATTATAACAGGGTCTGAATATATAGTCAATTGGTGGATTAAACTTGGAGGAGCTGTTCTTTAGGTTCTTTAGGTCTTCTGTTGCAGAATAAATATTATCAAGTGAAACAACCCTAAATAATCCGAACTGTCATGTGCAATAGTCAAGAGAACTATAATTAAACAGTGTTTTGCCGCCTGCGGCATTTTTAAGGCCTTTAGCTACAGATGCCGGTAATAGTTTTACCTTGGGGGCAAAGATCCTATCATTATGGTGTCAGTTGCCACAGGACAGGATATCGCTGTGAAACAACTCCTGCAATGCCTCAAAATTAACCGGTTTTGCCAAATGCCTGTCAAATCCGCTTTTATGGGCACGCTTTATACTGCTTTTATCAACATATCCCGTAAGTGAGATCAGATAGATCCCCTTTAGTGCCTCATCCATTTTAATAGCTTTTGCAACCTCAAAACCGTCCATGCCCGGCAAGCCAATATCGCAGAGAATAATATCCGGTTTGATTTTCTTTGCTCTGGCGATCCCCTCGATGCCGTTATAGGCAACAGAGGTTTTATGCCCCAGCATATTCAACAGATAGCAGAGCAATTCTGCTTGTTCTTTACAGTCCTCGATAACCAAAATTCTGTAGAACCTTCTATCACAGGGAGCGATCATTTCAGCATCCTGCACCAGGGTATTTTTAATCATTGTGGGCAGATATATTTTAAACAATGCCCCCCTATCCACACCCTCGCTTTCAGCGCTAATATTGCCCCCATGCATCTCTACAAATCCCTTCACAATATAAAGTCCCAGTCCAAGACCGCCATTGTTTTGCCTGTCCAGCGAAATATTAGCCTGGGTGAACGGCTTAAATAGATTGGGAAGCAACTCCTTACTGATGCCAACACCGCTGTCCTTAACCATGATCATCGCTTTGCCATTTACCTGCCTGAGCGTAAATAAAACGCACCCTCCCTCAGGTGTAAATTTAAGGGCATTGTGCAGCAAGTTTTCCATACATTGTGTAATGCGCACAGGATCGGCATAAACAAATAAAGGTTCTTCCTGTATTTCCGTTGTAAAACAAATTCTTTTTTCTGTAAAAGCTATTGCTCTATCCTGGGCAACATTGAGTGCCAAATCCCGAAGATTTATATTTTCCTTGCGTAACTCGATCCTGTTCTCTGTAATGCGGGTTAAATCCAGCAAATCATCAACCAGTTTACACAGTTGGTTGCTCTGCCGCTTTATTGTTTCCTTCACGTTTTCGGCAAGCCCATTGTCACCGGACATTTGCAGCAGTGAAATGCCGGCTGTGATTACAGCAAGGGGGTTTCTTAGCTCATGGGAAAGCATACTGATAAAGTTGTTTTTGCTTTTATCCGCTTCATGTAGCTTCTTTTTGCTTTTGCGCAGCGCCTCTTCCATCTTTTTCCGCTCTGTCATATCATGGCCAATTATCGTCAGCCTTACCGGCACACCAGCCATATCCTTTTTCAGGCTAAATTTAAAGGTAAAATAAAGTTTACGGCCGTCTTTTGTTATAATCTGGTAGTCTGCAGCAGAGGTAAGTTTTCCACCGTTAATCCATTTTACAATGATGTTTACGAGTTGTTTCTTTTCCGCAGCGTCGAATAACTTGAAAGGGTTGATGCTTTCAAGCTCCTCCCGGCTATATCCGGTCTGTTCGCACATGGCATCATTCACTGAAATGAAACGGTTAACCCTGGGATCATATTCACAGATGCCCACAGGCGCACATCTGACCAAATCACGATATTTTTCTTCGCTTTGCCGCAGCGCCTCCTCAGCCCTGGCCCGCTCTACCGCTATCCAGGTGCGCTCCGCTGTTTCACGAACCATCTCCACCTCCTCAGGAGTCCATAAACGTGGAACAGACTGATAAGCGGAAAGACTGGCAACAAGCTTCCCTCCCCTGAAGAGGGGCACAGTTATAGGCGAATCTTTGCTTCGCCGCTCACTTTTTATAACCGCAGAGCCATCATTATATTCAGTGAAATTTGACCGGGACACTTGAATTTGCTTAACCAGCAAGTCTGTAGCAGCATCCTGGATCGATTGCGCATCAGATAATGACTGCAATATATCGCTCAGTTTAAGCAGGTAGGTCTTCATTTCCTCATTCCTGCGCAACTCTATCTCAGCTTGCTTTTTCTTCGTAATATCTGTAAAGGTGCTTAAGTTACCGGTCAAACAGCCCTTCTCATCATGCAAAGGCAGGCCGGTGCCCCTGACCCAGATTGAAGCGCCGCACTTTTTTTTCATTTTAAATTCATGAAGGCTTTTCTTGCCTGCCCTCTGTTCCTCACAAACCTGGTACCCTTTATCCATGAATGCACTGTCGACAAAGTCCGTCCAGTTCCTGCCGACAAGTTCATTTAACTGATAGCCCAGCATCGATGCCAGACCCTTATTAGTATCGGTTATAACGCCCTCTGAGTCAGTCCACCAAAAGCCGTCATTGGATATTTCAAAAAGGTTGCGGTATTTTTCTTCGCTTTTTTGCAGCTCTGTTTCCACTTTTTTACGCGCTGTGATATTCTTGCAGATCACCAGGTTGGCCGTATGCGCTCCTCCGGCGTCAAAAACTGGAGTGGCATTGAATGTTGTCCAGACCTCTGAACCGTCTTTGTGACGGTATCTGGCCTCCCCTTGCAACAATTCGCCTCTCATAAGAGTGCTGCAGTTCTGCAGAACCCGGGGGCGCCCTTCGGGAAAACAGAAATCCATATATTTTTTACCCCGAACCTCATCCTCCCGGTAGCCAAGCATATTAGCAAACCGCCTGTTGACAACCTGGCAGGTTCCATCAAGACTGGCATAGACGATGCCTTCCCCTGCAGTTTCAAAGATTGTGCGGTACCTGTTTTCGCTCTCCAGCAGCGCCCTTTCGGTTTCCCTCTGTAAGGTAATATCCTTGAAAAGCACAGCAAGCCGGTGCTCCTGCGGCTCACCAACAGGGTAGGCGTAGATATCAAAATATCGGCCCAGCGTCTTGTAATACTCTTGAAAACGGGAAGGCTTGCCTGTCATGATAATGCGTTCATAGACATCTAACCACTGTTGCGCCTGCGGCGCCATCTTCCGCATACTGCGCCCTGCTGCATCCTTCAGTCCTGTTTGCCTTTCAAAGGATTTGTTCACTTCAATAAAGTTGCAATCAACAGGGCGCCCCTGGTTGTCAAAATAAAGCTCAACTATGCCGAAGCCGAGATCGATTTCATCGAAAAGATAGCGGTACTTCTCTTCGCTTTCCCGAAGGGTCTTCTCAGCCGTCTTGCGCGCAGTGATGTTGCTGGCTGCCCCAAACCATTCCCGTATAGTACCATTGTCATCAAAAAGCGGAATTGCCCTTGAGTGAGTCCAGCCAATGCTGCCATCCTCCTGAATGATCCTGTGTTCCAGATCGAACATTTCTTTTTTCCTGATGCACTCATAAATGACACCGGTAATAAAGTACTGATCCCGGAGAAGAATATATTTATCAAGCCAGTTTCGCTCCGGCTCCGCGGTATCAGCGATGAAGCCCTTGCCATCAAGTTTAATCAAGATCTTCCAGTCAGGACTCATAGAGTAAATCACATCAGAGGTACCCCTTATTAGCGCAAGCAATCTCTCCCCCGTCAGAACGGGGCATGCAGGCAAGTATTCCTTTTGGGGAATTGAAAGGTTGGATCTGCCGCTATTTTTGGCAGCAGCCGCCGCCTCCTTGTACAGCCACTGCGCCTGAAAAGCTTCCCGGCCTACAAAGGTAACCTTCTCCATCGTTGACCCTCTTTCCCAATAGTTTAATGCCTTTTTGCATGGTAAAAAGCAAAGGTTCAAGATAACGACATCAGTCAATCCTGCCGAATACCATGTTGTCTGCTTCAGACACCATGCAGCGAAATGCCCCTTTCCTGTTGCGTTACAATCAAATTGCTTGTAATATGTTCATTTTTTTAAGAAGGTCGGGATATGAATAAAAAGTGAAAATTGCCGGGTATTATTGGGGCGTTTTATATATAAGCGTGTAAACGCCTTTACAATACAATTATATAAATAATTGAAAATTCCTTCGATGAAACCTGTTTCTTTGTGTCGAATGGCATTTTATTTAAAAAAACATCGATTCTGTACACAATGCAGGCAGCTATTTAACCTTTTCCCCCCGACATTTCCATGCTGCCGCATTACCTGGAGCGGCCCGGCTCACTGAAGAAGAAATAATATGCTCAAAAATCACCCGCCAATTAGTAAACTGGTGCCTGGCACCGGTTTACTTGGCAATAAAAAAAGGGTAAAAGATTAATAATTATACAAGAATACACAGGATTTTCCCGGGGTAATCAAGAAGAAAAATAAGGAGAAATTTAACTATATTTTCATCATAGAGAGAAATTACTGGCAATGCTAAATGTTATTTTCAAATAAAGGATCATTAAAGTGGGTTTGCATTATGGATCAGGGCAGTCTTAAGGTATCTTTCTCACATTTGGTGTCATGTTTGTCGGACGCCATTGACCTGATCAGTCCTCTTTTAAACAATCATCACAAGCAGGTTACTTATATTTCTTACAAAATTGCCGAGGCGCTTAATTCTTCCGGCGATAAACTGGCTGATTTGGTAACAGCCGCTTTGTTACATGATGCCGGTGCCTTGAACTTTAGCGAAAGAATTGAGCTTTTGAATTTTGAAGAGAATAATCCTTACCGCCATGCCATTGGCGGCTATGTTTTATTAGAAGATCTCAAGGTTTTTAAAAAGGCGGGCGAATTTATCAAGCACCATCATCTGCCCTGGAGAAATGGCGCCGGCAGGGCATGCCAGGGTGATCTTGTTCATCTGGAGAGCCATATCCTTCACCTGGCAGACCGGATTGCTGTTTCCATAAATAAAAATGCCGAAATCCTGAACCAGGTTGGAGATATTACCAGGAACATCAAGATTCAAGCCAACAGCAAATTTCACCCCCACCTTGTCGAGATCTTCCGGGCGCTAAGCGAAAGAGAGGCCTTCTGGCTCGATCTTGTTTCCCCCGCTATTGGAGAGAGATTGAAAACAGCCTGGAAAGGTTTCGATAAATATTTAAAGCTGGAAGAAGTATTGGAGGTCACCAATGTATTTGCAAGAATAATTGACTTCAGGAGCAGGTTTACCTCTGTGCACAGCAGCGGCGTAGCGGCTGTTGCCCGGGCCATTGCATCCAAAATGAACTGCTCAAAGGAAGACTGCATTAAGATAACAATAGCTGGCAACCTGCACGATCTGGGCAAGCTGGCCCTGCCGAATGAGATCTTGGAAAAGCCAGGCAGGCTTACCAGGGAAGAATACAATATCATGAAGACCCATACTTATCACAGCTACCATATTTTAAAAGAAATTCAGGGGCTGGAGGATATCAATGAATATGCATCCTTCCACCATGAACGCCTGGATGGCAGCGGATACCCCTTTCGAATTCAAGGCGGGGATTTAAGGGAAGGTTCCAGAATTATAGCGATAGCGGATGTGCTTACCGCGATAATTGAAGATCGCCCCTATAGAGAGGGAATGAAGCATACTGAAGCAATGCAAATTATTGAAACAATGGGACAGCGCACAAAGCTAGATGCTGAGATAGTGTCCCTGGTTAAGGAAAATCTGGATGAAATTAATGCTGCCAGACAAAAGGCTCAGCAGCAGGCAGCCAGTGAATACAAAGTTTTTGAAAGAACAATCCACTCTATAGAAAAGTGCTATTGCCAGTAAAGAGATTATTACTGCATCCCAACTGCCAATCCTTTGCGCTTTAGCCCATATAAATTGGCAAACTTATCTTACATTTTTATCTACCCAAAAACACCCTTTTGCTGCATTGCTTCAATCTCCTGATCAGCATAACCGAGAGAGAGGAGCAGATCTTTTGTGTCTCTGCCCAGTTCAACCCCGGTATTTTTATATGCCGGGCTGTATCCGGAGAATTTGATGGGGTGGGCGATCTGTTTTACCATCTTGCCATCGGGCCCGGGCACATCGACAATTAACTCTCTTTGAATTGCCTGCTCACTCTTCACCGCTTCGGAGAATGTCAGCACCGGCTCGGCGCAGGCATCCTCATTTTTAAATACTTCAATCCAGTGCTGCAGCGGCTTCTCTTTTATTTTTTCTGCAACCTTCTCTTTAAGTTCAGCTGTAAAGTCAGATTGGACAAATGTCTTGATCAGAAGCTCTCCGGGTTCTGTTTCTGCAACAAGGTGCCCCAGATCTAAAAGCTCACAAAACCGGCTAAGGAATTGCGGCTCAACGCCGCCGAAGGAGAGGTATCTTCCATCGGCAGTTTCGTAAAAACCGTAAACGGAGCCCCCACTTAACGGCTCTGTTTCATAACCGGCAACCACGCCGCCTGACAGCTCCTTCGCAGCGGCTACCGCATGGTAGGGAAAGAGACAATCTGTCATGGCAACATCTATGTACTGCCCCTGACCTGTTCTGCTCCTGTAGATGACAGCGGAAAGGATGCCAGTTATCGCATTGTAAGATCCGGAACCGATATCTGCCACCTGTATTCCCATCACCACCGGACCGATCCCTTTTTTCCCTGAATAGGACATAATCCCTGAATGGGACAGATAGTTAATGTCATGACCGGCCTTCTCCCTCAAAGGGCCCGTTTGCCCGTAACCACTCAAAGAACAATAAATCAGGCTCTTGTTAATGGAAGATAGTTTCTCATAAGAGAGACCGAGCCTATCCATAACCCCGGGGCGAAACTGCTCTATCACGATATCATAATGCTCCAGGAGCCGCTCCACAACAGCAAAAGAATCCTTGACTTTTAGATCCAGGGTTACCGATTTTTTATTACGGTTCAGATAGGCATGGCTGAATGAGATCTTCCCTTCATCATCAACATAGGGGGGCAAAATTCTGACGGGATCGATCCGTGTGGGAGATTCTATGCGGACTACATCTGCCCCGAGATCAGCCAGCACCATGGTGGCATAGGGACCGGGTAATTGCGTGGTAAAATCAAGGATTTTCAGATTGCTGAGCAATCCATCATTCATTAAATTCCCACCTTTACGTTATAATCTATATTTCAGCCCTTATTGCGCCAACGTTGATCGCGACGATCTCACTGGCTCTCCTTTTGTAAGGATCGATAGGAGCCCCGATGAAGGGCATCATCTTTTGTGAAGCCGGCGAATCTTCAGCTTTTCGGCTCCATCCCGGCAATTTTACGCACAATGTCCTTCCTGGCTTCGATATCGTACTGGGTGGTAATGGCGATCTGCTCCATGATGGGTGAACCGCCGCCGTGATAAGCGCCGTACATCAGGGAACCGGCGGAACCTGACAGGGCAAAATCAATGAAAGCCAGCCAGAATTTTATCTGCTCCTCAACAGGGATATCCCGGTTCCGCATCAGGTATTTCTCCAGCAAATCCTTTGTCTCCGGGCCGGTTAAATCCTTTTCATAGGGGAATGTGGCGGGCATGCCGCCGGCGATGTTGCAGAGGATCTCTTGCTCATGGAATACAGCCTCCCCAGTAAGGCACCGCCCCACATTACAATAAATGGAATCAGGGATGCAGCTTCCAGGCCCGTAGGGAATAAAGCCCATACCGGGCATGTATATCTCCGCTTTCCCCATCGCCGAAGCGGTATATCCGGCAGCATAGCCCAGTTCCCCCGTCATGATTAGCTGCGAAAGCATCTCGCGAACATGGGGGGTTCTTTCGATCCCATTGATCTCCGCCGCCAGGGCGGCCAGGCCGATGACAAAGTCAAGCATGGCCGGCTTGCAGCCGGAGTAAGAATGGCGGTGGAACAGAGCGAAAAGCAGCGCCGCCGCACCTCCGTGCAGCGTCTCACCGCAGAGAAATACCCGTTCCCAGGGAACAAAACAGTCGTCAAAGATGATGTAGGAATCGGTAAAGCCGTATTCAAAACCTCTCTGGTAATGATCGCGCTTTCTGTAATTGTGGAAATGGACAACCTGTTTGACTCCATCGTAGTCGGAAGGCACGGCAAAAGCGACTGCATAGGCTTTCTCTTCTTCCCTGAGAGCGCGGGTGGGCACCACCAGAATTTCGTCGGAAACAGAGGCTCCCGAGATATGCACCTTGGAGCCCCGCACAACGATGCCATCGCTTTTCTCCTCCACCACACGAACATACATGTCGGGGTCGCTCTGCGCCGCGGGCCGCTTCAGCCGCTCCCCTTTGACATCGGTTTGAGCACAGCTGGCCACCCAGTCCTCTTTTTGAAATTCTGTCAACCACTTGATCCAGTTATCATGGTATGCAGTTTTCGCGCGGGGATCTTTCTCTGTTTCAAAGGAGACGGCATGCAGGGCATTGGCGGCATCTATACCCATGCAGCGCTGAATACAGAGACCCACCTTGTTGCAAAGAAGCCTGGTCATATCCTGCTTTTTATGCAGATCTTCAGGGTTTTGATGGATGTGATTAAAGCGGTTGATCGTCTCTCCTGTCAGGTGGGAGGTGGCGGTGCAGAGATCCCTGCTTTCAGGATCCCAGGCAGCATCAAAGGTTACACCCAAGACATTAATAGCGCTCTCCTGCCGTTCATCAAGGCGGTCAACTTTTTCCCCGCCTGAATAGAGGTTGCGATTCATCTTGCCCAATCTTTCCATATACTGTTTCCTCGTCCTCATGCCCATACTCCTCTCCGGAATTTGTTTTCACTAATCAGGCATTGCCCCGCCCACACCTGATCGTTTGCTGCAAAGAGAAGAGGCCGGTCTCTTTACAGCTTTCTTCCTTGATTCTTTCCCGCAACTCCTTCCATAAGATTTTTCCGGTACCCTTTCCAGGTAAAGAGCCGGCCCCATCGTCCCCAGGGTAAAGGCCGTGGCAAAGGCGATCCGGAAAACAGATGATGATGGCCGGCTCACTTATTTAAGACAGAATGCACCAAAACCTTAGCATCACAAAGCGTAACCCAACTATTCAGATATGATTATACCTTACCAAATGTCTGACTACTTGTCAATATTTGCCCTTCTC
>CAYXKD010000040.1:0-18338 GCA_964464625.1 uncultured Syntrophomonadaceae bacterium
CTGTAGCGGAGCATGATCACCAGGTAAAGGAGCATCATGGCGAAATCCAGGATGATCGGCGCGAAGCGGTTGATCAGCGAGGAGGCCACGCCTTCATTAGCGCTCTGCCTGGATAGGATATCTCCGGACATCCGCTGGGAGAAAAAATCCATGGGTAAGCGCAGCACATGCCACATAAAAGAGCTGTTGGCCACAATGGCCAGTTTACCCTCCATTTTAAGGGTGAAAATGGCCTGTACCCACGATACGGTTATCTCCACAGCTGCGATGATCAGCATGGCAGTGATGAAAGGGTAGAGCCAATCTGCATTGGCCCCTGTGAGCAGGCGATCCATAAAGATGCGCGAAAGGGCGGGATGGATGATCCCAATCAGCGAGGTGATGATGGTGGTGAGAATGATAAATATAAAGGCCGCGGTGGTCTTCCGCAAGCGCGTGCGGGCAAAACCCCACACGCTCTTCGGCTTGCCGCTTTTCATAAAGCTCTTGCCCGGCGTAAAAAGGAGGCAGATACCCGTATAGGATTGATCGAACTCTGCCATCGGTATTTTCACGATGCCTTTGGCCGGGTCATTTAAAATGGCCTGGTTGCCCTTGAAACCGCACAGCACCACGAAATGGTTCATGTTCCAGTGGATAATGCACGGAAAGTAGGCCTGTGTTTTAAGCTGCGGCAGCTCATGGCGGAATCCCCGGGCCGTCAGGCCGTAGTACCGCGCCGCCTTCAGCATATTCTTGGCGTTGGAGCCGTCGCGCGATACCCCGCAATCGGCGCGCACCTGCTCCAGGGGCACCCATTTCCCGAAATAAGCCAAAACCATGGCCAGGCAGGCGGCTCCGCATTCCAGGGCTTCCATCTGCATGACCACCGGCACGCGTGCGTATCCTTTGGAAATGGGTTTCCGGATCGCTTTGTTTGATTGATCGACCATCTATTGCGCTACCCCTAATTGGTAATAAATGATAACAAATTGGTTGATTCGATGAGGAATGAAACATCGACTATGGCGCCGGCTGTACCGGCAGGCAAAAGCTCCACCCGGTATCGCCACTCGCCCGGGACAATGCCTAAAGCATACAGAGCGTAGGGGTCGTTTGCATACAAATCGCTGATTTCCTCATAAGATAGGGGCTGGGTCTGCCTAACGGTGACGGCGGAAGCGGTGCCGTCGACGCGTACCGCCAATACGCCGTCTGCTACCGCGGCAAACTCCTCTTCGGTCAAATAGCAGACGACCTGCTCATTTTCGGCGTAGCCGATCGTGTCAATCGTTGTATCGAGCGTGCCGTATATCCCCCAGACAGAAGCCGCACCCACCAGGATCAAGATGGCGGCCAGCACCAGCCATACGCTCGGATTGGATACCCGGATGTAATCGTTAAGCTGCTCCGGCGAGGTTACTCGTTCCATAGCAACTTTTCTGAATAGTCGACCCATCATCTTGCTCCCCTTAGATGTGCTCTTAACAATCTGTGGAACCATAGATGTATAAGAAGACAGTTACATTTGGCAGCGATTTCATAATTATCATAGGGGCAAATTCGGGAGTTTGGTAGTGACTTTTTAACCTCAAAAAGTCACGTTATTTGTCAAAAAAAACCGCCTCTTCTTGTTAAATAGAGCCGGTTTTGTCAGCCGCACTTAATAAAGGGGGCGGAACAGCAGGCCTTCAGATTCAGCTGAGCTCCGAAAAACTTCAGGCCGGAGCAAACCACCCGCCAGGCAGGTGGTGAGGATTTCAACTATAAAACGTACTTTGCAAGCTCCTTCCGGCTTGTAATGAACAGCTTGTCATAAATCTCCTGCATGATGTTCTTGAGCCTTCCCACGGAAACACAATGTTGTTTTGCGACTTTTGCGTAGGGGACGCGGTGCGCCACAAGCACAGCAATATGGTATTCCCGCAGGGACAAAATATGCGTTATGTTGTCCTCTGTAAACTGGTTGTGAAAAGTGATCCAGTTTGAGAAGACGCGTTTCCACTGCTCAAGGACAGCATTGTAGCAGTCGGGAAATTCCTGCTCCAGGCACTGTTCCAACAGCCCGCCGAAAGCGGTAACGACCTCGGCAAAGGGCGCGATGAAGCCGTGGGGCAGAGCGATGCGCATGGCTTCCAGCAACCAGCGCCGGGCTTCATCATCCTGGCCGAGGGCGTAGCAGGCCATTGCGCAGCACAGCCGCAGGTACAGGCAGGTCTGGCTGATCCCGTAATCCGGCTCGCCAAGGGCCAGCGCGGTCTGCGCCACGGCCAGCATGCTCGCGTACTCACCTGTGCATTGAAAGTATTTGGCCCGAAGATACAGGGAATAGGGCCTGATTTCTCTAGGAACAACGTTGAAATCCCCCTGTTTGAGCCATTCCGGGGCCATGCTGGGGGCAATGCAGCTTACGGCGGCGACGGCAATTGCCAAATCCGCTACGAGGGCGACAACACCGTCCGGATGGGTTTTTGCGCACCTTTTGAGATACGCTTCTATCTGCGTGTAAGCGGAATAATCGCCCATGCTGATAGCTGCCGCCACCGCCACCGGGCAGATCCGTAACCGCGCCGCATCGTTCCCCCCGGTCTTGTGAAAGCAGGCCAGCGTTTGCACAAAATCGCCCCGCAGATAGGCCAGCTCCGCCTCGTATTGAAGCCGCGCCCATTCGTCCACGGAGTTCAGAATCATGTCGGGGTCATGAGCGGGAAGCGGCATGGAGGTGGCTGCGATGATGCCGGAGAGCCCGGAGGACAAGAATTGCTGCGGCAATATTTGCCTGCGGCGCCTTTTATCGGCGGGCCGCCGGGCATTCGCGGGTATCAGCCACAGCCTTCCTTTTTTAACTGCGCCGGGGATGCGCCCGGCGACCAGGTGATAGGTGATCGATCGTTCGGAAACGCCCCATTTTTCCGCTGCTTCACCGGATGTTATGAAATCCATAGCTTTACCCCCCAGCAACATTTGTACGGCTTTATTATACTTCTTATATCGGAAGATTGCGAGGCTTCCAAAAGCACGGTAACTGATGCTTCGTTGCATTTACTTTGTCGACTGGCGCCCAGGCAAATGGAAACAGATCAAGGATGTTGTGCATTGACGACAAAGATTCAGAATGGTATAATTATTCAACAAAGAAGAATAATTGAAAAGGAGGTGCTATCTGGGCAGGTTGCAGGTGGAATTACAGGAGCTTGCTAACCTGCAAAGTGGTTGCGTATTAAACCCGGTTTACGTGTGGCCATGGTTTGGAGGTTTCCACGGGGGTGCTCAAAATTTTATAGGGAGGGAAATTTATGACAGAATTGATCCCTTTGAGCGAATCTCAAAAAGAAAAGTATAATGTTATCAACAAAGAAAACCTGGAATTCCTCATGAGGCGTTATAATAAAGTGAACCGCTGGGTGATTGGTGATATGATCAAACGAAGCGCATACCACTATCCTGATAAAAAAGCAATAATCTTTAAAGATAAGACACTTACATATACAGAACTAGAGGCTGAATGCAACCGGGTGGCTAATGCACTTCTATCTGTGGGGGTGCGCAAATACGACAGGGTGGCGATCCTGGCACACAATACAATTCATCATGTGATTACCTGGTTGGGCTGTGCTAAGATCGGGGCCATCTATTTGGCGATTAACTACCTTCTCCGGGACAAGGACATATCATTCTGCATCAACCATTCAGAGAGCAAAGTCTTCATTGTGGAGGATCAACTGTTTGAGCTGGTAAGTGATGTGCTGGAAGTCATGCCTACTGTTAAAACCTGGATCTGGTCAGACCAGGTAGATGGTAAGCCCCCGGCAAGTGAGAAATTCATTAATTTTGACACCTGGTACAGTCAATATCCTTCGACAGAACCAGATGCTGAACTTTATATAGAGGATCCTTGTCAGCTGACCTATACTAGTGGAACTGAATCACAGCCCAAGGGGGTCCTCATCTCTAACCAGGCGCTCATGTCGCAATATATGGGAGCGATTATTGACGGACAATATGATGAAAATGACATATCTGTGAACGCCTTACCGATCTATCACGCTGCGCAGCGTGATGTGTTCATGAATCCTATATTTTGGATAGGCGGCACAAATGTACTTACCATGCCCGATGTTGAACAGATTTTAACCGGTATTACCCAAAACAAGGCTACTATGTTTTTTGCACCGCCAACGGTTTGGATTGGTATCATGCGGCATCCTGACTTCTCGAAATACGATCTATCATCCCTAAAAAAATGCTATTATGGTGCTTCAGCTATGCCGGTAGAGATCTTAAAAGAACTCATCGAAAAGATCCCCGATGCGCAGGTCTATAATTACTACGGCCAAACAGAACTTGCTCCGTACCACACAATTCTGAAGGCGAAGGATGCACTAACGAAACTTGGATCGGCAGGGATGGGTGGCCTTAATATGGAAACAATGCTTGAAGATATTGACAATAAACCGATTGTAGAGCCTGGCGTAACGGGGGAAATATGCGGCAAAGGCCCGCATGTATTTATCATGTACTATAAAGACTCCGAGAAAACGGAAGAGTCGATGAGGGGCGGCTGGTTTCATTCTGGTGATGTAGGGGTAATGGACGAGGACAACTACATTACAGTTGTTGACAGAAAAAAAGATATGGTGAAGACGGGAGGAGAGAATGTCCCGACAAGGGAAGTTGAGGAGACAATTTACCTTGATAAGCGCGTCCAGGAAGTGGCAGTTATCGGACTTCCCCACCCCCGGTGGGTAGAAGCTGTTACTGCCTTAGTAGTTCCCAAACAGGGGGAAGTGATAACAGAGGAGGAATTATTGGACCTTTGCCGGAGAGAACTGGCGGCATTCAAGTGTCCTAAAAAAGTGAAAATAGTAGATACACTTCCCAAAACGCCCACGGGCAAGATCCTTAAAAGAGAGATGCGTTTAACATATAAAGACATGTACACCAGTTGATGCACCGGGTAACGGACAAACAAACCATCCCACCATGGGTATGAAGTGATGCCGGAGGTGCGGCGCTGTGCTGGTGTTCTAGTGAGCTGTTGTTATGCGGGTGAGTAAATTACTCACCCCTTTTCTATGAAATTCCACCTGGCAATCAGTTTTTGAAGTTATAGCGATATATCGCAGCGGCTTTAACCATTGGCTGAACTCGTAATGGTGTAACGTTCTGATCTTTATTGAACAGCCCTTCAAGATATTTTAGATAGTATCCGTAAAGTTAAGCAGGAAAACATTCTCTTAACCAAGAATCTCAGGGAAGCAAGAGCGGCAGAAGAATAAGTACAGATAATGAAACCATCTGGTAAAATGTCGCAAAAGGAAAGACTCTCAAAGGCAATGATTTTGCGAGTGAGCCTAAAGTTCTGGGAAGATAAGGAGGAATAGATTCTATGTCGGTTCAGAAAAAGCTCACCCTGCTCGAAGCCAGCTGCATTATCACCGGGTATGGAGTGGGCGGGGGCATCCTGGCGGTGCCCTACCTTGCTTCGCTGAACGGGGCGGCTGCAGTTGTAATCATTATGCTGGCCGCCTACCTGTTTTCCTTGCTCATGCACCTCATGATCGCCGAACTCTGCGTGGGCGAAGGGGGGGGCCTCCAGGTTGTGGAGATTTTTCGCAAGTATCTCTTTAAGGGACGTTTCGAGAAATTATGGGTATGGTTGTTCTTCATACTGCTGGTGCTGGTTTTTTTAGTCAGCCAGGCTGCCTATATCGTCGGGGCGGGGGAGATACTGGTCGATCTTACCGGCTGGCCTCTTCAGGTCTGCGAGGTCGTTTTTTACCTCGTTGCTGCCGGCGTTGTCGCCTTCGGTCTAAAGGTGCTGGGGATCAGTGAGAAATATGCTGTGGCCGCCCTGGGAGCCATTCTGTTACTTTTGGCTGCGGGTTCTTTTACGGTTCCTTTTAAGTCTGTTCCACTTATGGGACCCCTGGGCAGCGCCAGCCTCGCTCTTTTCGGGATGACTATGTTCTGTTTTTCAGCTCCCTTTGCCGTGCCTCAGGCTGTGGAGGGGCTCTCCTGGAACAAGAAGCTCATCCCCAAAGCGGTGCTGCTGGGAATGGGCATCAACCTCATCATTATCGCCATATTCGTCTTCTTCAGCCTTTCTGTTTCTACGGAGGTAACCCGGGTGGCAATTATCGGCTGGGCCGGGGCGCTCGGCGGTTGGGCCAAGATAACGGGAATGCTCTTCATGGTTCTGGCTATCCTGACCACCTACTGGTCTGCATCTTATGCCCTGGTGGTGATTATTAAAGAGCGGACGGGCTGGACAGAGCGTCTTTCCTGGCTTGCAGCGACACTGCCCACATTGCTTATCGCAGTGGTGGGGGCGGGAGACTTCCTCGAACTGATGCGTGATGCCGCCGGCGGGGTGGCTCTGTGCATAGTGATCATGCTTATACCTGCTTTCCGGGGTTCCCGGAAGTATAAGGCTGCCATCGGCTA
Source organism: uncultured Syntrophomonadaceae bacterium (assembly GCA_964464625.1). Classification (GTDB taxonomy): domain Bacteria; phylum Bacillota; class Dethiobacteria; order DTU022; family DTU022; genus JAAZIN01. Next base: position 6,427 of record CAYXKD010000040.1, read on the forward strand.
CGAGGGATGGAATATGGGCATCTGGGGCGGTACGCCATTTCAAATCGTGGTGATTATTACTTACCTGCTTACTGCGCTGGGCTCTTTTGTGCCGCTGTCATGATGGATCAACGCGGTTGCGCCGGGCTGATCAAGAAAAGAGATCCTGCTAATTCAGGGGCTTGGGAAACAGCGGCAGCGGCCTGCCTTTAAGGCAGCTATCAGGCAGGGCAAGGTATTTACCGGTTCATCGAAAATTGTGTAGCAGCGGCCTATTTCCCGCGGGTGATGGGCATCGCTGCCTCCTGTACAGGGCAGCGACATCGTTTCGGCCAGGGCGACAGCGCTGCGGTTTTCTTCAGGGGTGTTGGCGCCATTGCATCCTTCAATGGCTGCCAGGCCGCGCAGGGACTTTATAGCGGAGCCGCCGAAGGCAAAGGCCATGCGGAAGGGATGGGCAGCGACTACGGCACCGCCGGCGGCATTTGCTTCATCGATAACCTCCTGCGGATCATTTAAATAACCTTTGAAACGATTCCAGCGTCCGATATTCTCGCTGAATACAAGCAGGTGGCCGGCCTGGGTTGCCACCTCGGCGCCGGCAAAGACAACGAGGCCGTAATGGGAGGCCCTCCCCAGAAAGATCTCGCTTCTGTCGTAATCATGGTGTTCGGTTACAGCAAAACCGTCGAGACCGGCATTTTTCGCCGCTTCCAGGACTTCTTCGGGGGTGCCCACTGCATCGTAAGAGATGGCGGTATGAACATGCAGATCAAGTTTGAACATAAAATCCTCCGGGAATTTTATTCAATTATACACTAACCGGATAGATCACAGTTAGATTATACAGAATATATTGACTGGAAATTGATATGTGGAGCTACTCTTTTTATGCTTATACCTGTATTTGAAGCGCTTATCTGTTTATTAAAATTCGGTTAAAATCATCTTTGCACGGAATTATAATATGAATGGGGAGCCGGGAATGTTTTTTGATGAAATTGCTTCCAGCTATGACAGCTGGTATGACACAACACTGGGCAGCTTTGCAGATAAGGTGGAAACCGCGCTGGCTTTCCAGCTTTTCAAGGTGCGCCCGGGTGATCTGATCCTGGATGCCGGGTGCGGCACCGGTAATTTTACTCTGAAGCTGGCTCGCAAGGGTGCCCAGGTGGCGGGCATAGATCTCTCTCCGGAGATGCTTGCCCTGGCGCGGGCAAAGGCGGCCCGGGAGGGGCTGCTTGGCGAAAAGGCGGAAAGGTTCCCCCCTTTGAAACAGGGGGACCGGGGAGGATGGATCGCCTATACCCTGATGGATATCTACAGGCTGGATTTCCCCTCAGACTGCTTTGACGGGGTTGTCTCCATGGCTGCATTTGAGTTTATAGATGAACCGCAGCAGGCCTTTGCCGAGCTTGTACGCGTCCTCAAGCCCGGTGGGGCTCTGCTCATCGGGACCATCAGCCGCGACAGCGCCTGGGGGGCCCGCTACATGGAGCAGGCCAAAAGGACGGACTCTGTCTTCCGCCGGGCCCGCTTCATGACCCTGGAGGAGCTGGAGGGGCTGGACCGTGACAACCTCGAGGGGTCAGGGGAATGCCTCTTCATCGGGCCTGACACTCCGCCGGAGAAGATCACCATGGAAGAGGAGCGGGCGCATTCCTGTACCGGATCGAGGGGCGGCTTTATCGCCGCTTCATGGAGGAAACCCCGTTAGATCACCGGTTTTGCAGGATGGCTTTGGCGGCAAAAGGCATAAAACAGATCTATACTTTTTGCCGGCGCAACAGCATCAATAATGCACCCAGCAGGGCAATGCCGAGAACTGCTATGTCTGTGATATTGATATCTGTTCCTTCAAGAATGCCAAAAACCACCTTCAGGGCTACAGTAAAAGAGAAGGACAGCTGAAAAATAAACTTCAGAGAAGATGTGGGCCTGAATATGATCGCGAGCCCCATTACCGCAGTTGCCGCGGCAAAAAGGATCACACCGTAAAAGAGTATATTGACCACCTGTACATCCCTCTTTTGCGTTCTATCGGGGTAAGCATTAAACAGAGGGTCAGCGGCCCGTCTCCGGCTGCACATGCTTCGCCTGCATCAGGGAGAGCAGGGAGGCCAGGGCGGTAAGGCCAGCCCCGAAGAGGTAGGCATACTTCATGCCGCCGAGAAAGGAGGCTGCCTGCAGCCCGCCAAGGTGCTCCTGAAGCATGATCCCTTCGGGCACCAGGGAGTAAAGGATCAGGCCCGCCGAGGCAATGCCCAGGGCCATACCCGCATTGCGGGCTGTGCCCAGGATGCCCGAAGAGATCCCCAGGTAAGGCCGCGGGACACTGCCCATGACCGCGCTGTTATTGGGAGACTGGAATATCCCGGTGCCCAGGCCGAAGAAAGAGAGACGCCACACCACGGCCAGGGTTGTAGCGGCAGGTGGTATAAAGGCCATAGCTGTCAGGGCTAAAGCGCAAAAAAAGGCTCCGGCAACAGCCAGCCCCCTGGTGCCCAGGCGGTCGGAGAGGGAGCCGCTGAAAGGGGCAACAGCCATTACGGTAAAGGGAAAAGCAGTCATCAGCAAACCGATTCTGTCCGGCGAAAGGTGGATCACCCGCTGGAGATAAAAAGGGGTCAGGAAGACCAGGATATACTGCGAGGCAAAATTGAGCAGCGCGGCGGCTGTGCCCAGTGAGAAGGTGCTGTTTTTGAAGAGCGACAGATTCACCATGGGCTGGGGCGAGCGCTTTTCAATATAGAAGAAAGCGATCCCGGCGATTACAGCCAAAGTCAGCGTGGCGAGGGTCACCGGTCCCATGCCTTTGTTTTGCACCTGATTGACGAAAAAAAGAAAAGAAAATAGAAAGACAAAGGCTGATAAAGCGCCTGCGATGTCAATCCGCCCCGGTTTACCCTTCAAATCGGGAACGACCTTCAGACCCCACAGCAAAGCGGCTATGCCGATGGGGATGTTGATCAGGAAAATAAGCCGCCAGGACCACAGCGCAGTAAGCAGGCCGCCCAGGGTGGGGCCCAGAGCCAAACCGGCAGAGACACTGATGGCATTGATGCCCAGGGCCCGACCCCGTTCATGGGGCTGGAAAACTGCGGTGAGAATGGCGAAGGGCACAGCCATCATCATACCTGCGCCCACACCCTGGATAGCGCGGAAGGCAATGAGCCAGTAGATGGTCGGCGCCAGGCCGCAAAGGCCTGAAGTGAGCACAAAGCAGGCCAGTCCTGCGATATAGACCCGCTTGTATCCCAGAATGTCGCCGAGGCGCCCGTAAAAAAGCAGCAGGCTGCTGATGGTAAGAAGGTAGATCAAAGGCACCCATTGCGCCGTGGCGATGGGGGCGCCAAAAAAACCGGTTATAGTGGGCAGAATTACATTGACAATGCTGGCATCAATAGGCCCCATGATCCCTCCCAGCATGACGGCGGAGAGGATCATGTAGCGTTGCCGCCTTGCTGAAGAAGTTTCTTCCAACTTTGAAGACATGCTATTGCCTCCTTTTAAAATGCAGCAACCTGGAGAAGCCTGTGATGATTGCAAAATCAACGATTGCCTGAAATAATTATATTTGCTTACTTCTAAAGGAGTCAACAGAAATTATAAATCCTGGGTTACAGTGGAGACAGAGGCGGGAGAGAGGGCGCTCTTAATTGACATTGCGTGAACAAACTTGACAGCGGGCTATTCTGTTAAAAACTCTACGGCTTTATCGAGGAGGGCGGGATAGTCTTTTGGATTATGCAAAAAGAAGGGAAACACACTGACGGGAATGTGCCAGGAGAGCTCGATAGCTGCAACAGTGCGGGTGCGCCTGGCAAATACCATTTCAGCTCTGCTATAATTGTCTTCCCTCTGCTCGTTATAGCCAAAATCGTCCACCAGGAGAAGGGATGAGGGGGCTGCCTCTTTAATAGTGTGGCGCAATGCTTTCCAGAATGAGGGGCTCTCTTTGTGCGCACCCAGATCGGCTGAGTTTGCCACCAGGATATGGCCGGACCGTGCGTATAGAGCCGGCGCGGCATGGAGCCCCGCTCCTTTTAACTGTCGGATAATGTGGCCAGTGGCTTCGGCATAATGATCGGTAGCCACAACTGTTATTTTTCGCTGGACCAGCTGCTTAAGCAGGGGAAACCACCGGGGATGGATGGTGGAGTAATCCAGATAGTAAGCTGTAAAAAGGCTGGCGGCTGTTGAGACGGCTTCCTCATCGGGGATTTTTCCCCGTGCTGTTGCCAGACGGAGCACTCCTTCACAAAGAAGCCGGCTGTAACCTCTGGCGGTGGTGCTTCCCTCCTGCCAGGCCGGGTTGATCACCTTGTTCCAAAATGTTGGCCCATCAAGGCCCAGACCGGTTAAACCGGAATCCTGCAGCGCCTGCTGCAGGATTTCAGCCTGGCCGAAATGCGCCGCTCCCGGGCTCAGCGTGCCGGAGAAATCGAGAACTGCAACATTTGAAGAGAATTTCCGCTTCAATCCCAGAGCTCCCAGAAGTGGTGCACCGGACCGTGGCCGCTGCCAAGGCGGTACCTTGCTCCTGCCTGCAGGGCGCCGGTGATGTAATCCTTGGCCCGCCCCACTGCCTCGACAAGGGTATATCCCCGGGCCAGGCTGGCGGCAATGGCCGAAGAAAGGGTGCAACCTGTCCCATGGGTGTTGACTGTTTTCACCCGGGAAGCGTCAAAGCGGATGATGGAATTTTCACTGCGCTGGAACAGAATGTCGGGGCTGCGCTCGCTCCCCAGGTGGCCGCCTTTCAGCAAAACTGCCGCCGGCCCTAATTGGGCTAGATCGCGGGCAGCTTTTTCCATCGCCTCCGGCCCTTCCACAGGGCGTCCCAGGAGAACAGAGGCTTCAGGCAGGTTGGGTGTAATAAGAGAAGCGAGAGGCACAAGCAGAGCGATCAGGGCCTGCACAGCCTCTTCCTGCAGCAGGCGGTCGCCGCTTTTGGCCACCATAACGGGGTCCAGCACAATGTTGGGAGCACGGTAATCCTTCAAACACCGGGCCACCCTTTCGATGATTTCCGGTGAGTGGAGCATCCCGATCTTAACGGCATCAACCCCGATGTCCTCAAAAACCGCTTCGAGCTGACGGGTGACAAAAGCCGCCGGGACAGGATGAATAGCGCTTACCCCTTGAGTGTTCTGGGCTGTGAGGGCGCTGATCACAGACATCCCGAAGCAGCCCAGTGCGGCAAAGGTTTTCAGATCGGCCTGCACGCCTGCCCCGCCTCCGCTGTCGGAGCCGGCAACAGTCAAAGCACGGTGATAGTTCTTCAACATAATTTACTCCTTTTTCCGCGCCGCAAGGGAGGAGCGGATAATTTTACTTAACTCAGCGGCGGCTTCCCCGGGGTCATCTGCCGAGCAGATTGCCGAGACAACAGCAATGCTGTCTGCGCCGGCGGCGATGACCGCCCCGGCATTGGCAGCGCTCAAACCGCCGATAGCTACCAGGCGGTGCCGTGAGAGCCGGCGAATGCGGGCCAACCCTTCCAGTCCCCAGCTGCCGCGCGTATCTTTCTTGGTAGGCGTTAGGAATAGAGGGCTGACCCCAAGGTAGTGGGCATCATAGGCTTCGGCGGCCAGAACCTGCTCCTCTGTCTCCACGGAGAGCCCGATAATTGCCCTGGGGCCCAGAAGACGCCTGGCCAGGGGGTAAGGCATATCCTCCTGTCCTATATGAACCCCGGAAGCGCCAATGGCCAGCGCCACATCCACACGATCATTGATCAGCAGCGGCACCCCCAGGGGATCGAGTATGCTCTTGAGCCGGAGAGCTTCTTCGACAAAGAAACGGGTAGAGGCCTCTTTTTCCCGTAGCTGCACCATGGAGACACCGCCCATAACAGCCAGGGAGACTACCTCCTGCAGTGGGCGGCCCAGGCACAGGGGACGATCAGTTACAAGGTAGAGCTCTCCTGTGCTCATGGTTTAATACGCAGCTTATCAGCAATTTGCTCATATGTCAGATTGTAAAGGGCATCTAGAAAGTGCATCTGCAGGCTGCCTGGTCCGCAGGAATGCTCCGCTGCAATTTCTCCGGCAATACCCATGACCGCCATGGCATGAACTGCGGCTGTTATAGTGGAAGGATTCACCGCGGCAAAGGCTCCGCAAAAAGCGCTGGCAGTGCACCCGAGCCCGGTGACGCGCGTCATCAGGGGGTCGCCGTTGAGCACGCGGATAATCTGTTTGTCCGACACAATGTAGTCGACGGATCCGCTAACGCAAAGGGTGCAGCGGTGAGCCAGGGACAGCTTCCGTGCAGCCTGGAGCGCCTCTTCGGCGGCGGCAGTGCTGTCCACCCCTTTTGTCGTGGCTCCCGCCAGTGCCAGCGCCCGGATCTCTGAAGCATTGCCGCGGATGATGTTAGTCCCGGCTGCGGTGAGGAGTTCATGCAGTGTGCGGGTCCGGTAAGGCGTTGCGCCTGCTCCTACCGGATCCAGCACCACCGGTGTGTTTAGCTTCAGCGCCTCTAGCGCCGCTTTGTGCATGGCCCGTACCCAGAGCGGGCTCAGGGTGCCCACATTGATCACCAGGGCGGCGGCGATTTGCACCATCTCCGCCACCTCTTCTTCGGCGTGGGCCATTACCGGTGATGCGCCCAGGGCCAGGAGAGCGTTGGCTGTCGGGTTCATCACCACATAATTGGTGATATTGTGTATGAGCGGGGCCTGCTCCCTGATCTTTACCACATCCGCCCAGACAGCTGCGGCATTGATTTGCAATCTAAATCTCCCTCCAGTAAATGATAATTAAAAAACCACTCCGCGAGGTGGCGAGGTGGCTTTAAGGAAATCTCATCCTTCCTGCGCCGGCATTACCACGGATCAGGTTCACCGGTTTTCCCCACAGCTCAGGGCAAGGGGAGATCTCAGCCTGGTTTATCCAAGCTCCCGGGGAAGGTGCAATTCAGTTTTTTAAATTGTATCATATTGCGGAGATGAGGCAACATCTATTTCCATCTGACGGCCCGGTACCGTAAATTGACGCATCTTATTCTCTTGATCATTATCAGTGCGGCGGTGCCGGCGTATCTGACGAGAGCAGGTGGGACAGGAAGGTACATCCCTGGTGTCCCATTAGTGAAATAAGGCCGGTTGAAAATCAGGTGTAATTGGAGATGGTTACCTGGCCTGCGCCGCTGGTGAGCATGATCTCACGCAGGCGAAGCATGGCGCTCTTTTCGATCCGGGGCAGGTCTTTCAGTTTGTAAGCCAGGCCCATTCGTTCATAATCTGCTGTGCAGAGATCATTGTAACCCAGCAGGTCAATACGTTCCACAGACCCCAGGTGATTTTTAATAAAGTTTGCCATCTCGGCAATATCCTTTTCGCTGTCAGTGTATCCGGGCACTACCGGCACGCGGATCCAGAAGGGGACTCCGGAGCTGCCCAGCCAGACGACATTCTCCAGGATCTGCACATTGGAAAGACCGGTGAATTGCCTGTGCTTCTCTTCGTCGATAATTTTCAGATCATAAAGCACCAGGTCCGCCTCCCGGGCTACGGACTGGAAAATCTCCGGGCTGGCGCATCCGGCGGTATCCAGGCACACATGGATGTCCTGGGATTTGAGCAGCGGTATTGCCGCTTTCAGAAAAGTGTGCTGCAGCAGGCATTCACCGCCTGAAAAGGTGACTCCGCCGCCGGAATGTTTGTAAAAAGGCTTATCCCGGATTAACCTTTTCAGGAGAACGTCAAGCTCGATCTGTTCACCGAAGACCCGTATCGCCCGGGCGGGGCAGTTATCGGCGCAGCGCAGGCAGCGCAAGCAGGAACTGCCGAAAATAAGCCCCCTTTCTCCCTTGCTCAACGCTCCCTGCGGGCAGTTATCCAGGCAGCTGTTGCAGCCGATGCAGCGAAGCGGTTCGTGGATCAGCAGCGGTTGCGTGGAGAGCCCTTCCGGGTTCTGGCACCAGAGGCATCTGAGCGGGCAGCCCTTCATGAAGACAGTGCTGCGGATGCCCGGTCCGTCTTCCGTGGACATGGGCTGAATATTGAAGATTGTGGCACTAAGTTGATTGTTCTGCATTACCGTCATTATAAGCGCATCGGCGGCGGCGATGCAAGGGGAGGGATGACAAGGAAAATAAATGACAGGGTAAAAGGAAAATTCAAGGGCGATCAAGAATTTCAACTTATGGCATTAAAGAAGAGTGACAAATGGCTCATCGGTGCGCTGGCGGCTCTATTTATTATCGGGATCGCCATTTTAGTGGGCGGTTTTCTGCTTTACCGTGTATTAAAAAGCAGCTTTGCCGCTCCCGAGGCGAAGGAGGATGGCCCCCCGCTGGAGTGGGAGAGAAATTTCAGGCGCGGCGAGATGAGCAGGGGAGCCGGGGTGGATGTGACTGCTGACGGCGGGTTTATCGTTGCTGCAGCGGTTTGGGAGGTAGAAGACGGCGAAAAGGAGAAAAGAAGGAAGATCCATTTGCTGAAAACAGATGGAGAGGGCAGACGCACCTGGGAGAGCTCCTTTGACGGAAACGGGTGCACTTATCCCCTGACTGTGCAGGAAGCCCCGGGCGGCGGATTCTTTATATTGGGAAATGATGAAGATGGCGAATACATTATGTTTAAGATCTCCCCGGGCGATCCTGAGCCCGAACCGCCTGCTGGCGGGGAGAAGGTAAATTCGATCTTTCTGCTCAAAACTGACGCCGGGGGAAATCCCGAATGGGAAAGAACACTGGGCGGCGGCAGGCCCTGCCGGGCTGAAGCGGGCCGGGAAACGGAGGACGGCGGCTATATTATTTTCGGCCTGATCCGGGAAGGGAAAGATGAATATCTTTATCTGGTCAAGGTTGATGCCGCAGGAGAAGTGGAGTGGGAGCAAAAGTTTACTCCTGCGCCTGAGATGGGGGGTGGCCCTGTCAGGGTCATGGAGGGCCCGGGCTATAGCGTGACCCCTTCTGCGGAGGGCGGTTATATCTGCACTGCACGGCACATGGTAGATGGCAGAGTCGGCTTGTCGATATTTGAAACCGATGAATCAGGAAATATACTCCGGGAGCGCAGTATCGATCTGGAGGGGGACCCTTTGGATCTATATGTCGTTCCCTGCCCGGAGGGCGGCCTTATGGTGGCTACAAATGGATCTTTCAATCCGTTAACCATTTTTAGTCCTTCTGTGCAACTGTTCAAACTTGATGCCTCGGGAGAGATAGAGTGGGAACAGGAGCACCGCGGCACGGGCAATCTTTCAACCATTGCACTTCTGGATGACGGCGGCTGGATCATGCTGACCTTCACATATGACTTTTTTCCCGTCCTTGCTTCGAACCTGCATCTGATCAGAACCGGATCCTCGGGCGATCTCCTATGGAAGAAAACAATCAACCCTGAAGAGAGAGGCTCCATTGAATCCGACTACTGTGGCGACGAGGTTGTGCAGGCTCCGGATGGCGCTTTGGTCATTACGGGGATGAAGGATGAGCATCTTTTTCTGCTCAAGGTGGCGCCTGAAAAACCGTGAGAGGATGAAGCTGTTTGAACAATCTTAAACCGCTGGAGTTTGGCGATATCTTCAATTATACTTTTCGCATTCTCAGGCGCAGGTTTCTCCACATCTATATCGCTATGGGATGGATCTACCTTCCCATAGCTCTGCTGTACAGCTATTATTACAATAGAACCCTGGGCTGGTCCTTCGCGGGCGCCCTGGGTCAGACGGGATCAGATGTCGGTTTTGACATACTGCTGCAGACCTATGCTCTCCTGGGCATTTACACCCTTGTCCAGCAGATCTTAAGACCGCTTACCGCTGCCGGAGTGGTCAAAGTCGTCACCATGACGCTGCGGGGAGAAGAGACATCGCCTGGCGATATATTTCGTTCAATATTTGAGAACTGGAACTGGCTTAAGCTTTTAGCGCTGGGCGCCGTTATTACGGTGACCCTTTTCATGGGGGCCCTGGCCCTGCTGCTGCCTGCTCTTTTTTTTAGCGTGACCTTCTCCCTGGTCACGCAGGTGCTGATGGTGGAGGGCGGCAGTGTCTGGCGGGCCCTTTCGCGGAGCTGGTCCATGGTATTGAAGGATCTGGGGCGGGTGGCCCTCGTGTTCCTGCTGATGGGCCTGCTTACATATTTCGCGGCGAGCGTTGTGACCACACCCATAACCCTGGGGATGGGGCTGCTCATCGCTTTCGAGGTGGAGAACATAATCTGGTTCATGGCGCTGTCGCTGCTTTCAAGCATCCTGGGGCTCCTTATTGCGCCTGTTCCCATCATCGCTTTGACCCTTCTCTACCACGATCTGCGGGCTCGCCGGGAGGGGATCGATCTGGAGAGAAGGATTGATATCCTCTCTTAAAACAGCGCATTGTTGTTCTTTTTTATCCTGTCTCTATGGTCTTGTCTCTTGCTTCTTGCTAATGGAAGGATTGAGCATTGCATGTCCCCTCAGGAGAAGGCCAGGGAATTGCTGGCCGATATATTGAGCCGGGCTGAATTTACCGGTGCAGAGGAGGGTTTGCTGCAGCGCCTGGCCGATGCGATCAAGTCTTTTCTGCCAGGGTTAATTTCAGGCCCCGGATCCATTGTTATCATCCTGATCAGCTTTGTTGCCGTTGCCGTTTTTACCGGCTTGCTCATCTGGATTATGCGCCGTTTCCGTCTTTCCCTGGATGGGGAGGACGGCGCAGCGGCGGCAGGCGCCGGGCAGTATACGCCGCGCAGGGCCCTGGCAGGCTCGAGTGAGGCAGCGGAAAAGGGAGACTACAAGGAGGCGTTGCGCCTGCTCTTGCTGGCCCTGCTGCTGGAACTGGATGAAGAGGGTTCTCTTGACTACCACTATTCGCGGACCAATGGCGAGTATTTGCGGCAGCTGCGGGAGCGGGATTACCCTTCATTCTCTCCTGCTTCAGAACTGTTTTTCCTTTACGAAAAGATCTGGTACGGCCGGGCCCGCTGCCGCCGGGAGGATTATGATCGCGGTCTGAAACTTTATAGTATGCTACAGGAGGCGGGACCGTGATGGATAAGGTGAAGAATGTCCTGCTTGTTATTGCCGCCCTTGTCGTGCTGGCTGCCGGGGGCGTTATCGCCGCTTTTTTATTTTGGGAAAGCGGCGGGCGGAGCCGGCCTTACTCCAGCCACAGCACAGTGCCCCGGGGGAGCAAAGCCTTCTTTCTCCTTCTGGAGGAGAGCGGCTACCCAGTGCAGCGCTGGAACTATCCGCTGACCATGCTTAAAAATCGCGGGGAAAAAGGTGTTCTCATTATTACAGAGCCTGTCCGGCGTCCGCTGCCTTCTCTGGAGGCGGAGGCTGCCCGGGACTGGGTGGAAGAGGGCAACCGCCTTATCCTGCTGGGACAGGAGCAGCACTCTCTTTTTGAAGCTTTTGATCTGGAGCTGACGGCAACAAACTATTTTTCAAAGGCTGTGCTTATCGAACCCGAATCAGCCCATCCTTTCCTTGAGGGGGTTTGCCGCCTGGAGTTTCACAGGGGCGGCTCCTTCACTGCGGAAAGCGGCGGCATTGTCCTGGCCGGAGAGGGGGAAAACAGCTGCATTCTCTGGAAAAGGGCAGGAGCCGGGGAGATCATCTCCATCATCGATCCCGGCTTCATCACCAATGAAGCTCTGGGCAGGGCTGACAACCTTATCTTTCTGCTTAACGCTGCCGGCATTTTTCATGAGCCCCCCTGTATCTTTATCGATGAATACCATCACGGTTTTGGCCCGGAACGTCCCATTCGCGATCCATCTGCGGGACCGGCTGTGATCACTTATCTTTCCTGGCCGGCCGGGCAGCTTGCGCTTTTCACCCTTCTGCTTCTTTTTACGCTGGGCACACGTTTTGGGGCGCCGCGACCCCTTCCCGGGCCTTCGCCTCGCGCCCTTTCCCATACCATTGCCGCTGCGGCGGCGATCTACCGGCGGGCCGGAGCCAGGCGGGCGGCTTTTGCCTATCTCCACGC
>CAYXKD010000041.1:0-18013 GCA_964464625.1 uncultured Syntrophomonadaceae bacterium
AAATTTGGATACACTTTTTAGCTGAGCAGGTTGTTTCAATAATTATAGCTTGCGAGGTTTCATTCTCGTTAAAGGAAACTTCCCGCAAGAATAAAAATGGCGACCCGGTAACAAGCAGAACAAGTGCTATGGTTGCAGTCGTTTTACCGGACAAAAATGGTTCTTATAAATATTATCTTGAAAAAAGAGAGTGTTGCAGTACAGGATGCAATTTGCATTATACAACACGGCTATTTCAAATAATAAGGGACAATAAGTTTAATCTAAAAGATGCAGCTACTAAAACCTGTGATGAGGGTTTGAAAATATGGTATGGTGCTTTTAGTTATATTGGGGCAGTTAGATGGTGTGACTTCAAATCGGATTATAACAAGCACCTTGATGCTGCATATAGTCGCCGGGATGATGTGGATAGTTATAATATTGTGAAAAATATATCATAGACCATCACTCTATCGATTACAATTTGCTTTCAGGGGTGTAGCATGTGGAAAACAAGATAAGACATTTGGAAATGATCCAGGTGATCATTAATCGAATGGCTGCCAATTCTTTTATGCTCAAAGGCTGGGCTGTCACCCTGGTTGCCGCTATATTTGCGTTGGCCGGTAAAAATGCGGATCAGGTGTACTTCCTGGCTGCTTATATCCCTATAGTTGTCTTTTGGGGGTTGGACTCGTACTATTTGTTACAAGAGCGTTTGTACAGGTCCCTGTACGATAAGGTGAGAAAGATTGAAGATGCTGAAATAGATTTCAGCATGCAGGCAACAACGGAACTTGACCGCAAAAAAAACAGCTATCGCTCCTGTGTTTTTTCAAAGACGGAATTGTGGTTTTACTTGCCTCTGGCGCTGGTTTCCACCGGTATTATCGTCATTGCATCATATTTGGTAAACCGGTGAAATATCGACATCGCAGTTGATTAAGTTCACTGCGCAGGGGAAATAGGCTGAAAGTTACTAAATTAAAGGAGGCCCGGTTAACCGGGCCTCCGGTGCTGGTGCGCCCGGCATGGGCGTTCTCTAAAAGTGTCCACAGCTTTAAGGACAAAGTTCGGGAAATTACCGTCGCAGCAACGGGATGGGTATTGAGTTCAGGAGGAACCGCCGTATACCGAACGCCACGTAAAATTCACCCTGATGGTGCTATATAAACCCCTGTGCGGCGCAAAAGCGAACCAAAAAGTTTAAGCGAAGGGCACAGGAGTTGTAACCGCAAAAAATGGGCCGGAGATAGAATCCCGGCCCCATTGGAAACGCCTGGGGGGAAATTAAGCTGGAATTTACACGACCTTCTGTGGAGCGGTATGCCGCTGCACTGGTCGTTCAATGTTTTGATCGGCAAATAGAAGAAATATTTAAGGGCGTAACAATAAAAAGCTCCTTATCTCCGGGATGGATGGATCAGGAAAATGCAGGGCTTTTATCCATTGAGCCGAACACTACAGGATGTGGCTGAAAAAGAGGGATCTAAAGCAAGGAGATAAAATATAAAAGCAAGCTCATTGTTTGCGGGGTGAAAAAATGGGTGGCGAACTGGCGGCGTTTCTTTTAAAGAGCGCTGGAGAGTCCTTTATTCAGGTAACTGTCTTTGTCGGGGCAGTTCTCCTGCTTTTCGGTTACATCGACTACAGACAGCAGGGAGCATTCATAGAAACCATTGCAAAATCAAAAGGGTATCAGCCCCTCATCGGTTCTCTTCTGGGGATTATCCCCGGATGTGGAGGATCCATCCTGGTAATGCCTCTTTATGTAAAAGGCAATGTCACTTTCGGTACTGTTGTAGCCACCCTGATTGCCACCGCCGGAGATTCAGCTTTTGTGACGCTGACACAGGTGCCCCGGGACTTTGTTCTTATTACTGCTGTGTGTCTTGTTGTTGGCGCCCTTACAGGTTATATAGTTGATTATTACAAGATCGGGGAGTGGGTCAGAAAAAGAGCGGAGAAAAAAGCACCCATCGATTTAAAAAGAAAACATGATGAAGCGGAAGCGGTATTGGACAGGATCTATTGCGATCATCCCGATGACTGCCGCTCCAGCGATCTAAGACATATCGGGCATGAAGAAGGCGATGAGATCGATATGATCCTTCACCATACATCTCCCCTGAATCCGCGCACCCTGGGCTACAGGGTGACCCACAACTTTTATATTCTATTCTGGGCAGCTATTACGGTGGGTCTCATACTGGGGATTCTTGAGCTGGCGCAAATAGATATAAATCGTCTTCCCGGGCTGCCCAATTTGGGGGTTATTGTGGGGGTGTCGGGCACAGTGGTGACGGTGCTATACATGCTTTTTTCCAGGAAATTCATTCAGGCTCAGAGCCACGAAGATGCTGAGCACAAGATGTTTTCCCTAAAGGAAACCTTGATTCATAATGCGCAGGAAACTGCTTTTGTGGGTGCCTGGGTCTTCGGGGCTTACCTTGTCTATGAGCTGGCCGTCTATTTTGCGGGTGGGGAAAAGGTTGTGGTAGCGGCTTTGGCTTCAACGGGCCTGACATCTGTTTTGCTCGGGGTTCTAGTGGGAATTATTCCGGGCTGCGGGCCGCAGGTGATCTTTGTATCCCTATATATCAAGGGAATGTTTCCTTTTGCAGCGCTGCTGGCCAATGCTGTTTCTCAGGATGGGGATGCTCTTTTTCCCCTCATCGCCATGGATCGCAAAGCTGCATTCTGGGCCACCGTGGTAAACACCATTGTGGCGGCAATAGTGGGGGTGACCGCTTATCTTATAGAGACAGGGTTTGGTTAAAAAAGAATTACAAAACGATTATGATTATGGCGGTTTGGGAATTGCTTGTATTTATTTCTGCTAATGCCGCCGGCAGCAGGTACTGCTTTGCATTTTATTCTATTGTAGAGGTTTGATAGGGTGCGTAAAAGGTCAATAATTGGTACAGTTGTTTTTCTTTTTCTACTTTTAACCATGGTTAGCTGGTGGGACCTGAAAGGCAGGGGAGTCCATGACTATGGTGCTGATAATAATAATACTGTAACAGCTCCGGAAGAAATTGCAAAGGATCATGAAAACAAAGGGTCCCTTCTTCCCGACGGTCAACTCAGGGTTCACTTTATTGATGTTGGCCAGGGGGATGCAATTCTTATTCAGACGCCTGAGAAAAATGTATTGATCGACGGCGGGGAACGCGGCTCTACCGCAGTTAATTACATCCAGTCACAGGGCATAACGGGTCTTGACCTTGTGATTGGGACCCATCCTCATTCAGATCATATCGGTGGCTTGATCAATGTTTTGCAGCTTTTACCGGTGGGAGAAATCATAGATCCCGGTGTTGTCCATACTACAAAAACCTTTGAAAATTATTTAACTCTTATCGATAAAAAAGATATTAAATTTACCGTGGGCCGGACCGGGTTGAAACGTGACCTCGGGGGTGGGGCTGTTATGCAGATCCTGCATCCTTCATCCCCTTCCTCTGCCCGGCTCAACGATGCCAGCATTGTAGCCAGAGTTGTATTCGGCAGCGTCAGTTTTCTTTTTACCGGTGATGCTGAGAGTGCTGCGGAGACTGAGATTCTTAACAGCGGCTGTGATTTGACTGGCACCGTTCTGAAAGTGGGCCACCACGGCAGCAGAAAGGCTACTACCCGGGCATTTCTTAATGCCGTTAAGCCTGAGATCGCTGTGATTATGTGCGGAAGGGATAATACTTATGGCTATCCGCATAAAGAGACCCTGGGCAGACTCGGCAAAGCCGGTGCGGATGTTTACCGGACCGACAAAGAGGGCACCATTGTCATTACTACTGATGGGGTTGGATACACTGTGAAGCAAAACCGCAATCCAACGGGGGAATAGGTGGGTAAAAATGCAATTGAAAGCTGTTCTAGATCGTTTTGAAGGCGACTATGCGGTGTTACTTTTCGGGGAGAAAGAAATTAGCGCAGCCTTGCCGCGGCATTTACTGCCCCCGGGTGCCGTTGAAGGGAGCCGGCTTAATGTCACTTTTGAACTTGATCCCGAGGGGGAGCACAGACAGCGGGAAAGGATTGAGGCGTTTCTGAAAAAACTTGAAGATAAAAAAGAATAATGGCAGGTGCGCCTGTGAGTTTAACGGCCGCCCAGAAGAAGGGGCCGCCTATTCCAGGCAGCATTTTTTCCTGGTGCAAAGATAATTTCCTCTAAGCCGGGAAAGGTCATGTCCTTCATGTGCTAAAAGTTTTTCCCTTAAATAACCGGCTCCTGTCCGGCATATCCCTATTCCTCTTTGGGGAAGCACGCGGTGGGTCGGCAAGAAATATGAAACGGGGTTTTTAGCGATGGCGCTTCCCACAGCCCTGGCAGCTCCCGGTTTCCCCATGATCTCGGCGATGCCTTTATAGGTGGTGATACAGCCCGGCTCTATTTCGCTGACTGTCTTGAAAACATCCTGTTGAAAGCCTGTAAAATCGGTCAGGTCCAGAGGCATACTGTGCCGGCCCTGTTTCAAAAGATTGGCTGTCTCTTCCAGGATTAGCTTTACTTCGCTGTCCGGTTCAGCTTCGCTGCCGGCATGCTGTAAATCTATATTTCGATCACCACGATCGGCCTTTAACGAGAGAAATTTTAAACCAAGGGGGGAAAAAGTTGCGCTGAGCCTATCTGTCTCCAGGAATTCGATTATCTCTTCAATTTGCATTGCTCATGTTTCCCCCGCTCATTATTTTTGTTCTACCCCGCCTTTTATAATATATCCACGGTGGAACAGGACATTCCCGGCTCTTTTCTCCATAGTGTCCCGGTCCACTTTTTTAGATTATCCGAAATACGCAACGATGCCCGGAAAGAACAAATTGGTTTTCATTGAGATACATGGTTTGCTTGCTCAGGAGAAAATAGATGTTGTAAAATAGCGGTAAGGTATAAAGTCTGTTATTAAATCCATACCCGGACATAAACTATTGACTGATATTAAAAGGGGGGGTATATGTTGGAAACGAAGCATGAATTTACCGGGACCGATCAAAAAATCATTGAAAAAGTAGTTGACGACAGCAATGTAGCCATTAACCATATGGTGCTTCCGAAAGGAGAGGCGCTGCCCGAGCATAATGCCAATTCCAATGCGTACTTAATCGTGGTGCGGGGAAAGCTCACCTTGAAGCTGGAAGGGCAGGAAGAGCATATCTATCCCGCCGGCAGCATTGTGGCTATACCATATGGGACGAGGATGCATCCCCAAAATAAGAACGATGAGGTGCTGGAATTTTTCGTGGTTAAAGCGCCTTCACCGAGAACCATGAAGCAATAGCAGGGCGGCGAATGCCGCTGTAGAGGATCGTAGGGGCGGGTCTCCATCCCCGCCCGTTATCACCAACGAAACAATGAGGTGAGATGATTTGTCCCAGTCTAATCATAGGCAAGAAAAAAATTCTGGTGGTCTTCGAAGGATCTGGCTGGCCGGCGGCTGTTTCTGGGGCGTTGAAGCTTATTTTGCACGGCTGGAGGGGGTGCTTCGGACCTCCGTGGGCTATGCCAACGGCAGGGGTGCTCATCCCACCTATGAAGAGATAGCCGACACCGGCCATGCCGAGACGGTGCAGATCACTTATGATCCAGTCCGGATAAGCCTGCAGGATCTTTTGGAACACTTTTTCAAGATCATTGATCCCACCAGCAAAAACAGGCAGGGTAATGATCGGGGCGCTCAATACCGCACCGGCATTTATGCAAAGGATCCTGCCGACCTCGATATAGCCCGCGCTGTCGCCGCTGCTGAGCAGGGTAAATATAGGAAAGCTATTGTCACAGAGGTGCTGCCCCTGGAGCACTATTACCTGGCGGAAGAGTATCACCAGGCTTACCTGCAGAAAAACCCGGGCGGCTACTGTCATATTGACCTCTCGTCTTTGCCTGAAAAGAAGCCTGCGGAACCAAAGCGGCCTTACCTGAAGCCTGATCCTGAAGAGATTAAAAAAACCCTTAGCGAAAAACAATATCAGGTCACCCAACACGATGCCACAGAGCCGCCCTTTAACAATGAGTACTGGGATCATCATGCCCGCGGTATCTATGTGGATGTTGTCACCGGAGAGCCGCTCTTTTTCTCTTTGGATAAGTTTGATTCGGGCACCGGCTGGCCCAGCTTTACCCGCCCTGTTGACCTCGCCTCCATTGTGGAACGGGTGGACCGCAGCGGCGGCCGCATTCGCACGGAGGTGCGCAGCCGGCTAGGCAACTCTCATCTGGGACATGTCTTTCCAGACGGCCCTGCGGACAAAGGCGGCCGGCGCTACTGTATCAACAGCGCCGCGCTGCGCTTCATCCCCCTGGAGGAGATGGAGAAAGAGGGCTACGGCAGCCTGGTCCCTTTTGTCAGGTGACAGGGTGCCTGCCCGCCGAAAGAGTCAGGACTGTTTTGCGCGCCGGGCTATTTTAGTTCAGTCACGCGCAGTGAAAGATCCCACAATTTGTTATTGGGGCATTTCTACTGTTTTTTAAAAAAGAACAAAATGTCGGGAGAGATATGACTGTGAGTAAAAAATCGCTTTTATGGATCCTGGCTCTGTTGCTGGTTCTATTTTTACTGGCGCTGTCCGGGTGCATCCCCGGCGACGGCAGAAACAGCCCGGCACAGCCTGCAGGATTCCTCTGGGGAATCTGGCACGGCTGGGTCGCCCCTGTTTCCCTGATCATCGGCCTTTTCAATAATCAGATCCGGGTCTATGAACTCTACAATACCGGTTGGTGCTACGACTTCGGATTCTATATGGCTATCATCGGCGGATTCGGGGGGTTGTCCCTGTTTCGCAGAAGGAAGAAGGAGGAATAACAGCAGGGTTTCTGCTTACCACTCCTTCAAATAATAAATTCATTTTGTTTGTAGCACAAGCACACAGCGTCAGGCTGATCCATAAGCCGCGGTGTGTGTTGTCGCTCCAACATCCCTCCAAAAAATATTGGGGCTGGCTATAAACGGCCCCAATCTGTCAGCGCTTTTCTTATGCGGGTGAGGCTCGAACCCCGCCCTGCTGTTGCTGGAATGCCCTTCGGGATTGTGGCGATGATAAGATCTTTGCCACCCCCCGATTTGCCGGCGCGCAGTCCCATATCTTCAATGTTTATCTACCCGTCACCATCAAAATAGCCATCACCGGCAGCGATGTCCAGGTTGTTGCAAGCCCGGTTCCCATGGGCGTTGGCGGATATGTTGAAATTGCCGCCGCAACAAAGGCTTCCTTCCGTGCTGCCGTCAGGATTAGAGTTCTCAACAAAGAAGGAAGTAAGCAAAATTTGTTGAAGTTTGAAGGTGGGCAATAGGGACAATACTTTCAATTGTCTGCACCAACATTGCGTTTTTTGTTGGTATGAGACCACAATTAAACCGGAGGGAACACTTATGTGGATCTATGAAAAGCCGGACAATCTTGTCGAATGGTGGATTGAAAGCGAAAAAAAGTTCGGGGGAAATGTGCTGTTCTGGACGCATAACGACAAAGGAGCCCTTGCTTCTATCACCTACGGTGAGATCGGCCGGCGGATCGATGATGTCCGCGGCGGCCTGGCCGGGTTGGGTATCGGCGAGGGGGATGCCGTAGGGATCATTTCTGCGAACCGCCCCGAATGGGCGGTGCTTGCCTTTGCTACATACGGCCGTAAAGCCCGCTATATTCCCATGTATGAGCAAGAACTTGTTCAGACCTGGAAATATATCATCAGGGACAGCGCTCTTAAATTTCTGCTCGTTTCCACGCGGGAGATTTACGAAAAAGTCAAAGACTTTACCAAAAAGATCGAGACCCTCGAATATATTTATGTGATGGAATCAGAGGGCGACAACAGCCTGGCTGCTCTGGAGAGAGCGGGGCGGGAGAACCCCGTTACGCCTGAGATACCCCATCATGATGATATTGCGGTGCTCATATACACCTCCGGGACAATTGCCGATCCCAAGGGAGTCCTGCTTACTCACGGTAACCTGACCTACTGCTCCAGAGCCGGTTACAAGATCTATCCCGAATTGAACGAAGAGTGTGTGGCTATCTCCATGTTGCCCTGGGCTCACTCCTACGCGCTCAGTGCCGAGATCAACAACTGGATCCAATTTGGCGGATCTATCGGCTTTATGAGGGATGTGACTACGCTGACGGAGGATCTCAGGCTGGTTAAACCGCATTATCTCATCTGCGTCCCCCGCCTTTTCAACAGGCTTTATGACGGTATCCAGATGCAGATGAGCGATGCTGGCGGGATGAAAAAGATGCTTTTCGATGCCGCCTGTGCTGCTGCCAGAAAGAAAAAAGAACTGTCGGAACAGGGGAAGCGCAGCCTTGTAAATAATATAAAATATGCTTTGCTTGATAGGCTGGTTTTTTCAAAAATCAGGGATGCCCTGGGCGGCAGGGTGGTGGGGTCGCTTACGGCCAGTGCGGTGATGAACAAGGAGATCGCCGAATTTTTTAGCGATGTGGGGGTGCCCATTTATGATTGTTACGGCCTTACCGAGGCCTCTCCTGCCGTAACCATGAACAGCCGGGAAAACTGGCGTATCGGCAGCGTGGGCCGGGTTCTAGAAGGACAGAGGGTGGTTATCGACAGATCGGCTGTTGAAGAGGATGCGTCGGACGGTGAGATTGTTGTTTACGGACCCAATATCATGAAGGGTTACCATAACAAACCTGAACAGACAGCTGAAGTGATCACTTCTGATGGCGGCCTTCGTACGGGAGACCGCGGTTACCTGGATAAGGATGGCTATCTCTGGATTACCGGCCGGATTAAGGAACAGTATAAGCTGTTGAACGGGAAATATGTTTTCCCAGCAGCTATTGAAGAGGAGATCAAGCTTTTACCCTATGTGGCTAACGCCATGATTTACGGCGACGGCAAACCCTTCAACATCTGCCTGGTGATCCCTGATTTCGAAATGAGCGCCCGTTGGGCTGCGGAAAGAGATGTATCCAGCCTTCCCAGGGATCTCCTGGCGAACAGAGATTTTACCCTGATGATGGAGCAGGAGATCGCCGGTTTTCTGAAAGGTGCTTTCGGCAGCTATGAGATCCCCAAAAAATTCATCTTCCTTGAAGAGGATTTTTCCATCGAAAACCGTATGCTTACCCAGACGATGAAGGTAAAGCGTCGGGAAGTTCTGGATAAGTATCTTGACCAGATCGAAGAGCTTTACAATTAACGGCAGGGACAGCAGATGGGGGCTGCCCGGCCGGGTAAATAATTGCCTGGTGCCGATGAATAGAAAGGCATTTTACTGAATGGATGTAATGGAAAGGATTCGACAAAGGCGCTCCGTGCGGAGTTATGATGGTAGTGAGGTCGGTAAAGAGGTGCAAGAGAGGATGCGGCATTCTTTTATGGAGTATGCCGCCGGCCCTTTCGGAACGGCGGTGCGCTTTGAACTGCTGGACCTCGGGGCTGTAAGCCCCCGGGAACTCAGAAGTCTGGGCACTTATGGCATGATCCGCGGTGCCGGCCTCTATATCCTGGGGGCGGTTAAAGATATTCCCGGCGCCCAGGTGGATCTGGGCTACTGCCTGGAGAAGATTATTCTCGAAGCTACCGCCCTGGGGCTGGGGACCTGCTGGATGGGCGGCACCTTCAGGAGGAGCAGTTTTGCCCGCTGGATGCGGCTGGCCGGGGACGAACTTTTGCCGGCCATCACCCCTCTGGGCCATCCCGCTGAGAGCAAAACGTTACCGGACAGGCTTGCTCATTCGGGCTCCCGTTCCCGCCGGCGAAAGCCCTGGCATGAACTGTTCTTTGCCGGTGGCGATAAAAGGCCGCTGACAGAGGATGAGGCGGGTTATTACCGCAACGCCCTGGAAGCGGTGCGCCTGGGCCCCTCGGCATTGAACCGTCAACCCTGGCGCATCGTCAGGGACCGGGAGGGCCGCTACCGCCTTTACCTGAAGGAGAGCCGGCTTTACAACCGCACCCTGGGGAGGGTCAGGCTGCAGCATCTCGATATGGGCATTGCCATGTCCCATTTTGAACTGGCCGCCCGTGAGCAGAAGATCGGCGGAGGCTGGGATCCTTCTGCTCCGGCGCTGCACCTTGCGGGGCTGGAACATATTGCCCTGTGGGTGGAGGCATGACCGCCGGGCCGGTTATTGACGCACATGTTCACATTATTTCACCGGAGCTGCGCCGGAGGGCTGAGAGCTATATCTGGAAAGATGAATTCCTGGCCCAAATTTGCTCCAGCCCGGTGCACAGGTTTGCCTCGGCTGAGGATCTCCTGGCCGAGATGGATCGCTGCGGGGTGGATCAGGCTGTAATCTGCGGCTTCCCCTTTTCCGATGAGGGGTTATGCCGCGAGATCAATGATTACCTTCTTGAAGCATCCCGCCACAGCCCCGAACGCTTTCTGCCCATGATCGCCGTTGATCCGAAACAGCGCTGGATGGAGCGCGAGATTGCCCGCTGCCACGATGCCGGTGCGGTGGGCGTGGGGGAACTTTTACCCTGGGGGCAAAATTTTGACCTGGTCGGGAGAGAAGCTGCCCGGCTGGCTGCCTGCTGCCGGGAAAGAGAGCTTGTCTTGCTGCTTCATGTAAATGAGCCCGTGGGCCACGGCTATGCCGGAAAGGGTCCCGGTTTGCTGAAAGAGGCGGCTGAATTTGCCCTGGCTCATCCCCGGCTCAAGCTGATCTATGCTCACTGGGGCGGGGGGCTTTTGTTTTACGAGCTGATGCCTGAACTAAAACAGGGGCTGAAGCATCTTTATTACGATACAGCTGCAGGGCCTTTCCTTTATTCCTCCCGGATCTATCGCACCGCCCGCGAAATTGGGGTTTTGCATAAGGTTCTGCTCGGCACAGATTATCCCCTCATTTCTCCCACCCGCTATCTGAAGGAGCTCTCCCATTCAGGCTTGAGTTTCTCCGAGCAGAGACAGATCCGCGGCGAAAATGCCAGGACATTTTTTGCCCCTCCAAAACTGCCGCAGCCCTAAATAGCGGGCTGGCGGCCTGCATAAGATCTCTGTATCTAAGAAAGGGGCTCTCCTCCGCTCTAGGGCTGCTCTTTGATGCCGTCAAGCTGCATCCGCTGCAGTCGGGCGATTCTTTCCTCGATGGGCGGATGGGTGCTGAACAGAGCCATCAGCCCTTGTGCTGACAGGGGATTGACAATGAACATATGTGCCGTAGCCTGGTTCAGCTCGCGCAGAGGGCGGCGGCGGGCGTAACCTTCCATCTTGGCGAGAGCAGAGGCCAGCCCCTTGGGATTTCTCGAAAATCTGGCTGCACCCTCGTCTGCACCGAACTCCCGCGTCCGGGAAATAGACATCTGGATCAGCATTGCCGCCAGGGGCGCCAGCAGCAGGGCAATTAGCCTGAACAGGCCTTGCCCCGCCCCGCTGTTTCCGCCGCGCCGGCTGCTCCCGCTGAAAGTACCGCTCCACATTCCCATACGGGCCACAAACATGAGGGCTCCGGCAATAGCTGCAGCCATACTGCCGATAAGAATATCGCGGTTGCGGATGTGGGCCAGCTCGTGGCCCAGGACGCCTTTCAACTCTTCGTAGTCCAGCAATCTCAAAAGACCGGCGGTTACCGCGATTACAGCATGCTCAGGATTGCGCCCTGTGGCGAAAGCATTCGGTTGATCTGTAGGCATCAGATAAACCCGCGGCATGGGCATATTAGCGCTGTATGTCAGTTCGCGCAGAGCCCGGTATACTTCAGGAGCTGCGCTTTCACTGAGCAATTGCGAGCGGGTCATACTGATGGCCATGCGGTCACTGAACCAGTAAGAGAAAAAATTTACAGCCATGGCCGCGATGAAAGCGAGTATCAGCCCTTCTCTGCCTGCAACAAGGCCGCCCAGCAGCAAAAAAATAGCTGTGAGAAGGGCCATGAGGAAAACTGTTTTCAGTTGATTCATGCCCCACCCTCTTTTCCGCGATGTAAAACAAAATCAATGATCGCAAGTATATTTTATCATTATATTTTCCCCTTTAAAAGTTGGGCAAAAACAGGAATTAAGGATTTAAGAATAGAATAAATAGATAGATAATTAAATATTGTAGAAATTCGGTATTCTAAGCCAGCGTTATGGAGGGATGATAAAATGGATTACCAGACACAAATTGAGCGGGCGGCAGCCCTGATTAAGCAGAGCAGTGGATTTTACAGCCTTACAGGGGCAGGGCTTTCCACAGAGAGCGGCATTCCAGATTTTCGGACTCCGGGAACGGGGATTTGGGAGAATATCGATCCCATTAAGACCGCTTCTGTGGAGGTATTGGAGAACGATCCACGTCTTTTTTACGAAGCAGCTTTTAACCGTTTCGCGCATATTACACTGGCCGAGCCGCATGCGGGTCACTATGCCCTGGCGAAAATGGAAGAAATGGGTTATCTAAAGGGGCTGGTAACCCAGAACATCGATGGGCTGCATGTGAAGGCCGGCTCGCGTAAAATTTGGGAAGTGCACGGCCACCTGCGTTCCGGTTATTGCCAGGGCTGCAAAAAACGCTATTCATTTGAGGAGCTCGTCCAGCAGGTAGAACTGAAGCGGATTCCCCCCCTTTGCCGCAACTGTTTCGATGTTTTGCGTCCCGATGTGGTTCTATTTGGTGATCCCATGCCGGCGCTTTTTTATGAAGCCGAGGATACCTTGCGCCGCAACTGCGATCTGATGCTGTCGGCTGGCAGCAGCCTTGTGGTTTACCCTGTGGCCTATTTGCCGGCACTGGCGAAGAAACTGATTATTATCAACCTTATGCCAACGGAATACGATAGTGATGCTGAGATTGTAATCCGGGAAAAATGCAGTAAGACACTGCACGACCTTGCAGAGGAACTGAGCCGGGACAGCTAGTTAACCGGAACAGTCTTACCGGGGAAGGAAGTTATCTCACCGCTTTGCTGATCTTTCCGAAGGAGGGTTGTATATTAAAAGTAGAATTATAACCAGCCTGATCATCATCGCTCTTGCTTCTGCTCTGGCTGGGGGGGCTGCCTCCGCCATATTCATACACAGCGCTGAAATAGAAGAGCATCTCATCTCCCCAGGGTGCCTTGAATTTGTGCTGGTTGGTGAACCTTTTGATCTGGCGGGCATGGAACGGGGCGATGTAAGAGCTGGATATGTCGAAATTGCGAATACCGGTACGCTGGACATGATCTTCCGTGCTTACTTCTTACCGGAGAGCTCGAACACGGCCGGCTTCTCCGATGATCTTCAGATCAGGGTGGTTCTCAATCCCGATGGTTATATTTCGGATATTTACGCCGGCTTCAGCAGTTACGGCGATGCCAACACGCTTATTTTTGAAGGGGCATTCAATAACCTGCTTTTCCCCGGATTAGACAATGAGAGCGCTGCTTTTGAAAGGCCTCCCCGACCTCTTAAGGCGGGAAATGTTGCTGTCTACAGATTGGAGACATCTCTGCCTTTAGATACAGAATCGCAATGGGAAAACGTTTCTTTTAAAGGCGCCTTGATTGTGGAGGGCACACCGGCGGGTTATCAAACGCCGGGAAATGTGCAGTACTATTAGCAGCGATGCCTGCTCCGCCATGGCGCCGGCAGTTTGCTGTTGGACGCAGCAAAAGGAGGTTCAGGGAAAGAGATGACCGGTGATTTGCTTACCGATGTTCAAATTACAATGACCAGAGCCGAGAGGCAAAAGCGCGAAGGGATGCAGCGGCGCCGCAGCCGGAAAAAACCCCGGTGGTTCATATTGGGAAATATCATTTTGATAACCCTGCTGCTCTGTGCCTCCGTGGTAGTCTATGCCATTATTAAAAGCAAAATCACCGGTGAAGCGCTCCAACTCGCCGGGCGGCAATTCTATACTGTTCTCAGCAGCAGTATGGAGCCTGCTTTCGGTCCCGGTAGTCTGCTGGCGGTGCAGGATGTTAAGGTGGAGGAGTTACAAAAAAGCGATGTCATTACCTTTATTGATCCCTCTGATTCTGTGCGGATAATCAGTCACCGTATTGTACAGGTGCATACCGCTGCGGGGCTGACTTTCACCACGCGTGGAGATGCCAACGAAAGTGATGACCCTGTTCCTGTCCCGATGGAAAACATCCTTGGGAAAGGTGAGTTTTTCATCCCCTATGCCGGCTATATCTTTAATTTTGCCCGGACAACAACTGGACTTGTCTCCATGTTTTTGATCCCTGCAGTGCTCATTGCAATATTTGAATTCTTCAATCTCCTTCGCCATGTCTCTGCGCTGGAGAAGAAGCGCAGCGGCAAGAAAGGCGGTTTCTCCTAAAGAAGGGGGTACCGTTGTACAGGGGAATCCCCTGGCGTTTGAGTTCGCTGGAAACCATGGTCAGGGCGATCAGGAAAGTTAAAAAATCGGCTAAAGGGGCGGCGACCCAGATTCCGGTCAGGCCGAAAGGTCGTAACAGGAGAAGAATCAGAGGTATATAGAGCAAGAACTGGCGCAGCAGAGCCAGGAGAAGTGCGGGGCTACCCTTGCCGATTCCCTGAAAAAGTGCTCCGCTGATAAGGGGCACACCGATGAGCGGGTACATAAGCACCATGATCCTCAGAGCTGTAGCTCCCTCCTGCAGCAGCATTTTTTCATCAGTGAAGATGCGCAGGAAAAGGCCGGGAAAAAGAAAAAATGCCAGACCGGCGACGGTGCCAAAAATGATGCCCACACTCAGACCTTTAATCACTGCATCCCGTATACGTGTGAATTTATTTGCTCCGAAATTGAAGCCGATTATCGGCAGCAGCCCGTGGTTAAGCCCGATCACCGGCATGGTGGCAAACTGCTGCAGCCGCATGACCATCCCCATTACAGCAATGGGAATATGCCCAAAACTTCCAAGGATCCTGTTGGCAACAATCAGCGAAGTGTTAAATGAAATCTGGATCAGGATGGTGGGCAGGCCAATTTTGTAGATCTCCAGGATAATATTGCTACAGGGCCGCAGGTGGCGCAAACTGATTTTCAAAGCGCTCCGGCCGCTCAGATAATACCACAGGTAACAGGCGATATTGACAACTTTGGCCAGGATGGTGGCGATGGCTGCCCCCCTGATTTCCATCTTCAGTACAAAGATAAAGATGGGGTCAAGAATGATATTGACCACTGAAGAGGTGATCAGCACAGCCATGGGGAAGATGGCGTTACCTTCAGCCCGGATTGTGTGAGCCAGCATAAATGAAAGGAATAAGAGGAGCGCCCCATCGGTAATTACCGACATATATTCGGCACAGAAGGGCAGGATCTCCGGTGTGGCTCCAAAAAGCAGCAGCATGGGCTCAAGGAAGAAACGGCCCACTATAGTCAGCAGGATACCGAAGCCCAAAGAGAGCAGGACAACCTGGCCTACAGTTGCCCTGGCTTCTTCCGGTTTTCCGGCACCCAGCGAACGGGAGATCAAAGAGGCGGCGCCGACGCCCGTACCGATGGCAAGAGCGCCGAAGACCATCTGGGCGGGGAAGGCAACGGAAAGGGCGGCGATAGCCTCGCTGCCCAGGCGTCCCACGAAGGCGGCGTCAACAGCGTTATATGAAGCAGTTACCGCCATAGCCACGGTTGCCGGCAGCGAAAATCGCCAGAGCAGCCTGCTGATACTCTCTTCACCCATGCTATTTGCTTTGCTGAAGTCAGTCATCCAATCTGTCTGCTGCTCCTTTTTAAAAACCGTCACATAATCCTATCTACTTTCGCTAAAAATGTTTTAAATCCTGTTTTTTTTACAAAGTGGGGTCAGGAAAGTATAGTCATGTTATTGCTTTAGTAAATGGCAGGACAGGGGAGCGAAAAAAGAATTGTTTTCAGTGATTGCAGGATTTATCCTTTTGAACAGCAAAATGGAATATGCAATGATCAGGAGAGCAGTATCTACTGCGGAATGAGTACTACCTTCTCCAGAAAATTGAGAGCTGTCAGGATGAAAGGGGGAGGGCAAATGACGGGAAGGAGAATTTTTCTTTTTGCCAACGGAGATTTATATGATCATGATTTCTATCGCCGGCAGATCAACCGGGAAGACCGGATTATCTGTGCAGATGGGGGGCTCCACCATGTTCTGGCCATGGGGCTTCAACCTTTTGCTGTGGTGGGGGATAGCGATTCATTGGACCCGGCGGTAAGGCGGCAGCTAGAGCATTGCCCCCTTCAATGGATTAGAAACCTGGTTATTGAGCAGGAGCAGTCGGACCTCGAAATGGCTCTGCGTTATGCCCTTGAGCTCGAGCCGACGGAAATTATTCTGTGCGGCACCCTGGGGGGAACCAGGATCGATCATGCATTGGGCAACATTTTTCTGTTGGCAATCCCTTTAAGGGAGGGTGTTCCGGCGAGGATCATTGACGAGTCTCGAACAGTGTGGCTGATGGATCGTGAACTGGTCCTATCGGGGCATATCGGTGACTACCTTTCATTATTTTCACTTACCGCTGAGACAAGGGGTGTAACGACGGAAGGGTTGAAATACCCCCTTGACGAAGGAAGTCTCTACTTTGCCTCCACCCGCGGCTTGAGCAATGAGCTAATCTCCGAGACAGCCAGGATCACGGCAACTTCGGGTCTTCTTCTTGCTGTTCACACCGTCCGATGGTAAAACCCCGCGCTCAACCATATCATTCCGGCGGTATTTGATTCAGAATCCACCCATTTTGCAACATGACAGCTGTGCTCTTGATAAATATCCATCTGGAAATCCTTGCAACCGCCTTTTATAGATACCGTTCCGGTATTGGCACTGTTTTTCCAACCCCTAATGTGCAGCAGGTAATATTTTGCGGGTGCTGAATAAGTTAATGGATGCAAGCTGGTGCAGGAGGGAAATAGTCATGGTTGAACTGACGCTTGTTTTTACCACGGCATTGCTTGTTGGTCTCTCGGGAGCACTGATGCCGGGACCGCTTACCGCGGTAACAGTGGAATATGCCCTGCGCCGGGGTTACCGGGCTGCTCCCCTGACTACCTTGGGCCATGCTCTGCTAGAGGTGATCATTGTAATACTGCTGCTTGTGGGCCTGGAAGGTTATCTCGCTCTGCCTCCTGTTGCCGGTGGGATCGGGCTGGCCGGCGGACTGGTGATGGCCTGGATGGGCTACGGCATGATCAGGGGTTCAGCCCGGGTTACCCTGACGCCCCATCCCTCTTCCGGCAGGGACCGGAGCATGGATTCTCCTTTCTGGAGCGGACTTGTGGCCACCCTTTCAAACCCCTACTGGTTTCTCTGGTGGGCTACTATCGGAGCAGGCTATGTTGCTCTCTCCCGGAACCACGGTCTGCCGGGGGTGTTATCCTTTTACGGTGGACATATTCTGGCAGATTTTTTATGGCTTTCCCTCCTTGCAGCGGCAGTGGTTACAGGGAAAAGATGGCTTACAGACAGGATCTACAGGTGGATTGTTCTAGGCCTGGGGCTTTTTCTTATCGCTTTCTCCCTCTATTTTTTCTGGTCGGGTTTAAGGGTATTCATAGGATGATCGGGATTATAAGCAATGAGACAGCTCATCAGGGGGGTAAGGATCCTGGACCGGCTGCCCTCCGCGATCTTGCGGGCTAGAAATTGACCCCGATGAGAGGGTAGAACCAGCTGTAAAATGAGCGCAGCAGCTCTGTAGGATTGGGAACAGGGACCCCGGCGGTGATGAGCAGGGCATAGACTGTGGCGGCTAGCCAGACGGCGGCGTAGCCGGCCAGCTCCGGCCATTTTTTTTGGTTGATCATGGCGGGCACCTGGATCAGAGCCATCAGAACCATGGTCAGCGCCACCCAAAACATATTCCCAGATTCCTCCTAGAGGGGGCTGCTGGTCAGCCCCGAGCGTAAAATATTGAATTCAACAAAAAGGTCAATCTTTAGCTGCGGGTAGATCTCTTCATCCCACCTGCTCTCAATCTGCTGCCACAACTTTGGGTTTTTGCGGTAGATCAAGTTGCCGAAACCGATCACGTCTGATTTAAGTTCCTGGGAGCGGCTGAGCAGGGCTTCGATGCGGTTGCGCGCTGCCGCGGCAGATCGCCGCTCCAGTGCGCGGAGCAGTTCATTGTCGGAATCAAGCTTGCCTGGTCCTTCATAATCCTGTATGCGGCCGTCTATTTTTACCTTCA
>CAYXKD010000042.1:0-17762 GCA_964464625.1 uncultured Syntrophomonadaceae bacterium
ATCGCCGTCATCGGGGGGATGACCAGCGGCACCATTTTGCTGCTGGGCTTTATCCCGGCGCTCTACTACCTGGTGAACAGGAAAAAAGAGGCGGTGAGCCCGGCAAAGGAAAAGCCCGCCGGTAAAAAAGGCGGGGCTTCAGGAATGAAAGGTTAATCTGTGCCTTAGCGGCCGCTGTAGTTTTGATCCATCCACTTTTTATAGTCACCGCTCTTGACGCTTTCAACCCACCGGCGGTTCTCCAGGTACCAGCGCACCGTTTTTACAATCCCGGTCTCAAAGGTCTCCTCCGGCTCCCAGCCCAGTTCGCCCTTGATCTTGGCGGCATCGATGGCGTAGCGCAGATCATGGCCGGGGCGGTCGGCCACAAAGGTGATCAGCCCGGTAAAATCGCCGGGCTCCCTCCCCAACTCTGCGGCGAGCACTTCGCAGATCTTATGCACAATGTCGAGGTTCTTCCACTCGTTGTTTCCGCCGATATTGTAGGTCTCCCCCGGTTCCCCTTTTTGGGCGATGCTCCAGAGGGCCCGGCAGTGATCCTCCACATAGAGCCAGTCGCGCACATTTTCACCTTTGCCGTATACGGGCAGGGGCTTCCCCTCCAGGGCGTTTTCGATCATCAGGGGGATGAGCTTCTCCGGGAACTGGTACGGACCGTAGTTGTTGGAGCAGTTCGTGATGATGGTGGAGAGGCCGTAGGTGCGAAAATAGGCGCGGGCCAGGTGATCGCCGGCGGCCTTTGATGCCGAGTAGGGGCTGCTGGGATCATAGGCTGTCTCTTCGGTGAAGTGCCCTGCGGCTCCCAGGGAGCCGTAGACCTCGTCGGTGCTCACATGCAGGAATTTCGCGCCTTCCTGATCCTTCCAGAAATTGCGGCAGGCTTCCAGCAGGTTGAATGTGCCGATGATGTTGGCCTCTACAAAGGGGGCCGGCCCCAGGATGCTCCTGTCCACATGGCTCTCCGCGGCAAAGTGGATCACCAGCCGGGGCCTGTATTCCCGGAATACCTTCTCCACGGCGGCGTAGTCGGCGATATCTGCCCTGACAAAACTGTAATTGGGCAGGGCGCTGATGGTGTCCAGGTTCAGGGGGTTGGCCGCATAGGTGATCTTGTCCATATTGATAAAGCGGACCCCGGGAGAGGAGGGGACAAAGAGGTTTAAAAAATTGGACCCGATAAAGCCCGCCCCGCCGGTCACGAGTATGTTCATTTTTTCCTCCTCCAATTTTTATTAATTGTATTACAACAGGGGAGGCCCTTCAAGAGATTTCCGCTCTCTGCAGGGAGTTGCGGTTGTGGGAAATAGACAAAAGGGCCTGCTTTGGGGCTGTAACTTGCTAAATTATGTACATACGATATTATATATTGGAGGAATGAGGCATCAGGATTTGCGAAAAGGAGACGAACTAAATGAGCGATCTAGAATTTTTATTCAACCCTCAGGAGATAGCAGTTGTCGGAGCCTCAGCTTCCCCCCAGAAAATCGGTTACTCCATCTTAAACAACCTCATACTTAGCGGTTACCCGGGGAAAATCCATCCCATTAATCCTAAGGAGAAGGAGATCCTGGGGCTGCCCTGCCACAGCTCCGTGGGCAAAGTAAAGGGGAAAATCGATCTGGCGGTAATCTCGGTGCCGGCGAGCCTCTGCATCCAGGTGGCCCGGGAATGCGGTGAAGCGGGGGTCAAGGGGGCTATCATCATCACCGCCGGCTTTAAAGAGGTGGGCGGCGAGGGGCTGAAACTTGAGCGGGAGCTTCAGGCGGTGGGGAAAAAATATAATATGCGCCTGGTAGGGCCCAACTGTGTGGGCCTTATGGATACGCATACTCCCATTAACGCCTCCTTTGCCGTCGGCTTCCCCGAGAAGGGAACCATCTCTTTCATCTCCCAGAGCGGCGCCATGCTTGTGGCCATCCTTGACTGGAGCTTTCAGGCGGGCCTGGGCTTTTCCCGCTTTGTGAGCCTGGGCAACAAGGCGGACCTCAGCGAGATCGATTTTATTGAAAGCTGCACCGCCGATCCCAATACAAAGGTGATCCTTGTCTATGCCGAGGATGTGACCGACGGGGAGAAATTCGTGCGCGTCTGCTCCGAAGCGGGCCGGATCAAGCCGATTGTGATCCTGAAATCGGGCACGAGCACTGCGGGGGCGCAGGCGGCCAGCTCGCACACGGGCGCCCTGGCGGGCAGCAACCGCGCTTATGACACCGCTTTCAGACAGAGCGGTGTTTTGCGGGCTGAAAATATGAGCGAGCTTTTTGACCTGGGGAGGGCCTTCTCCACGCAGCCCCTGCCCGGGGGTAACAGAGTGGCCATCATTACAAATTCGGGTGGGCCTGCTATTATCGCCACTGATGCCATCGAGAAGAGCGGCCTGAGAATGGCCCGCTTTAACAAGCCCACCATTGATCAGCTCCATGACAATCTGCCGGCGGAATCAAACATTTACAACCCCATTGATGTGCTCGGCGACGCCAGGGTGGACCGCTTCCGCTTTGCCCTGCAGATGGCCTTTGAGGATGAGAATGTGGACAGCGTCATGGTCATCTTAAGCCCCACCGCCGTTGCAGAACCGGAGGAGACGGCAAAGACAATTATGGAATTCAAGGATAAATATCCCCACAAACCGGTTTTCGCCGTGTACATGGGCGGCAAAACCCTGGTGGAGAGCAAGGGGATCCTGCTTGCGGGCAGTGTGCCCACTTTTACTTTTCCCGAGTCGGCGGTGAGGGCGCTTGAGGGGATGGTGCGCTACGCCGAATTCAGGCGCACCCGGGATGAAGCGCCCTCAACCCTGATGCAGCCGCCCCAGGTGGACAAAAATACAGTGAAGGCGACATTCTATGATGTGATCAAAGACAGGCGGGTTCTGCTGCTGGCTCATGAATCGTCGCGGGTGCTCGATGCCTACGGCATTCCGGTGAACTGCACTTACCTGACCACCACTGCCGATGAGGCCTGCCGGATCAGCCAGGAGATCGGTTTTCCCGTGGTGCTCAAGGTCTCTTCGCCGCGCATAGCCCATAAATCCGATGTGGGCGGCGTGGAGATAGGGCTGCATAACCGGCGCGAGGTGGAGGGTGCCTACAAGAGGATCATGGAGCGGGTGAGCCGCTATATGCCTGATGCGCCCATCTACGGAATTGAGGTCCAGAAGATGGTCGATGACGGCGTGGAGCTGATTATCGGCATGTCCCGCGATATTCAGTTTGGGCCGATGATCGCTTTCGGACTGGGCGGGATCTATGTGAACCTGCTCGAGGATGTCTCTTTTCGCCTCGCTGCGGCGTTGAACAACAGGAAGACTATTGAAGAGATGATTGCGGAAACAAAAGCTTACACGCTGCTCAAGGGATACCGGGGGCAGAAGCCCGCCGATATGGAGGCGGTCATCGATGCCGTGTACCGCACAGCACAGCTGGTTCAGGATTTCGACGAGATCACCGAGATGGATATAAACCCCCTCAGGGTCTACAACTGTGGTGCCACCGGCCTGGATGTGAAGATCACAATCAGCCTGGATTAAGAACAACGAGGTGAGAACATGAAAACAATATATTTTTCAGGTAAAGCTGGCGACGGGAAAACTGCGGCCGCCCTGGGCATCGGACTGAAGCTCAGGGAGGAGGGGCTGAAAGTCTCCTACTTCAAGCCGCTGGGATTCCATAAAGGGGTCTCCAAGAGGGATGATGACGATGTTCTGCTCATGCGCGAAGTTTTTGAGCTCCCTTTTCCCAGCGATATCATCTCCCCGGTGACGCTAAACCCCCATTATCTCACAGGAACCATGCTCAAGGGGAAAGAGAGCGTCATGCCCCGGCTGGATGAATCTTTTCGCCGCCTCAGTGAGGGCTATGATGTGCTTCTCATCGACGGCAGCATATCGCCTTACATAGGCTACAGCCAGGGCCTTGATGATTTTAGCCTGGCGGAGTACTGGGAGGCGGCGCTTATCTATGTGCTCCGGGCGGACAG
This sequence comes from uncultured Syntrophomonadaceae bacterium, assembly GCA_964464625.1. Lineage (GTDB taxonomy): Bacteria > Bacillota > Dethiobacteria > DTU022 > DTU022 > JAAZIN01. The sequence continues at coordinate 3,979 of CAYXKD010000042.1, forward strand.
CGATTTTGAAATTGATGTGGGGCTGCTCTACAGCGAACTCTGGAGCTGCCGCAATATCCAGGTTATTGGGGTTCTCTTCAACAATATCTCCCGGGCGCAGCTGGATAAAGCGAGCGGCGTGTACAAACCGCTTATGGAGCAGAAGGAACTTCCCATTCTGGGCATAGTGCCCCGGCAGGAGGAGATTGCCACCCCCACGGTGGCGGAGTTCTACAGTGCTTTAAACGGCGAGATCCTCGCTGCACCCGACAGGATGAACCGCATTGTTGAGGATGTTGTTGTCGGCACCATGACCACTGAAAGCGCCCTGAGCCACCTGCGCCGTGCACCCAACAAGGCGCTCATTACCGGGGGCGACCGCAGCGATCTGGCGCTCACCGCGCTGGAGACGAGCACATCGGTGATCATCCTTACAGGGGGGCTTTACCCCAATGTGCGCGTTCTGGCAAGGGCTGAAGAGAAGGGTGTGCCGGTGATCCTGGTGCATGAGGATACCTTCACCACCGTGGAGAGCCTGCACAGCGTCTTCCGGAGCATCCATCCCGATAATGAGGCGGCCATCAAGATCGTCAGGCAGATCATAGACAGCTATGTGGACTGGAAATCTGTGAAGGACTATGTCAGGAGTTGATGGTGAACCGGAGAGCGCCCGAAGCTCTTCCTTTCATCATATACATTTTCTGATCGGCAACCTGCAGCAGCTGCTCCATGCTCTGCCCCTCTGAGGGATACTCGGCGGCGCCTCCGCTTAAGCTGAGATAGATGACGGTGCCGTCAATGAAGCAGGGCTGCTCCCGCACCCCTTTACGCAGCCGCTGCAGCGTCAGCTCCGCCTCTTCAAGCCCCGTCCCCGGTAAAAGAATGAGGAATTCATCGCCGCCGTGGCGGGAAAGCATATCGCCGCCGCGCAGCTCCGACTGCAGCACGGCGGCGATGTGGCGGATTACCACATCGCCGATGAGATGGCCGAAGCGGTCATTTATCTCCTTAAAACGATCCATATCGATAAAGATTATAGAGAAAAGGCTGCCATACCTGTGGCAGCGCTGAATCTCCTCCTTGATCCGCTCGCGGGCATAGCCCACATGGTACAGGCCGGTCAGGGGATCGATAAGGGAGTAGTGGTACAGATCTTTGCTCAGATCCTCCTCATTCCAGATTAACCCCAGGATAGTCCATAAAACAAAGCCATTGGTCCCGAAAAGGAAGATCAGGTGATAGAGTACCGGCAGCGGGGCGGCGGGCGGCACGCTGCCGAGGCAGGCATTCACCCCCATGAAAGCAGCACTTGCAGTGAAACCGATGATGCCGCCTTTTATTTTGTAGCGGATCAATGCAGCCATAACGGGGATGATAAAAGCGGCATGGAAAATGCTTTTCAATCCGCCCGTCAGATAGATAAGGCCGCCGATGAGGATGTAATCTATGTAATCAGTAAAAAGAAACCTCTTCGGGCCGGAGTAGGATATGAACTTCTTGTAATAACGAAAAAAACCGTAAAGGGCTGATATGATTAAAAGCAGCAGAAATCCCGGGATGGAGTATCTCAGGTAGGGGTACGTCGCCGCCAGGACCATAAAAGTGAAAGCCGTGTACAGCAACCTGATATTTCTGAGGAGAACAGTCAACTTGGCCTGGCGTTTCTCTTCAAAGGTTTGGTACGTAAACCGGCTGGGATCTATATCGGGCAACTTTAACCCTGTGAAGGCGAGCATTTTTTTAAACATCTCTTCAGCCCCTGTTTCAAACAATAACACTAGTCGCCCGGAGCAGTTATGATTTATGATGATGTATGGTGATCTATGGTGATGCTTGCTGGAAGTTCGCAACGACCTTCGTCCATTATAACAAAGTTGCATCCCGGAGTAAACATCCATAATTTCCTCTTTGTGGTGCTTACAGGCAGGGGAGGTTTTTTTCGGTACCCCCCGTCCGCTCCAATGTTTCCCTGCCGCGGAAGCCCCCCACTCTGTCTCGATCTGCGCATTTGTGCATTGAGGAGTTAATATTTCGACTCCGGAAATAATTGAGGCTTAAAGGTTAATTGAAAGGTATTGCATGACCTTTTGGGAGGTTTCTGTTAAACTAAAGCTGTCAGGGATGAGCGATCTGGATCTGGTAATAAAGTTTTTTCCGGGGTTTTCTGCAGATCTACATTTATTAATGGGGGTTTAACATGATTGGCGGCTACATGGGTGGCGTGCTGGAGGTTGATTTAAGGGCGAAAAGGGTGAAAAAGTATGCTTTGCCCCGGCGCATGCTGGAGCTCTATGTGGGCAACAAGGGTCTGGGTGCGCGGCTGCTTTATGACATGCTGCCGCCGGCCACGGATCCTCTTGATGAGAAGAATGTCTTTATCGTTACCACCGCACCGCTGACGGGCGCGGGCGCACCCAGCAGCAACCGCTTTAACATCACCACCAAATCGCCACTCACGGGCGCCATCGTCAATTCCAACTGCGGCGGCGACTTCGGGGTGCACCTGAAAAGAGCGGGCTACGACGCCCTCATCGTCACCGGTAAGGCCGGGAGGCCGGTGTACCTGCTGATAAATGAGGATAATGTGAGCATTGAAGATGCCGGTGAACTCTGGGGCCTCGATACGCAGAAGACGCAGGAGAAGCTGCCCGGTAAAATGGGCAAGATCGTTATCGGGCCGGCCGGGGAGAACCTGGTCAAGTTCGCCGCTGTCTTCTCAGGGGAGCGCGCCGCCGCCCGCAGCGGTACAGGCACGGTCATGGGCAGCAAAAACCTGAAAGCTGTTGTGGCCGGGGGGAGCCGGAAAGTTCAGGTGGCCCATGCCGGGAAATTTAAGGAATCGGTGCGAAAATGGCGCGATCTTTCGCGGCAGCACCCCGCCACAGGAGAGGAGCTGCCCCGCTACGGCACCGCCATTTTTGTAAACAGATGCAATAACACCTACACCCTGCCGACAAAAAATTTTCGCTACGGCACCTTTAATGAGGCTGATGCCGTAAGCGGTGAAACACTGGCGGAAAAGCATCTTATCAAAAATATCGGATGCTACGGCTGCCCCATCGCCTGCGGCAGGCAGGTTGAGCTGGGCGGCAAAAAGATCAAGGGGCCCGAGTACGAAACCCTGGGGCTGCTGGGCCCCAATATCATGAATGGCGATTTGGGATCCATCATTGAGTTCAATTACCAGGCCGATCTGCTCGGCCTCGATACAATCACCCTGGGGAATGTGCTCGGCTTTGTCATGGAGGCGGGTGAAAAGGGGCTGATGAACAGCGACCTGGCTTTCGGCAAAACCGGTGGGATCAGCCGCACCATCGAGGATATTGCCTACCGGCGCGGCCTGGGCGATGACCTTGCCGAGGGGGTCCGCTTTCTCTCCCGGAAATACGGCGGTGAAGAGTTTGCCATGCATGTGAAAGGGCTGGAGATTGCTTCCTATGAACCGCGGGGGGCTGTGGCGCAGGGGCTCGGCTATGCCGTCGGCAGCCGGGGCGGCTGCCATATCGCCGCGGGATATCCCATCTACCTGGAGGCAAACGGGCCTATCACCGTTGACCCGCTGGCGGCAACGGGGAAGCCGGGGCTGGTCATTTTGAACCAGACCACCATGGAGGCTGTAAGCGCCATGGGCTGCTGTATCTTCACTGTGTATATGTTTCTCCCCAAAACCCTGCTGGATCTCAATGCCCGTTCGCGCTTGATCTCGAAAATCATTAAGGGATCTTTCCTCTACGGCGGCAACATCATCGGCAAAGCCCTGTCCTGGCCCGCCTGGACACTGCCGGTGCCGGCGCCCTTTTCCATGCTCCCCCAGGTGAAGACATTTTCCCTCTGCACAGGCCAGAAATATACCCTGGGCAGGCTCATGGAGCTGGGGAAACGTGTGGTGAGCATGGACCGGATCTTTAATTTGCGGGAGGGCCTGAGCGGTGCGGACGACACCCTGCCGGCCCGCCTGACGGAGGAGCTGCAGCGCGCCGAAGAGCCCGGGTCCCGGGTGCCCTTGGCAAAAATGCTCCCCAAATACTACAACTTCAGGGGCTGGGATGCCCAGGGGATCCCCAGGGAAAACACACTAAAATCTCTTAAAATCGAAGCCGCCCAAACACAATACCCCCCCCAAAATGGGGTCAGGTCTTGAAAAGCTAGTTTTCCCGATGGGGTCAGGTCTTGAAAAGCTAGTTTTCCCGATGGGGTCAGGTCTTGAAAAGCTAGTTTTCGCGATCCTTTGGGCTCCGCCCTCAGGCTCAGGATGACGACAGATGATGGGGACAGGTCTAAAAAGTGATAATTCAAGACCTGACCCTTGAGCACTCCGGGGAAACTGATAATTCTAAAGGGGAGATGAGGCCTTTTATGGTTGAAGTTAGAATCTTTGCTTCCCTGCGCGCCGCTGCAGGAGAGAAAAGATTTTTCACAGAAGCGGACTCGTTACAAGTACTGATCCGGCAGGCATCAAAGCGTTACGGAGGTGACTTTGCCGCCCACCTGAAGGCAGCCACGGTCCTGGTAAACGGTGAAAGCATCTCCAGGGCGAAATGGAGGCGCACCAGGCTGGAAGACGGCGATGTCGTCTCCCTATTCCCGCGCCACCCCGATGGGGTCAGGTCTTGAAAAGCTAGTTTTTGCGATCCTTTGGGCTCCGCCCTCAGGCTCAGGATGAGAACAGATGATGGGGACAGGTCTAAAAAGTGATAATTCAAGACCTGACCCCATCGGTTTTGTTCAGCAGTTTTTCCCAGTCGCGGTCCACGTGGCGCTGCATTTTCTCCACCTGCTCTTTTTCCAGGTTGCGGTAGCGGCGCTGCAGCTGCAGATACTCATTTAGAGGTTTTTTCTCTGCCGGGCGGTGGGTCAGCCTGTAGCTTTCCCCATTATGGACCTCGTACAGGGGAAAGAGGTTGCTCTGCACCGCCAGGCGCGAAAGATGAACGGTTTCATGGGGCTCTGTGCCCCATCCCGGCGGGCAGGGGCTTAAGAGGTGGAAGAAGCGGAATCCTTTTATTTTCCGGGCGGCGGCAAACTTTCTTTCCAGGTCGTCAACATAGGCTACCGTGGCGGTGGCGGCGTAGGGGATGCTGTGAGCGGCCATGATCTTGATCATCTCCTTTTTCGGACGGTCCTGGAAAAGGGGAAAGGGCGCCGTGGCTGTGCGGGTGCCGTAGGGGGTGGCGGAGCTGGTCTGCCCCCCGGTGTTCATGTAAGCCTCGTTGTCGTAGCAGACAAAGATGAAGTCTTCGTTGCGCTGCGCCGCTCCCGAGAGCGCCTGCAGCCCGATATCAAAGGTGCCGCCGTCGCCGGAGAGGACGACAACGGTGGTTTCGCTGTCTCCTTTGAGGAGCAACCCCCTTTTCACGCCGCTGCCCACGGCGGCGGCGCTGGGAAAGGGGCAGTGCAGGATGGGACATTTCAGGCTGGTCAGGGGCGGCAGCCCGGCGATGATGCTCCAGCAGGAGGCGGTAATCACAAAGGCGGTTTTTTCCCCCAGGGCGCGGGTGAGATAGCGCACCAGCAGGGCCGCCCCGCAACCGGGGCAGGCGGGATGGCCCGGGTAGAGCAGTCCGCCGTGAACGGCTTCTTCAGGTGTGATCATTTCAAATCAACCCCCCACTGTTCTGTAATCAGGTTGCCGGCGCTGTCGCGGGCGGGTTCGTTTACAAGCTGCTGCAGCGCCTGGGGGCTCAGATCGATGCCCCCGGCGAGGATCAGGTTCTGCACCACCGGGCCGGAGCCATCGCTGTAAAGCAGGGCTTTCAGCTCCTGGGCCAGGATCCCGCCGGCGCCGGGGGAACAGTTCCTGTCGATGACAATGATCCGCTGCGCAGCGCTCTTTTTGAGCAGTTCTCGCAGCCGGGCCGCCGGGAAGGGGCGGAAAGCCCTCAGCCGGATCATTCCTGTTTTTTCAAGCTCAAGCAGGGTGCTCTCCACTGTTTCGGAGATGCTGCCGGCGGTCACCACCACCGTCTCCGCTCCTTCCAGCTCCTTCCCTTCAGCCAGGGCATAGCTGCGCCCGAAGACGGCGGCGAAGCGCGCATTAATCTCGCTCATGACGGCGGGAAGGCGCTGGTGGTCGCGGTGGCGCCACTTTACCAGGTGCGAGACAACATCGCCGTGGGTAAGGGCGTGCATGTTTGCCGGATGGAGGGGGTCAACCTGGGCGGCAAAGCAAGGCGGCTCCATGAAGCGGGCAACCTGCTCCGGCGCGGGCAGATCTACCGCTTCAAAGGTGTGGGAGAGATAGAATCCGTCCAGAACAACCATGCAGGGCAGCATGAGACTTTCACTTAAGGGATAGGCCTGCAGGATGGTGTCGAAGATCTCCTGGGCGCTGGCGCAGTAGAACTGGATCCAGCCGGTATCGCGCTGCGAAAGGCTGTCGCCCTGGTCCGGTTCAAGGCACCAGGGTGCTCCCAGGGCCCTGTTGACCACGGCCATAACCACGGGGAGGCGGGCGCCGGCGATCCAGTGGGTCATCTCGTGCATAAAGGCGAGACCGTGGGAGGAGGTGGCGGTAAATGTTCTCGCCCCTGCCGCGGAGGCGCCGCAGCAGTAAGAGAGGGCGGCATATTCCGATTCCACGCTGACAAATTCGCCCTCCAGTTCGCCGCGGGCCCAGGAGGCGGCGATATCCTCAACAATGGCGGTCTGCGGCGTGATGGGGTAGGCGGAGACAAGATCAACGCCCGCCCGCTGCACCGCCCGGGCGGCAGCCTGGTTTCCCGTAATCATTTCAACTGTCATCTTCCCGGCCTCCTTCCATTACCAGCACCCTGGCCGGACATTCCCGGGCACAGATGCCGCAGCCCTTGCAATAGTCCAGGTCCACATCATAGCGTTTCTGCCGCCACTTCATCGCCAGGTCGGGGCAGTAGAGGGCGCAGAGGCCGCAGGAGAAACAGGTGCCGCAGCCCAGGCAGCGCCCCGCTTCGGCAACAGGATCGGAGAGCCGCTGCGAAAGGTGGGCATTGGGCAGGGCTGCCAGGTTAAGTTCCTCAAAGGTTACCGCCTTTGCCCCGTTGAGGGGCTGCACCTCCCCCGCTCCCCAGCTTCCCTGGAGGCGCTCCACAATCTCTGCTGCGGCGAGCCGCCCCGCCTGGATGGCGGCGGGAACGGTTGCCGGGCCGCTGACGAGATCGCCGCCGGCATAAAAGTCTGATCCGCCGGGCAGGCTGCCCAGGGCGTCCCAATCAGGATCCTGCCCCAGGGCGTGGATAAGGGTGCCGCAGGGAAAGCTGCGCCCTTCTCCGGGGAGCACCCTGATCTGGCCGCCGGCTGTCTCTGTGCGCTGGAAAAGCGCCTTTGTGAGCGCTTCACCATCAAGGCGAAGCGCCTCTGGAGCCAGGTTGAAGTGAAGCTGCACCCCTTCTTTTTCCGCCGCCTCCACTTCATCAGCGGTGGCGGGCATCTCGGCGCGGCTGCGGCGGTAGATGATCTTCACTGTGGTGATCCCCCGCCGGCGCAGAGCCACCCTGGCGGCATCGATGGCGGCGTTGCCGCCGCCGATGACCAGCACGGGATCGGCCAGGTGCACAGGCTCATTTAAGTTGATGCGGCGCAGAAAATCGTAGGCGCTGAGCACACCCGGGGCTGCTGCCCCGGGGATCTGGAGGGGGCGCTCTTTTTGCGCACCTGTGGCCAGGAAGAGCAGGTCAAACTCTTTTTTAAGCTCTTTTAGCGGCAGCGGGCCGCCGGCGGCGGCGCCGCTTTGAAAGATGATCCCCTCCTCTTTTAAAATATCGATCTCCCGGGTGAGCAGGTGGCGCGGCAGGCGATATTCAGGTATGCCCAGCGCCAGGAGGCCGCCGCAGAGGGGGGCACGTTCAAATATGGTCACCCTGATCCCGGCGCGGCTTGCGTAATAGGCGCAGCTCAATCCGGCAGGGCCGGAGCCGATGACAGCCAGGCTGGAGCCGCCTGCTGCGGGAGGCGGTCCCGCCGGGGGGCGGTAATGTTGCTGCCGCCATTCGCCCAGGGCTTTCTCCACATCGCGGATGGCGATACTTTCATCCAGAAGGGCCCGGTTGCAATTATCGGTGCAGGGATGAAAGCAGACGGTGCCGGTGATGGCGGGAAAGGGATTGCTCCGCCGGAGTATGCGCCAGGCTTCGTCAAAGCGTTCCCGCTTGACCGCTTCGAGCCAGGCGGGGATTTCGCCGCCCAGGGGGCAATCGATGCGGCAGGGTGAGGGGCGGTAAATCCTGTTGGGGGTAAGGAAACGCCAGTCCCCTGTTTTGGCGGAGGTGGCGGGACGGTCGCCGCGCGAGTATTTGTAAATAACGTTTTCACTTTCAGACAAGGGCAGTCACCTCCTCAACCTGCCGGTAGCCTTCGGCGGCGGCTTTAAGGTTGTCTTCCAGGCGGAGGGCGATCTTCTTCTCCACCGCAGCCTGGACGCTTTCCAGCGAGGCGAGCCCGCTGACGCGGGCCAGCGCCCCCACCATGATGGCATTAACTGCGGGGAAGCTGCCGATGGCCAGGCGATATTTCCAGGCAATGGCCGAGGCGTCGACGCGGTAGAGGCGGAAGGAACCGCCCGGGGGGAGGCTCTGCAGAAAGGGGGTCTTCTCTTCACTTTTTCGGTCATTTATGAGGAGTCCCCCCTCTGCTTTCAGACCCGCCGGTATGGCTGTTCCCGTCAGGGTGGGGTCGATCACCATGATGTAGTCGGGGCGGTAGACGCGGCAGCGGGGCATGAGCCTTTCGCGGCCGGCCCGGACAAAGGCGGTTACCGGAGCGCCGCGCCTCTCGGCGCCGAAGAGGGAGAAGGCCCGGGCATAGAGCCCTTCCCGGAAGATCGCTTCGGCGAATACTGCAGCGGCCAGGACAATTCCCTGTCCGCCCCGCCCGTGAAACCGAAATTCAATCATCTCAAGCATCCATTCTGCCTCCTTGCAGCTTGCAGTTTCCTGCATTTTGCAGCAGATTGCCTGCAGAATATTGCACGTTCATGTTGCCCGGCCCGGTAGAGTCTCAGGCAGTTGCGGCGCCGCGGAACCTCTCTTCTGCCAGCAGGTCGGCAACCACTTCCGGCGGTTTTTTCTCCTGGTGGGAGCGATGGAAGAGCACCTGCAGCCTCTCATCGAGGCGGGTGATGATACGGTGGATCTCTTCGGGATGGGTAATCCCCTGGCGGAGGCAATCCACAAAGATGAGGCCGCCGGCATTGATGACGTAATCGGGGGCGTAGAGGATGCCGCGGCGGTACAGCGCCTCGCCGCTTTCGTCGTCAAGGAGCATATTATTGGCCGAACCGGCGACGATGCGGCATTTCAACCGGGGAATGGTTTCAGGGTTGATCACCGAGCCGGCAGCGCAGGGGGCAAAGATATGGCACTGCTGGTCATAGATTTGGCCGGGCTCCACAAGAGCCGCTCCCCAGAGTTCGGCGGCTTTTTTTGCCTTTTCGGGAACGATATCGGTGACGACAAGGCTGGCGCCATCTTCAGAGAGGTGCCGGCATAGAGCGCCGCCCACACCGCCCAGGCCCTGTACAGCCACGGTGAGATCTTTGAGCCGGGGGGTGCCGTAAACCTCGGCGGCACACCTTTTCAGACCCTGCCAAATGCCGAAAGCGGTATAGGGGGAGGGATTTCCCGCCGATGATTCGCCCAAAAGATGTTCTGTCTCGAGGCGCATGCAGTCAAGGTCTTTCTCGTCGATTCCCATATCCACGGAGGTGAGGTAGCGCCCCCCCAGCTTCTCCACGCAGCGCCCGTAGGCCCGGAGCAGCTGTTCATTTTTATCGCGCGCCGGATCGCCCATAATGACGGCCTTGCCTCCGCCCAGGTTGAGGTGTGCCGCCGCCGCCTTGTAGGTCATGCCGCGGGCCAGGCGCAGCACATCCTCCAGGGCAGCCTCTTCGGTGGGATAGTCGAACATACGCGTCCCCCCCAGCGCCGGTCCCAGGGCGGTATTATGGATAGCTACAATTGCCTTGAGCCCGCTGGGCGGGTCGTGGAACAGATGGATCTCTTCATATCCCAGTGGTACCATCTTCGCAAAATAGCCGGCCATGCTTGCTCTTCCTCCTTGCCATACAATATGCAACACTATTTACAATATTGCAATTACCGTACCAACCCCCCCTCCCGGGGGTCAGGTCTTGAATTATCACTTTTTGAAAGGGGCAAGAATTGGCTTGGCTGTGGTTGTGATGGCTCGGGGTTTACAGTCCGTAACGTTCCAGTTTGTTGTAGAGGGTGCGGATGGATATCTGCAGGCGGCGGGCTACTGCAGTTTTGTTGCCGTTGCATTGCTGCAGGGCCTCTTTAAGCAGATCCTTTTCCCATGCTCCATGCCGCTCCTTAAGGGAAGCATTGCTTAGATCAGGGGCTTCCCGGGGTTCAGGGCGGGCCTCTCCGGCAAAGGGGATCATGAAATGGCTTTCCTTGATTTCTCTTTCGTGGCGCCCCAGGTTGATGAGGGCGCGGGAGATCACATTTTGCAGCTCGCGAACATTGCCGGGCCAGTGATAGGCTTGCAGCCTGGGGTATACCGCAGGGGTAAGTTCCACCCCGGGGCGGCCGTACTCCTCTCCATAGCGGCGCAGAAAGAAATCGGCCAGCAGGGGGATATCCTCGCGCAGATGGCGCAGGGGAGGGGCAATGATGGGAAATACGTTGAGCCGGTAGTAAAGATCCTGGCGAAAACGCCCCTTTTTGAGGAGCTCTTCAAGGTCGGCGTTGGTGGCGGCGATGACGCGCACATCTATGGTGATGGGGCGTGATTCGCCCACCCGGGTGATCTCGCCCTCCTGGAGCACGCGCAGCAGCCGGGCCTGCGCTTCGCGGCTCATGGCTCCGATCTCGTCAAGAAAGAGGGTGCCGCCGTTGGCCTCTTCAAAATAGCCGCGCCGCCCTCCCCTTTTTGCCCCTGTAAAAGCTCCGTCCACGTAGCCGAAAAGTTCGCTTTCCAGCAGGGTGTCGGTGAGCGAGGCGCAGTTTATGCGGATAAAGGGCCTGTCGGCCCTGTCGCTGTCATGGTGAATGGCATGGGCAAAAAGTTCCTTTCCGGTGCCGCATTCGCCGCGCAGCATAACGCTGGCCGGGGTGCGGGCAGCCTGCCGGGCCCGCTTGATCGCCTCCAGGAGGCGGGGGCTGCGGCCGATGATATCCTCAAAAGTATAGCGTGATTCCAGGCGGCGCACCAGGCGCCGGGCCCGCTCCAGTTCATCCATGAGCCGCCGGATTTCGGAGATATCGTGGATTACGCCCACGCTGCCCTTTAGTTCGCCGTTTATGAGCAGGGGGGCGCAGCTGACCACCACATCGCGGCGCCAGGGCCCCACTTTCAGGCGCACCCCTTTGATCGGTTTGCCCGTCTTTAGAACCTGGAAATGGACGCTCTCCCCCTCGGCAATATCAACAGTAGCCGGCCTGTTCAGGACCTGCTCCGCCGTCATCCCGGTGATGCGGGTGTAGGCCCGGTTGATCATCAGCCCCATCCCCTTCTCATCAACAACGGAGACGGCATCGGCCAGGGAGTCGATAATCGTCTGCAGCAGCTGCCCCTCACCGCCGCCCGGAAGAATGGCGCTGCGCTCTTCAGAACCTTTTTCTGGCAACAGGATTCTTTCTTTCACTGACAAACCTCCGTCTGGCTATATTCTAACATAAAACTGGCGGAAAATTAACACAATTCCGGGGCGGCGGATGGGTCATTACGAATTCATGGGGCGCGATGCGCTGAAATTATAAATATGCCCGGGGCATTTCAAGAATAATATTCCTCTTTCCTTGCAGGTATTTACCGGCTGCCGGCGAACTGTAACACGTGCATCCCTTTGTTTTATAGCAGCGGAGGCACTCCTGATATATCTGCACATACCGCCATAAAAAAGGTCAAAGTTGACCATTTCGATGCATAGAGAAGCCACAGCGGTGGATGTCAAGACAAAAGTTACTTGGTTTGGAGGTAAGCCCGTCATGACTGACAGGGATATGCTGGAACTTATTGCAACGCAGGTGGCCAGGCTAACAAAAGACGTTGCCGAAATAAAAACCAATATGGCCACAAAAGAGGAGCTGGCAGCTACAAACCAGGGGCTGGCAGCTACAAACCGGGGGCTGGCAGATACAAACCGGGATCTGGCAGAAGTTAAAGCCGAGGTGCTCTCGATTAAAGACATTGTTGTCCGTATTGAAATCGAGCACGGTCAAAAACTCGGGGCTCTGCTTAATGGATACACACAAAATGCAGAAAGATTAGATCGGGTTGAGGCAAAGCTGGCTGAACACGACAGGATTCTTCTAGAGAAATTTAGCTGAACAGCAGCTGCCATGATCGATATATCGGGCCGCTCCGGTCAAAGGCCGCCGGGAGGGAGATTGAAATATTTTATAAGGGGTTCATTGTGCGAACCCCTTATCTCTGCCGCTTATGCCCTCCGGGCTATATTTTTATTCTGGAAAGCTCCAACCAGGTAGAGCGCCGGCACCAGAAGGCCTATAACCAAATACATAGTGTTGAAGCTGCCGCCCACCGCGGTCAACACATTGCTCAGTAGCAAAAATGCTGCCGTGAGAATGCCAAATATGATGCAAAGATTCGCCTTTTCAGGCTTTGCTGCATTCTTGACTCCCACAATACCCGCAACAAAGCAGACCACTGCACCGATAGGAGTGATAATGGCTGAAAAGATCAGCAAAGCAAGGTTTACTTCGCTTCCAAGGGTGCCTGCCAGTGCACCTACACTAACCACGGCGATGATGCCCACAATAGTGCCAAAAATCCCGCCGATGATCATCAGTATTCCTGCTACCATGAGCAGTGTATTGCTTTTTCCCTCCATGTTACTTTCCTCCCGACCTGGCATTTCAGGTTAAACTCGAAACAGCCCGGTGACAAACCACTGCTGCATACATCTTAACTGCCCTTCACCGACTTGAAATTGCCCGGGAGATTTAGGGCAGGTAGGAACCGATACCGCCCGCTGTTCTAGTTCCATCTCCCTCGTAATCCTGAAATGAGACTTGCACATAGGCCTCGTCATGGTCAGTGGCGTACCATACATATATAGACAGAGTATCCCCATCGAGATCGAGGACTCCCTCAACGCCGTCAAAATAGCTGTCACAAATTTCTTCATAGACTTTCTCTCTCAGGAGGGAATCATTATAGTCTTTGCTCAGCTGTGCATATATCTCTGTGAGCTCTGCCAGGGAGAAATGTGCCTCTACTTCAACTTCAACGCCGCCATCAGTATCAGTATCATCGTCATCCTGGCCGGGATCGGCCGTCCCTGCATCCTCGCTGCTGCGCTTGAATACAAAGATCCCCACGCTCTCTTCATCTACTATTTCAAGCGTCAGGACTCCGTTTTCAAGCACATACTCGTTTGCCACATCCTCCCCATCTTCCTGGTAGCGGAGTATGCCCACTTCCCAGGTGCCTTCTATGAACATGTCGGTCTGTATATCCAATGTGCCGTCTTCATTGAGCCGGAGATAGTAGTTCAGACCGGCATCCCTCAGCGTTTCGGCATCAAAGGTCTCTCCATCTACAGTCAGAGAGTCTATGACGTAATAACCGGCATGTGCTTGAAGATCATCGCTGTCGTCAGCCCCGGGCGTCGGACTTTTACCGCAGCCGGCCAGCAGAACCAGCGCCAATGCCAGGGCAATTGCCAATACCATCATCACGGGTTTAGCGTAAAATGCTTTTTTTCTGTTAATGTTCACTTTTATCCTCCTTAAATCCCCTTTAATTTGTCTTTCTTTCCCCACCTGGTCCACTAAAACTGTTACAACAACGATTCAAGTTTGGAAAAGAGATAGTTGACGCTTGTATCGTAGTATAGAAAGTCG
>CAYXKD010000043.1:0-17457 GCA_964464625.1 uncultured Syntrophomonadaceae bacterium
ACCCGCGACCCTCGCCTTGGCAAGGCGATGCTCTACCACTGAGCCACTTCCGCATCTCTGGTGCCGAGACCCAGAATCGAACTGGGGACACGCGGATTTTCAGTCCGCTGCTCTACCGACTGAGCTATCTCGGCAAAAAATGGCGGAGCTGACGGGAATTGAACCCGCGATCTCCGGCGTGACAGGCCGGCATGTTAACCGCTACACCACAGCTCCGCGTGTAAAAACAGTATACACAACCGTTTCCAAAAAGTCAATCCCTGGAGCAGTTGTCTGAAGCAGTTGTCACCCGTTATTCAAGGTTGAGCATCTTCTGCGACTTGGCTTCTTCTGCTTCATGCTGCAGCCGGGAAAGGCGCTCCTCTTCGGCAGTGCTGTAGTAGATTAGACTTTGCAGCTCAATAGTTAGATCGGAATTATGGATATGCACGCCTTCAGGTGCATGGAGTTTTGCAGGTGCAAAATTCAAGATCGCCCTGACCCCATGTTTTACCACCTCATTGACAACATCCTGGGCCGCATCAGCAGTCACCGTGAGCAGCGCTACTTTAATATTATGTTCCCTGATAGTATCGGGCGCCTGCTCAAAGGGCAGTACCTTGATTCCATTTATCGTTTTACCAATGACACAGGGATCCTGATCAAAGGTGGCTACAATATCAACGTAAGGGTTTTTTAGGGCGTTATAGCGTGTCAAAGCGGTACCCAGGTGTCCTGCCCCGATGACGATAATCTTTGTTTTTTGATCCAGACCGATGATCTTCAACAGTTTCTCTCGTAAGAAAATGGCATTATAACCGGTCCCGCGGGTTCCAAAGGCACCGAAATATGCCAGGTCTTTACGGATCTGCTCGGGGGAAAACCCTGATTCAAGGCTTAATTCCCTGGAGGAAACTATCTCCACATCCCTGCGGATCAAATTGTCCAGGATGCGCAGGTAGACAGGTAACCGCTTAATCACTGTTTTGGAGATGCTGCGAGAAGTCATCTGCTCATCCGCTACTTTCTTTCATATTTTTCACTGTTTCTGCCACCTTGTAAGGCAGGTTGCAACAGATCTGACCGGATCCGCCTCTGCCGAAGCATTTTTTTACTGCCAGCAGTTCCGGTGGATTTCCGCTGCAATTAAGCAGCCTTGTATAGATAACTCTAAATTCTTCGCTGTCCAAAGTGCAACAATAATCGAGAAGCGCCTTTTTCTCTTTTGCTCCCCCTTCATGTCCGGGGTAAATTACCAGGGTTGCAAGGCCGCCGGATTTTAACAGTTGCAGCGCTGCAGCCAAACCCTGCAGGGTGGTTTCCGGCCGGGTTACGATGGAACGATCCCCTCCGGGAAGATAACCCAGATTAAACATCGCCGCCGTTACCGGCCCCTCTATATGAGATGCCATTGATTCATGCCCGGCATGAATCAATGCGACTCTTTTGTGCAGATTGTTTTGTTCCAGTAATGAAGCTGTCTTGCGAATCGCCCTCTGCTGGATATCAAAAGCATATACCCTGCCGCTGGGGCCGACCAGCCCTGCCAAAAAAATTGTATCCCGACCGTTACCTGCGGTGGCATCAACAGCGGTATCGCCTTCCCCTACAACCCCGGCGAACTGTTTACGGGCCAGTTCCGTTATCCTGATCATAACTTTATCATTTCAATTGATGCCCCCGGTGCATCAATACTAATAAACCTCTATTTTTGATGAGATAATATTAACACGATTTTCCTGCTCTACAAACGAATAAACCTGCTCCATAACCCGGTCGGCGCTGCCGCTATCCCGGCAAATCGCCGCAATGCCCAGCTCGGAGCGCTGCCACAGATCCTGGCAGCCCACTTCAGCAATGGATACATTGAACCTGTTGCGCAAGCGTTTTACCATACTCTGGATAACCTGCCTCTTCTTTTTCAAGGAGGCAGCTTCAGGGATGTGAATCTCCAGGATACAGACAGCTACCCGGACCAGAATCACTTCCTTCGGGTCAGCAAGTGATCTGATCAGTGCACCAGGGGGCCGCCACTGTCTTCAGAATCACCGAACCCGGTCGATTCAGTAGGTTGTTCTTCAATGAGATCCTTGATTGAAACGGTGTAAGGCACCACTTTTTTGCCTATAAAAACCGGACAGCCCACAGTTAACGACAGGGCCACCGCATCGCTTGGACGGGCATCTACCAGGAGCTCTCCATCTGCCGTATTCAGATAGATTACGGCATAAAAGGTGCTCTCTTGTATATCGGTCACCACAACCTTCTCCACAGTTACATCCAGAGAGTCACAAAAAGATTTAAAAAGATCATGGGTCATGGGACGGGGCGGGATGTGCCCCTGCAATTTTAGAACAATTGCCTGGGCTTCCCAGAAGCCGATCCCGATGGGCAAAACCATTGTCTCCTCCGTGTCCACCAGCAGAAGCAGGGGGTTTTGCACGGAGTCCAGTACTACCTCTTTTACTTTCACCGGAATCACTTTGAGGGCACCTCCTCTCATCTAACTGGCGGGAAACAGGGAAAAACAGCGCTCCCCCAAGCTTTGTTCCCGCACACATTATAACCCAGTTTGCTCATTAACTCAACAAAACAGGGGATCTCCACCAGAAAATGGGGTCAGGTCTTGAAAAGCTAGTTTTTACAGATAATCGAATTCCCCTTGCCCCTGGGAAAAATATAAGGGAATGCCTCGTCCTCTACCATGATAGATTGGATGCTTCGCGACAATGACAGAAAGCTGCTAGAGGTTGATCTTCACCAAAGCCATGGCCCTGCGGGCGGTGCTTTCCAGAAGCTCTGCAGTGCGCACCATCGATTCATCCAGGGAAAGGGGCCCGTCCGTTATGGAAAGCATTGTAGTTATCCCCTCGCGCCGGGCTGTATTAAGATCGAGCTTGACCGCACCCGCCAGGACCAGGACAGGAACACCCTGGCGTTCAGCCAGGCGGGAAACCCCCACAGGTACCTTCCCATAAAGCGACTGGGCGTTGATTTCTCCCTCACCCGTTATTACCAGACCAGCTTCTCCTGATTCAAGCAGAGCCCGGAGGCCCACAATTTCCATGACCTCCTCAACCCCCGGGACCAGTTTCCCCCCGAGGACCCCGGACAACCCTGCACCGATCCCGCCGGCGGCGCCGCCGCCGACAAGCTCCCCTATCGAGATGCCCAGATTTTTATCCACCACTGCGGCAAAATGACGCAGACAGCGATCCAGAAGGGGAAGCTGTTCCGGCAGAGCGCCTTTTTGCGGCGCATAAATATAGGCCGCCCCTTCGGGGCCGTACAGCCTGTTATCCACATCATACCCCAGAAGAAGCTCCACCCCCTGCAGGCGTGGTGACAGATGTTCCAATGATACCTCTTTCAAGTTCTGCAGGGAAGCAGCTCCCCGTTCAATTTGCCGCCCCCTGTGATCCAGCAAAGCAACTCCGAGTGCCTGAAGGATTCCAGCCCCGGCATCACTGGTAGCGCTTCCGCCCAGCCCGAGGAAGAGCCGGCGGCAACCGCTCTCCAGGGCGGCGCAAATAAGCTCTCCTGTTCCATAACTTGTAGCTCGCATGGGATCAAGGCTGTGCCTGGGTAAAAAAGCTATCCCCGAAGCCGAAGCTACTTCAACAACAGCAGTAGAGCCGTCACCGGTAATACCCCAGGATCCCTCCACCGGGCTACCCAGGGGGCCGGTGACAGTTTTTTTAAACAGGCGCCCCCCTGTTGCCTTGACAATACAGTCAGCAGTCCCGTCGCCGCCATCAGCCAGGGGCATCTGTACAACTTCCTTCCGGGGATAAACCACCTGAACGCCCGCAGCGATAGCTGCTGCAACTTCGGAAGCTCCCAGGGAACCCTTGAATGAATCCGGGGCAATGACAATTTTTTTTCCATGGATGCTGCTGCCAGCGTTCATATTGCACCTGCCTTGCTTCATTATAGATTGGTGAATTCAGGGCCGCCTCTTTCGGGAACACCATTTCCCGGCATATTCGAAGCGGCGGGTTTATCTGCATGAAAATACAAATTTAATTTACATTCACCCGAAAAGGTGCACTTTAAAGTATCCTTATATAATAAAATTGGATCAACAGCTCAGGGATTCATAACCGGTGTATATTGCGCCGTGGGATGGAAAAAGCCCGGCACATCACGCTACTGGCCATCCCCCGGAATGAGTTTTTTGATAACATCCCACAGCTCCTGGGGGCGGAAAGGTTTTGTCATGTAGGCTTCGGCTCCCAGCCCGATAGCTCTTTGCCTGTCTTCCTCGCCTGCCTTGGCAGTAAGGACAATTACAGGGATCTCCCGCGTCCCCGGATCACTTTTCAAGCTGTCAAGGACCTCAAACCCATTAAATTTCGGCATGACCAGATCTAGCAGTATGAGATCCGGTTTTTTTCTTTTTACTGCATCCAGCGCGATCTCCCCGTTTTCAGCGACCTCGACCTCGTAGCCGACTGCATCCAGACAGGTGCGCACACCTAAAATAATGTTTTTCTCATCTTCAACCAGTAGAATTCTCTTCCCCATGCAACAACCTCCTCCGTAAACTTTGACCCTACTTAACCTAACCTATCTTCATGGCGAAAAATGGGAAATGAAAAGGTAAAGGTGGAACCCTGGCCTACTTCGCTTTCAACCCATATTTCGCCGCCGTGAGCAATCACAATCTCCCTGGCTATGGCCAGCCCCAGGCCGGCGCCACCCTTTTTCTTGGCCGGTGCGCGCACCTGGATAAACTTTTGAAAGATCTGTTCCTGGTATTCCCTGGGGATACCGCATCCAGTATCACGAACGGAAAAATAGAGCCGCCTCCGGCCGCTCTCGACTTTAACGGTGATGGAGCCTCCCGACCCGGTATAGCGCAGGGCATTCCCTATAAGGTTGGTGAGAACCCAAACCGCCTTGTTAAAATCGGCGGCAACGGGCGGCAGCGATGAAGGAAGATCCGTTACCAGGGCTATTTCTTTTTTCTCAGCCTGTATCTGCAACGGCCGGACCGCTTCACGGACAAGGTCCGCCGCATCGACCGGTTCGGCCTGAATATAGATTGTCCCCGATTCGATCCGCGAAAGCTCCAACAGGTTGTCTACAAGTTTAGTCAGGCGACGGCAATCATGGCCGATAGCCTCAAATATTTCCACGCCGCGGGCGTTCAGATCCCCCAGCATCCCTTCCCGCAGCATTTCCACTCCCAAAACAATTGATGTAAGGGGTGTGCGAAACTCATGTGAAATAATGGAGACATAATCATCCTTAAATTTTTCCATCTCGTAAAAACGGGTTATATCCGTTAGCTGTATCAGCGCTCCCGAAAAGGAGGCGCCATCTTCAATAGGCGATACCGCAACCTTGAAGAAATAACGCCTGCCGCTGGGTTTGATCGCACTATCGACCTTTTCAAAAACTGAGCCCTGCGGAACCTTCTGCTCAAAAAGATCTTCCAGCAGGGAAGTAAGCTGCCCTATTCCGGTTATCTCTGCCGGGGATTTGCCCCGGACCTCCTCCAGGGTGGTGCCGAAAAGCAGCTCTGAATGCCCGTTTAACCAGGTGGTTTTGTGAGATCTATCTGTGATCATAAGGGCATCTGTGATATGTTCGATTACTATTCCAGGCCAGTCTGCCAATCTTAATGCCCCCCTTCGCTGTCTTATTATACTATTACAACCCTGTTTTTGAAAGTATCCGCTTCCATCTCTCACTATAATCACACCTGCCGGCTTCCACCACACCTGCTGCTTATATCTTTTATATCCCCCTCCCCCGTGAGATACCATTTCCCCCCTTTCATCACTGTTCTGACACAGTCTGTATGGACTTTCTCCTGCCCCATCAAGCGGAGGGTTACTTTGATCTCGACAGCAGCTTCTACTTCAGAAAGATGCCCTACCTGTAGAATGCTGTAATCCAACAGCTCGATCATCTGAATGAATTTCCCCAGGTGGACAAGCTCTTCCTCGCTTTTCTCGGGTTCATCAGTATAGAGAACCATGGTGTCAAAATCGCCTTTTTGGAAAGCCTCCAGGTATGATTCCACCACTTTCTCCGGGGAAGATTGTGCCCCTCCACAGGGAAAAGAACAACTACACAACAGAAACATCAAAGCAGCACCAGCAATCGCCAGCAGCAGTTTTCTCATGGCCCACTCTCCCGGTGATGATAAGGCTATTCCGCATTAATTATATTCCAGTTCATATTAGAATATATGTTATGATATAACATATTCAGACATGATTAAGTAACAAAGGGATGATCAAAATGGAGATTGCGGCATTCATCATTGCCTCCCTCCTTTTTATAACGGGCATCGTGGGAACATTCGCCCCGGTGCTGCCAGGGGCTCCAATAATCTGGCTGGGAATGCTTGTTTTTGGGCTTATGACAGGTTTTGAAAAATTAAGCTGGACCTTTTTCCTATTGCAAGGGCTGCTTGCTGCCGCGATAATGGGCATTGACTACCTGGCCACGGCTTTGGGCAGCCGCTATTTTGGTGCCTCAAAAGCGGCTATTTTGGGTGCAGTTATCGGATTGATTGCCGGAGTTATCTTTTTCTTTCCCATAGGACTGCTTCTGGGTCCTTTTGCAGGTGCAGTGCTCTTTGAATTGATCTTCACCCAAAACACTAGCACTGCCCTTCGTTCAGGATTGGGGGCAGTGATCGGTTTTTGGAGTGGAGCTGTTATCAAGCTTATTCTGGAGGCCGGAATGATTGCGTGGTTTTTTATAAAAGTATTGTAGGAATTAATATTATAAATTTTATCTTCAGAATATACACCCCTGCAGGAATAATGCAAATGATGCAGAATATTATACTTTAAAGGTAGCTGTTTGCCGTTGTAAAAAAGACAGGCCTTTGCTGACCGATTACGCTGCATTTACAAATCCCCTTTCCGAGGAGGTGTTATTTTATTATTTCTTCTCCTTAACGCTGTGTCCGGAAAGCTATTATCTTATTAAAAAGGAGGCGAAAGTAAAGTATGGAGAAGTTCTGGTTGAAAAGTTATGAGCCTGGAGTACCCCACTCTATTGATTACCCCAAAGTTTCACTGTACGAAATGTTTAAACAGACTGCCGAGCGCTTTCCTGCCAACGATGCCGTCTCTTTTATGGGCCGCGTACTAACCTACCAGGAACTTTTATCGCAGATTGACACCTTTGCCGCCGCCCTTGAAGGGCTTGGAATAAAAAAAGGTGACAGGGTGGCCATTCACCTGCCCAATTCCACCCAGTTTCCCATTTCTTATTACGCCATCCACGCTATCGGTGCAATCGTGGTCCCCTGTAATCCCATGTATGTCGCCCGTGAGCTTACCTACCAGCTCAACGACTCCGGGGCGGAGACGATCATCACCATGACCCGTTTTTATAATATGATCAAAACGATCCAACCGCAAACCGGCCTGAAAAATATTATCGTAACCAATATCAAGGATTATTTCCCCGGAATGCTGCGCTTTCTTTACACACTGGTCAAAGAGAAAAAAGAAGGCGACAGGGTGCCTATCGCTCCAGAAGATCATGCTTTCCTTGATCTCATCAGCGCAAATGCAGGAAAGAAGCCGCAGCCTGTGGAGGTGCTCCCCGAGGACAGGGCTGTATATATGTACACCGGGGGCTCTACAGGCGTTTCCAAGGGAGCGGTGCTGCAACACCGTAATATGCTGGCCAATGCCCTGCAGGTACAATCCTGGTGTTCAGATCTCAAAGAAGGCAAGGATGTTTTCCTGGCGGTTCTGCCTTTCTTCCACAGCTACGGGATGACTACTGTAATGAACACCCCGCTTTTTGGCGGATGCAAGGTTGTAATGCAGCCCCGCTTTGTGCTTGAGGATGTGCTCAAAATTATTGATAAAGAGAAGCCCACACTGTTCCCCGGGGTGCCTACCATGTATGTGGCGATTAATAATGCCCCTGACCTGCAAAATCATGATGTCAAATCCATCAGGATTTGCATCAGCGGCGCCGCCCCTCTTCCCGTGGAGGTGCAGAAACAATTTGAAAAAAATACCGGTGGCAAGCTCGTTGAGGGTTACGGTCTTTCCGAAGCATCACCTGTAACTCATGCCAATCCCATTTATGGCAAGAATGTTATCGGCAGTATCGGCCTTCCCTTCCCCGATACTGAAGTTAAAATCATGGATATAGAAACGGGCAAGATAGAGATGCCCGTCGGTGAAGTGGGCGAGATGTGCGTGCGAGGCCCGCAGGTAATGGAATGTTATCACAACATGCCCGAGGAGACGGAGCACAGCCTGCGCGACGGCTGGCTCTACACCGGGGATATAGGCAAGTTGGATGAGGAAGGCTACACTTACATCGTTGACAGGAAAAAAGATATGGTCATAGCCGGCGGCTACAATATCTATCCGCGGGATATTGAGGAGGTTCTTTTCACCCATCCGAAGATTATAGAAGCCGCTGTGGCAGGGATTATGGATCCCTACCGGGGTGAAACCCTGAAGGCTTATGTCGTCCTTAAAGAGGGGGAAAAGCTTACTGAAGAAGAGGTTATCCAATACTGCAAGGATAATCTCGCTGCATACAAGGTGCCTAAACTCGTTGAATTCCGCGATGAGTTGCCAAAAACCATGGTTGGCAAAGTCCTGCGCCGCGTCCTCAGGGAAGAAGAGGAAAAGAAAGCTGCCGACCAGGCAGGTAAATAAGGGAAAAAAGGGGGAAAAGCAGAGTCCGGGGGCTCCCGTTTTACGGGAGCCCTTTTTATTCTCAGGCCAGCTCTGCCAGCACCTGCTCCAGCGTCGCCAGAGCCTGCTCAAGATCCGCCTCTGTTGCAATTAGAGGAGGCAAAAAACGCAAAATCCTGTCTCCAATGGCATTTACCAGCAGGCCTTTTTCCTGGCAACTTTGCTGCGCCTGCCCGGCCAGCGGTTCAGCGAGCTCCAGGGCGGCCATAAAGCCCAGGCCGCGTATTTCTCCAATCAGATCGGAAAAGATTGAAGCCAGGCGGCGTAGTCCGGTCATAAAATATTCCCCTTTACGCTGCACCTGAATCAGAAATGATCCCTCAAGAAGAATATCCAATACTGCCAGCGCCGCCCGGCAGGTTACCGGGTTTCCCCCGAATGTGGAAGCATGATCCCCAGGTTTAAATGCATCAGCCACTTCCAAACGCGCCAGCATCACTCCAATGGGCATGCCACCTCCCAGCCCTTTGGCTGTAGTAAAGATATCGGGGGCTGCCCCCCATTGTTCATAGGCCCAAAGCTTTCCGGTGCGCCCCAAACCACACTGCACTTCATCAAAGATCAGCAGCACGCCTGTGCGATCACAAATCTTTCGCAAACCCTGAATAAATGAGGAATGGGCTACATGGATCCCGCCCTCGCCCTGTACCGGCTCGATCATGATTGCAGCGGTCTCTCTGTCCAGCAGCCGCTCAAAGGAAGAGAGGTCATTAAAAAGAGCATAGGAAAAACCTTCCGGCAAAGGCGCATAGCCCTGCTGGTATTTTTGCTGCCCAGTGGCAGTGACTGTGGCCAGAGTGCGCCCATGAAAAGATGAGAGAGCTGTGATAATCTTGTGTCGCTCTGGAAAATGGTATTTGCGGGCCAGCTTGATAGCAGCTTCATTGGCTTCGGCACCGCTGTTGGCAAAAAAGACACGGTCTCCTGCAGAATGATCCACCAGCACCCGGGCCAGCTCCGCCTGCGGGCGGGTATAGTATAAATTTGAAGCATGGATCAGTTCCCGGCTCTGGCTGCAAATTGCCTCTACCACGTCGGGATGGCAGTGGCCTAAAAGATTTACTGCCAGGCCGCCTACAAAATCCAGATAGACCCGCCCCCTGTTATCCCAGACCCGGCAGCCCTCCCCTTTCACCAGAAAGAGGTTGCGATCCTCTTTCCGGCCGTAAGTATTCATAACATATCTGGCTTCCAATTCTTCTATGACATCCATAAACAACCCCTCCTTTATAAAGTAACCATCGTTCCAATACCGGCATCTGTAAATATTTCCAGGATCAAAGCATGGTCGCGGCGGCCATCGATAATATGGGTCCGGGCAACGCCCTTGCCCAGGGCCTGCAAACAGGCCTCAACTTTGGGAATCATCCCTCCATTGATCTGCCCATCCTCAATGAGCCTGCCAATCTCCTCTCCAGTTATCCTTGAAATGAATTTCAACCCCGCTTCCGACTGCCGGTAAACCCCCTCAACATCTGTTAAAATAATAAGTTTCTCCGCCTCTAGCGCCCCGGCCAGCTTTCCCGCTGCATGATCGGCATTAAGATTAAGGCTCTCCCAGGATGGGCCCGAGCCGATGGATGAAACCACAGGGATATAGCCGTTCTCGCTGAGTATCTTGACCAGCTCAGTATCGATCGCCCTGATCACCCCTACCCTGCCCAGATCCACAGTTCTCCCCTGCGAAGTTCCTGCTGTAACCGGCAATTTGCGCACAGCCTGGAAAAGACCGGCGTCTGCCCCGCTTAAGCCCACGGCGCGGGCGCCGCGACGGTTCAGTAAATTGACAATGCGGTTATTGATGTTGCCAAGTAAAACCATCTCAGCCACCTCCATTGTCTCGTCATCGGTAATGCGCAAACCGTCAACAAAGCGCGGCTTTTTACCCATTCTTTCCATCATGGCGCTGACTTCTTTCCCCCCACCGTGTACGAGAACGGGCTTGATTCCCAGATGTTTCAACAAAACAATATCGGTAACAACTGAAGCCATCGCCTCGTCGCTGACCATGGCCTGTCCGCCGTATTTGATCACAAAATATTTTTCCGAAAAGGCCTGCATGTAGGGAAGGGCCTCTATCAGATTCTTTGCCTTTGTTATAAGGTGTTCAAAAACATCTGCCTTCATGGGCTGTCTCTCCTCCTTATCAGGTGCGATAATTACTATTTATTGTAATATAGTTATGGCTCAGATCCGAACCCCAGGCAGTCAGCGAGTAGCTGCCGGCATTGAGGTCGATAAGGATAGGGATCTCTTTTTGTTTCAAAATTAACCGGGCCTCGCTTTCCCGGAAAGGAACCGCCTCTCCTTTTGCAGCTACCTGGAGCGGACCAAGGTAGATATCCACTCCGGAAGGATCAAAATCGACACCGGCATAACCGAGTGCGGCCAGAATTCTGCCCCAGTTGGCATCCTCACCGTAAAAAGCGGTCTTAACAAGAGGGGAATTCAGCACTGCACGGGCCAGCAACCGGGCGGAAAGGGGGTCGGGAGCTCCCTGTAAAAGCAGGGTGATCACTTTGGTAACACCCTCACCATCGGCCACGATCTGATAGGCCAGGTCGCGGCAGGCCTCTTCAAGAAGCCTGGCAAAATCGAGACAGGGAGGGCTGCCAGCGGTGATCTCCGCTGCTCCAGCGGCGCCATTGGCCAGAAGGAGGGCGGTGTCATTGGTTGAGGTATCGCCATCTATGGTAATTAAATTAAAAGTGCGATCCACCGCCTCTTTAAAAAGTTGTTGCAGCAGCGGTCGAGAAATGGTCAGATCGGTGAATAAAAAAGCAAGCATTGTCGCCATATCGGGGCAGATCATTCCCGAACCCTTGGCCATCCCGGCCAGGTGAAAGGTGACCCCGCCAAAGGAACCGCGGTAAGCAACCTGCTTGGCAACGGTATCTGTGGTCAGAATTGCCCTGGCAGCCTGGCGGGCCGACTTTGCCTCTCCCGAAAGGGCTGCTGCTGCATTGACAATTCCCTTTTCCAATTTTTTAAGGGGCAACTGTTTTCCGATAACACCTGTGGAGCAAACCATCACCTGCTCCGGGGAAATGTCCAGGGATAAGGCGGTCAGCTCCGCCATTCTCCGGGCTTTCTGCATCCCTTCTTCACCGGTGCAGGCATTGGCATTGCCGCTGTTCACCACCAGAGCCCGGACAGGGCTCGTAATGCGATCACGGCATAATTTTACCGGGGCAGCCTGAACCCTGTTGCGGGTAAAAACACCCGCTGCAACACAATCTTTTTCGCTGTGCAAAAGGGCCAGGTCCCGCTTTTTACTTTTCAAACCGCAGTGAACGGCAGCAGCTTTGATCCCCCGCACTGCTGTGATAACAGGTTCTTTCATCTTCTGGTAAGTAAATTCTTCTTTCATAGCAATCACCTCACAAAAATCACCTTTTAAGTTGAAAGAGGTCAACAAAGGGGGAGCTGCTCCAGCCCTCTTTCCTCGGGTAAACCGTACATTATATTCATATTTTGAACCGCCTGGCCGGCCGCTCCTTTTACCAGGTTGTCAATGGCTGACAGGATTACCAGCCTGCCGGTGCGCTCGTCGCAGCCTAGCCCGAGGTCACAGTAATTGCTGCCCCGGACCATCTTCGTTTCGGGAAAGTGCAGCGGAGGCAACACCCTCACAAAGGGATGGCTTTTATAGAATTTCACGTAGTCAGCATGGAGCTGATCCCGGGTGAAAGCGCGGCGCAGGCGCAGGTATATGGTGCAGAATATCCCCCTGGCCATGGGGACAAGGTGCGGGGTAAAGGCGATGGTCACTGATTCACCGCTCAGGGAGCTTAACAGCTGCTCCATTTCAGGAGTATGCTGATGCCCTCCAACCCGGTAAGCCTTCAAATTTTCCACACTCTCGGGAAAATGGAGATCGCGCCGCGGTGAACGTCCCGCACCGGAGACCCCCGTCTTGGCGTCAATAACAACGCTGTCCCAATCAACCAGCCTTTTCCTGGCCAGGGGAGCAAGAGCCAGAAGCACCGAAGTGGGAAAACAGCCCGGATTGGCAATGAGCGCCGCTCCTGCGATTGTCTCCCTGTTAATTTCCGGCAACCCGTAAATCGACTTACCGAGAAGCTCCGGTGCCGGATGGGTGCGATCGTACCAGATATCATAAAGTGCAGGGTCACGCAGGCGAAAATCTGCACTCAGGTCAATTACCCGTTTGCCGGCATCCAGAAGTTCCGGAACCAGGCCGGCCGGGCGTCCGTGCGGCAGGGCACAGAAAACAAGTTCAACCGACTCAGGTATGGAAGAGACAGAAAGTGGCTGAAGCTCCATCTCGAAAGCACGGTAAAACTGGGGATTAACAAGATGAAAAGCCTTCCCGGCATGGCTTTCCGAACTGGCAAATTCAATTTCCACATCAGGGTGCCGGCATAGCAACCTCACAAGCTCACATCCAGCATAGCCTGTTGCACCCAAAACAGCAACTTTCATTTCAACTGCCTCCTTAAATAGAAGACCTCCCGCCCTCAAAGGACGGGAGGCCCGCGTTACCACCTTTTTTGGTTAACTTCATCAGTTAACCCCCTTATGCCGCTCTTTTTCTCGAGCGGCCCCGATAACGGCGGGTTGCCGGAATGATTTACCCACCGGCAGCGATGCCGGCTTCAACCACCATCTCCAGGGTGCGCTTCACCGCCCGCTTCCGGTCCGGACTCTCACCAACTCCGGCTCGCTTTGCCCCGGCGGGGGCTACTCTCCCCTTCTTTGACTTCTAAATATTGATATTTATATTATCATAGAATAACCACTTGTCAAGTGCCTGCACCCATTTTTTTAAGTCCAATTCTTTACAGAGGTAACTATCCGGGGGCAGCCCTTAGAGGGGAATATTCCCATGCTTCCGCGGGGGCCGCTGCACCCGCTTCATCCCGACAATCCCCAGAGCCCGGCAGAGGTAATCCCTTGTCTGCTGCGGATCGATCACCTCATCAACCCATCCCCGGGCCGCGGCGATATAGGGGTTGGCAAAGCGGTCGCGATATTGCTGCGCCAGCTCCTGGTGCAGTTTTTCAGGTTCCTCCGCACTTTCCAGTTCACGGCGGTTCATGGCCTGCACCGCCGCCCCGGGATCCATCATCGCAATCTCTGCGCCAGGCCAGGCCAGGCAAAGATCAGCCCCCAGGGAGCGGGAACCCATGGCAATATAGGCGCTCCCGTAGGCCTTTCGTAAAATGACGGTAATCTTGGGAACGGTAGCCTCCGCATAGGCATAGAGGATTTTTGCACCATGCCGGATAATACCGTTACATTCCTGCTCCACTCCGGGCACATAACCGGGGACATCAACGAAGGTAATGAGCGGCAGGTTGAAAGAGTCACAGAAACGGATAAAACGCGATATTTTGTTCGAGGCATCGATATCAAGGCAACCTGCCTTCACCTGGGGCTGGTTGGCAACGATACCCACTGCTACCCCGGCAAGGCGGGCGAAACCAACGACAGCATTTTGGGCATAGCGCTCATGCACTTCAAAAAAAATACTCCCGTCGACAACGCGGCGAATTACATCATGAATATCGTAGGATTTATCATTCTGCTCATGGATAATATCCATGAGTCCTTCCCCGTCCAGCAGAGGCTCCTGCGGCGGCGCCGCAGGGGGATCATCCACATTGTTTGACGGAAGGTAGCTCAGCAGCGTGCGAACCTGGCTCAGGCCTTCCTCCTCGCTGCTGGCAAAGAAATGGGCTGCCCCACTTGCTGAATTATGAGCCCCCGCACCGCCCAGCTCCTTTATGGATACAGCCTCCCCCGTTACCTCTTTGATCACCTGTGGAGCTGAAACAAACATGTAGCCTATCTCACTGATCATGAAAACAAAATCGTTTAGCGCCGGCGAGTAGGCTGCTCCGCCGGCGCAGGGGCCCATGATCACCGAGATCTGCGGTACAACACCTGAGTAGCGCGTATTGAGGTAGAAGATCGATCCATAGCCCCCAAGAGCAGGGATCCCTTCCTGGAGCCGCACCCCCCGGGAATCCTTCAATCCGATCACAGGGGCTCCATTCTGCCCGGCCAGGTCGATGACCCGGCAAATTTTTTGGGCGTGCATTTCGCCCAGTGCCCCCCCGGACACGGTAAAGTCCTGGGCAAAGATGTAGACACGGCGCCCGTCAATGGTTCCGTAACCGGTAACAACCCCCTCGCCGGGGTTTTTTACCTCCGGGCTGCCTGCATCATCAAGAGAGCTCTGAACAAACATGCCCAGCTCCACAAAACTACCCTCGTCCAGAAGCAAGTTAATCCGCTCACGGGCGGTGTGTTTTCCTCTCTTATGCTGCTCTTCGATCCGTTTTTCACCGCCGCCAGATTGAACCAGGCGTCGTCTCTCCTGCAAGTGTTGTAACTTTTTCCCCATCATTTGCTCTCACCACTTTCTGAAGGTGCGGCCGGTTTGGGCCGGTTTCATCCCATTTAAAAATTTACCTGGAAAAATATTTTACCCTGTCCACTATATATTGTACAAACAGGGATCGCTAATTACATATTCCTGAAATGAACATTTATCCCGATGCGCAGCCGGGGTTCACTCCCGGATATAATCTGCAACGAAAGCTCCGCCTATTTCCGGCAGCCCCATACTCTGCCTGTATCAGCTATTTATTCGCAAGGCTTCAAATGAAATCCTGCTTTACATTCCCCGGCCGATCATATACAGGATCACAATATCACAGTCCAACCACACTGCGCAGCTTTAGTGTTTGATAAAAAGAAGAAAAGCATTATAATAGGGATGGCAGGGTTACAGAGAAAGAGAGAGACTGCAGGGGCTCACGGGAAACCCTGGTGCTCAAGCTCTTCGGGATTTTCTTTGATATAAATACCTGCGGGCGTGGCGGAACTGGCAGACGCGCTGGACTTAGGATCCAGTGGGAGCACATCCCTTGGAGGTTCAAATCCTCTCGCCCGCACCATTGATGTACAGGGCTTTTTAGCCCCTCGGCTTTCTCCGTCTTAAGGGGGTAACGCCAAAAAGGGTAATAACCTTTCCTATGTCGAATAATACCTTTGCGGCTCCTGTTAAACAAGATCGTTATTCTGTGGTGCTGCGAGCCCGGGTATCAGTCTGATCCCAGTTATCTGGTACGTCAATAAACATTCCGTACTGCGATGTGGACAAACCTCCGTATTGGCTTGTGCTCAAGTTGCAGAGCCATGATCGCAAATTTGGAAAGTTTATTTTACTCATATTTTGATCGCCTTCATTTTACTCTCTGTACCCTAACTAGAGAGTATTATTCTCTAAGGTTTAAGATTTTTACCCAATAATTTAATTGTCCTACGAGCAATACCAAGGCCCCTTAGTGCATTTATAGTGGCCTGATCATTCGAGTGGAAAGTTTGGTCTAAATCTGTTTCATCGGAAGCCCACTTTTCAATATGTTCAAGATTATTTATATCAAGCCATAAATCTGTATTAGGTATAAAGTAGTTTCGCCACATTGGATGCGTTGGGCTAGGATGCACTATACTAATAATACAATTGCTTGCATTTGAAATATTTTTGAGGAAACCATCCAAACTATTTTCTGAAGTTTTATAACCCCGGTATCCTTTTATACAGTAGATATAATTAACATCTCTCAAAACAGTTCTAATAATAGTGTAATGATCTTGGCCAAGTAATATGATTAGCTTAGGTGTTGTATTATTAATGGTTTTCAAGATTCCATTACTAAAGTGACTATTAATGAAACCATATATTTTACTCGATTTTATATAAGGAAAATTCGTTTGTGTGATTTTGTCTACTTTTCTATGGACAGAAGTAACACCTTTATAAACTAGCGCATGTTGTGTCATTTGTGTCAAAAGTACAGGAAGATTTAATTGACCATCGAAATAAGGGCCTTTTAAATCAGCATCCATGTTAGTTAAAAAATCTGGGAAATTGTTAAAATTACAGGTCATCGATTTAAAAAAAATATTATTATGTGAGATGCCGTTAAATAGAATTCTTAATTCTATTTTAAAGTTACTAAACATACTACCTGAATAAATACTTTTGGCAATTATCGCTCTATTTTCTATGTCATTCTTATTATTTTTAATATTTTTTTCTATATATGATAGTGCAGTATCAGAAGTAGAGTAACCTACAAATGCTAATTTGAAAGCACCATAGCATTCTGGAAAAAATATCGGGTCAGCATTACCTGCCGGTGCCCATGCAAAATAACTATCAGAAGTTTCTTCTATTACTTCGCCCTTATCATTATAAAACTCTAATACTTTAGGCATATTACATTCCTCCCTCCAAAAAATATTTTATGTAAGACTGAGTTTCGTATTATAGACATTATATAACATTTTCCTACTGTACACTGCTACTCACATTAAACAAACAATAATCTGAAATCAGCATATCATACAAGTTGCTAAAATAATATGAACGAGTATACTCAAAAGGATCTATATTCACTGATTCACTGAATGCATAATTTTAAGTTCATCAATGCCTGTTTCGCGCCGATATCTATCCCCTTTCACGGTCTCATAGTCAATTTCCTTCATAATAAAGCTCCCAAAAGGAATCCATTTTAAATTCAGCAGAAAAAAGGAGCGTTTGCTTCTACAAATTGAAGCAGTAATTTCGAAGACTATTTAGCCCAACCAAGCACATGATTTAACTTTAAAGTACTGCAAACATAATAATAAAGTAATAAAACAGCGGTCGTTGGATAAAATTTGCACGCATCCTAATGCTTGCACCAGGCTACCATTGACTCAATCCCTGAATCACATATATTGTTGACTGCATAAA
>CAYXKD010000044.1:0-16626 GCA_964464625.1 uncultured Syntrophomonadaceae bacterium
CACTGGTGCGGACCCGCCTCTCCTGAGCCGGGATATCGTTTACCGCCCCCACAAACTCGAGCACTTCACCCCCGGTGAGGGCCTCGGGGAAAACCGGTTCCTCGGGCAGATAGCCGATTCTTCTCTTCAATTCACGGGAAAGTCCGGGGCGCACCTTTTCCCCCAGCAGGGCGGCGCTCCCGCCCGAGGGATTGAGCAGCCCCATCAAAACCTTGATTGCCGTCGTCTTTCCCGCTCCGTTGGGGCCCAGAAACCCATACACCGCTCCCCGGGGAACCTCCAGTGAGATCCCCTGCAGAGCCTGGTGGCCGTGAAAACTTTTGCTCAGATCCCGGAGCTCAACGGCTTTCACTGCTCCGCCCTCCCGAATAGAAAGTAAGCTATGGGTCCAAAAAAGTTGATCAAAACGATAAGCACGATCCAGAGCGGCAGTGAAAGAGTGCGCGTGCTGCGCCGGCGCAGCAGATCCACCAGCGCCCAGACCATCAAAGCAAACTGCAACAGTATAAGAGGCCATAATTTCAGCAGCATTTGAAGGAGCTCACCGGCAGATAGATCCATCTCTATTACCTCCTTTTTTCTCATGTTCCTGAATAATTCGACTACAATCCGGCGGTCAGATAGAGCCTGCCATTACCGTTTACCTTTCCGGCGCTGTCTCACACACTCTGTTAGCAGGTATTCTATCTGTCCGTTTATAGAGCGGAAATCATCCTCCGCCCAGGCCGCCAGATCTCTCCACAGGGACGATGATATCCGCAGCAGCAGCTGTTTTTTTTCTCTATCCTTGTTTGTCATCTATCAATGTCCCTTGCTCTTTTTTGATCAATAAAGGGAGCCGCTGTTGACCACCGGCTGGGCATCCCTGTTCCCGCAGAGGATGACCAGCAGATTGCTGATCATGGCCGCCTTGCGCTCTTCGTCCAGCTCTACAATTTCGTTTTCATTGAGCTTGTTAAGCGCCATCTCCACCATGCTCACCGCACCTTCCACAATCATCTGCCTGGCATCGATGATCGCCGATGCCTGCTGCCGCTGCAGCATGGCTGCGGCAATTTCCGGAGCATAGGAGAGGTGTGTGATCCTGGCCTCCATGATCTCCAATCCGGCCAGATCCACCTTTGACTGGATCTCCTCCCTTAATCTCTCCGCCACCTCCTGGCTGCTGCCGCGAAGTGAGCGTTCATTGTCGTCATCCGAAAGACCGGATATATCATAAGGATAGAGCCTTACTATATTTCGCAGTGCCGAATCGCTCTGAATGGATAGGAACTCCGTGTAGTTGTCTACATTGAAAACCGCCTTCGCGGTATTTACAACTCTCCAGATCACCACGATCCCGATGATAATGGGGTTGCCAAGACGGTCATTGATCTTCTGCCTTTCATTGTTCAGAGTCATCGCTTTGAGCGAAATTTTTTTGTTCAAAAAGGTCACATTGGCTGTCTGGCTTTTCTCTCTGTCAACAGCCTGGGCCACAGATATGATCCCCGATGATGTAACCGCCGCCGCCGGATTAACCGCTGTGGTAAAGGGGTGGACAAAGTAGAAGCCTTCGCCCCTGAGGGTGCCGTAATATCTGCCGAAGAGGGTCAATACCAGGGCTTCGTTTGGCTTCAACACCTTCAAGCCTGCAAAGATGATCGGGCCGATGATGAACAAATAGATCGAACCTGCCACGATAAAGAGCACTCCTGAAGCGGCCTCCTGGTTCGCAGTCACCCTGATCCCCATGATGAACAGCAGCAGCGCCAGGAGCATGAGAACAATATTCAGCAGCAGTATGGGCATCCCGGCAATTGATCCCGCCACAACCTCCTGATCATGCCTTTTCTCCCCGCCCGGCCCAATATTTCCTGACATTTGACCAACTCCTTTGTAAAATATGATATCATTTTAATATTATAACCATATTACCCCTCCACTTGGTAAATGTCAACAGTATTTATTTAGGCAAATATAATATTAAAATAATCTAACATTGTTTCTTTGTTTTTACATAAAATTAGCAAGGCCGCTTTATATGCCGCTATGGGATTTTTACTGCTGCTAATACATGCACCTTATGTCTATGTTGCTATTTCAATGCTGTCCACAGCGGTTAAATCCCGACTGCTATAGCCGTAATTGATTGTATGATCAGGCGAGGGGAAACACTGTTATGATGAAGGTAAACCCGAAAGAGCGCCCCCGCCTCAAACCGGCGGGGGCGCTCTTATCGATTGCACATGACAGGCCGGCTCAGCCGGCTTTTCTCACATTAACAGCGCAAACCTTGTATTCGGGAATGCCCGAAACAGGGCAGAGCGCATCGTTGGTCAGCAGATTCGCCGCAGCTTCATGATAGTGGAAGGTCATGAAAACATGGCCGGGCCTGACTTTTTCCGTCAGGGTCACCCTGGCGGTGACCTCTCCGCGCCGTGAGTTAAGCCGGGCCAGGTCACCATCCGCCAGATCCAGCCGGGCGGCGTCCTCGGGGTGGATCTCCACAAATTCCTCGGGACGGTGTTCCTCCAGAGGCATGGAACGGCGGGACATTGTTCCGGTATGGTAATGGAACATGTGCCGCCCCGTGGAGAGAACGAAAGGATACTCCTTGTCCGGCAGCTCGGCAGGCGCTTTGTAATCTACCGCGGTGAACTGTCCCAATCCGCGTGAAAACTGACCTGCATGCAGATAGGCTGTCCCCGGATGCGAACTGTCCGGACAGGGCCACTGCAGCGATCTTTCCCGGGCAAGCCTGTCGTAACTCATCCCGGCGTAGCTGGGCGTCAGCGAAGCCATCTCGTCGAAGATCTCCCCGGGCCCGCTGTAGCTCCAATCAAACCCCAGGCGGTTGGCCAGAGCAGTGAGGATCTCCCAGTCGGCCAGCGCTTCGCCCGGCGGGGGCACCGCCGCGTAGCTCAGCTGAACCCGCCGCTCTGTATTCGAATAGGTGCCCAGCTGCTCAGCATAGGCAGCCGCCGGCAGAATTATATCGGCATAAGCAGCTGTCTCCGTCATAAAGATATCCTGCACCACCAGGAGCTCAAGGCTCTCCAGCGCTTCGCCGGCGTGATTGGCATTGGGATCGCTCAGAATGGGGTTTTCACCCATGATCAGCATGCCCTTGATTTTGCCTTCCAGTGCAGCATCCATCGCCTTTGTCACTGCCATCCCCGGCTTGTCGCTCAGCGGCAGACCCCAGGCCTTCTCAAATTTTTCCCGGACCTGCGGATCAACCACTCTTTGATAGGCGGGGTAAAAGACAGGCAGAGCACCCATATCGCAGGCTCCCTGGACATTGTTTTGCCCGCGCAGCGGGTTCACCCCCGTGGAGGGCTTGCCCATATTCCCCGTGAGCATGGCCAGGTTGGCCACTGAGAGAACGTTGTCCGTTCCGGTGGTGTGCTGTGTAATCCCCATAGTATAGAGGATGGCTGCGCACTCCGCCGTGGCATAAGCCCGCGCAGCGGCGCGCAGATTGCTTACCTCCACCCCTGTAATTTCGGAAACGCGATCAGGCGTGTATTCAGCCACCATCTTCTTCAACTCTTCAAAACCCTCGGTGCGCTTTTCTACAAAATCAACATCGAGAAGATCCTCGGTGATGATAATGTGCATGAGCCCGTTCAGCAAAGCCACATCACTGCCCGGCCTCAGCCTCAGGTGATAATCGGCCAGTTTCGCCATCTCGGTAACCCGCGGGTCGGCTACGATGAGAGCGGCCCCGTTGCGCACCGCCTCGCGGACCCGGTAGCCGATCACCGGATGAGTCTCCGAAGTATTGGAGCCGATAATCAAAATCGCTCCAGCCCCGGGAATCTCGCCGATACTGTTCGTCATAGCGCCGCTTCCGAATGCTGTGGCCAGACCGGCCACGGTGGGAGAGTGTCAGAGGCGGGCGCAGTGATCAATATTGTTCGTGCCGATACTGCGCATTAATTTCTGAAAAAGATAGTTGTCTTCATTGCTCGTCTTGGCCGAGCTCAAGCCCATAAGGGAATCGGCGCCGTAGCGATCGGTAAGGCTGCGGATTCTGCCGGCAACAAGATCGAGCGCTTCATCCCAGCTGGCCTCCACAAAGACGCCTTCTTTTTTGATCAGCGGACTGGTGAGCCTTTCTTCGCTCTGCACAAAATCCCAGCCGAAGCGACCCTTGGAGCAGAGGTGCCCCCGGTTGGCGGGGCCCTCAAAGTCGGGGCTGGCTCCGATGATGCGGCCCTCTTTTATATGCAGGTAGATACTGCATCCGGTTCCGCAGTAAGGGCAGATGGTCTTTACCTTATCCACTTCCCAGGGCCGGCCCTTGCCCACACCGGCTTTTGGCGTTAAAGCTCCCACAGGGCAGACATCAACGCACATGCCGCAGAATACACAGCTTGAATCTTCTATAGGAACGTCGAAGGCCGTTCCCACGATGGTGTTAAAACCGCGCCCGATGAAGTCTATGGCTCCCGCTCCGTTAATCTCCTGGCAACGGCCCACGCAGCGGCCGCAAAGAATACACTTTTCCATATCCCGGACGTAGAATGGATTGGTGTCATCCAGAGGCACTTCCTTCACTTCGCCGTCAAAACCGCTTGCAGAGATCCCGTAACGGTAACAGTAATCCTGCAGCTTGCACTGCCCTGTTTTCTCGCAAGTGATGCAATCAAGGGGGTGGTTGGCCAGGATCAACCTTAAGATGGTGGTCCTCGCCTGCACAACTCGATCGGATTCGGTGTGCACAACCATATCGGGAGATACGGGAGCGCAGCAGGAAGCCACCAGCGCCCGCGCCTTCTCCACCTCCACAACACATATGCGGCAGGCACCGGCCGGTGCCAGCTCGGGATCGTGGCAGAAAGTGGGGATGTCAATCCCCAGCTGCCGGGCCGCTTCGAGAATCGTTGTCCCCGGCTCCACTTCTACCGGCCGGCCGTCTATGGTTAATTTAATAGCTGACATCAGCTTCACTCCTTACAGGAATTACCTTTATTGCTTCCCGGCGGCACCGCTCCACGCAGCTGCCGCAGCGGGTACAGGTTACGGAGTCGATAACATGAGGCTCCTTGCGCTCGCCGCTGATGGCGTCGACGGGGCAGACCCTGACGCAGCGGCGGCAGCCGTCACAAAGCTCGGGATCGATATTATATTCAAAAAGTTCCTTGCAGACCCCGGCGCGGCAAAATTTTTCATTGATGTGCTCCTCGTATTCGTGACGGAAGTAGCGGATAGTGCTTAATACGGGGTTGGGGCAGGTCTGGCCCAAACCACAGAGAGCGCTGTCCTTGATGGAGAAAGCCAGATCATGCAACCGATCAAGATCCTCCGGCTCCCCCTTGCCCTCCGTAATCCTCTCCAGGATCTCCAGCATCCGCTTTGTTCCCTCGCGGCAGGGAATGCACTTGCCGCATGATTCTTTCTGGGTGAAGCTCAAGAAATAGCGGGCCAGGTCCACCATGCAGGTGCCCTCGTCCATGACCACAAGCCCGCCCGAGCCCATAATCGCACCGGCCTGGGTGAGCGAATCGTAATCCACAGGCAGGTCCAGCTGCGCGGCAGGGATACAGCCGCCCGAAGGCCCGCCCGCCTGGACTGCCTTGAATTCCCGGCCGCTCTTGATCCCGCCGCCGATATCGAAAATGATCTCGCGCAACGTAATCCCCATGGGCACCTCGCAGAGACCGGTGTTGCGGATTTTGCCCGCCAGGGCGAAAACCTTGGTTCCTTTGCTGCTTTCGGTGCCGATCTGTATATATTCATCCACTCCACCCTCACGGAGGATGAGCGGAATATTGGCAAAACTCTCAACATTGTTGATGCAGGTGGGTTTGCCCCAGAGACCCTCGTTTGCCGGGAAGGGCGGCCTGGGCCTGGGCATTCCCCGCTTGCCTTCTATGGAAGCTAACAGTGCCGTCTCTTCTCCGCAGACGAAAGCTCCTGCTCCTTCTTTTATACTGAAATGAAAATTGAAACCATAGCCGAGAATGTTCTCTCCTACGATTCCGTATTCTTCAGCCTGGTCAATGGCCAGCTTGAGCCGTTTTATCGCCAGGGGATATTCGGCGCGGCAGTAAATATAGCCTTCGTTGCTGCCTATGGAACGCGCAGCAATAAGCATCCCTTCAAGCACGGCATGGGGATCGCCCTCGAGAATGCTGCGGTCCATGAAAGCCCCGGGATCGCCCTCGTCAGCATTGCAAACAACGTATTTTTTGTCGCCCACTGCCCGGTATGTGAACTCCCATTTCAATCCTGTAGGGAATCCGGCGCCGCCGCGTCCCCGGAGCCCTGCTCTTTTCACTTCATTAATTATCTCCATGGGCTCCATCTTCAGGGCACGGGAAAGAGCCCGGTAACCGCCCCGCATGATATACTCATCAATACTCTCAGGATCGATAATGCCGCTATTATGCAGAACATTGAATACCTGTTTCTGGTAAAATGGCATGGATTCATAAAAACGTGCCGGGGCCTCCACATCGGGTCCCTTATAAAGGAGCCGCTCGACGATTTCACCACCGATTAAGTGTTTCTCCACCAGCTCGGGGATATCCTCGGGTTTTAGATGGCAGTAGAATACTTCGTCGGGATAAACCACAAGAATAGGACCGACTTCGCAGAAACCCGGGCAGCCGGACATGACCAGGCGGCATTTCTCTTTCAAACCGCGGCTGGCCAGTTCATCCTGGAGGGCCTGCAGCACCTTTGCTGAGCCCGAAGAGAGGCATCCGGTAGCCCCGCAGATCATCAGGTGTTTTTCATACAAAATCCTCCAACCTCCCTCATAGAGAAGATCGCTTTCTAAATGACTACAAAGTGTTCATTCAAAGCTACCTTTTCAACTATTGCCTTTCTCTTCACCGCACAGCCAGCATTTTCATGACAGATAGGCCCCTTGAGGCAGCATTCAATAAAGTCCTTGCACGGCGTCTCTTTCGTATGGGTACATTTTTCACAACAAGGATCAATAAACCGCTTCATCTTAGCACCTCCGGCTGAGCTATTCGTAACTGTCGAGTATCTTTTTGATCAGGTCCGGGGTCAGGCGGCCATGCGGCTCGTCATTAATGGTCATCACCGGAGCCAAAGCACAGGCCCCGATACAGGCCACCTCTTCAAGGGTAAACCTCAAGTCAGGCGTTGTCTCGCCCCCTTTGATCCCCAGAATCTCCTCCACCCGATCAGCCACCTTTGGGCTTCCCTGAATATGACAGGCCGTCCCCTTGCAAACCCTGATGATGTTCCTGCCCCGGGGAGTCATCTTGAACTGGGCATAAAATGTGGCCACCCCGTAAAGCCTGCTCAGAGGAACTTTGATCCGCACCGCCGTATACTCCAGGACAGGGCGTGGCAGATAACCGAAATGATCCTGCAGGCTTTGCAGAACCGGGATAACCGTTCCCTGTTTTCCCAAGTAAGGTTTCAGCAGATCGTCGATTCCGCTCAGGTCAATCTCCTGCTGAACTGCAGATGCGCCCACGCTGCTCAATATGGCTAACCTCCTCACCTGTATTTGCATGATGTACAACAATCATGTATTCTCTTTTAAACAGAAGGAATCCTGCCGAAAAGTACAAATAGAGGTTAAAAAGCAAAGTGCAGCGGGAAGATTGAATTTTTAACCCAGCCCACCGCCAAACAATGCAAGGGTGGCGGTTTGAAACGGGAAGGATATAATAGATTTAAAAAAGGAGATTTTTCATGATCCCCATCAGGGACACTGCACCGCGCAATTGTTTCCCAGCGATCAACATCTCTTTGATAGTGTTAAATGTCATCGTCTTTCTGTACCAGCAGATGTTGCCGCCGGAACAACTCTACAATTTTATATCAACATACGGTACCATCCCCGCCAACCTGATAGGCAGCCTGATGGGTATCTTTAGGCCCGGGTTCTCTTCGGAAGCCATTGTGACAGCCTCCACCCCGCTGCTCACAGCCAACTTTCTGCACGGGGGATGGCTCCACCTCATCGGTAACATGCTCTATCTCTGGATATTCGGGGATAATATTGAATGCCGTTTTGGCCACCTGAAATACCTGCTGCTCTACCTCTTTATGGGGGCAGCAAGCCAGCTTTTTCATATTTTCAGCAGCCCCTTCTCCACAACACCCCTTGTGGGCGCCAGCGGCGCCATCGCCGGGATCCTGGGAGCCTACTTTATTCTCTTTCCCCAGTCCCGCATCCTCACCCTTCTCCCCCTTGGTTTTTTCATCACCTTTGTCCACCTGCCGGCAGTACTTTTTCTCGGTTTCTGGTTTATCCTGCAATTGATCAATGCCTCGCTGCAGGGAGCCCTGGCAGGGGTGCAGGCCATTGCCTGGTGGGCCCATATCGGCGGCTTTCTTGTGGGGGTGAGCGTGGGAATCCTCGCTAAAAAAAGATACGGTTCGGACTACCGCTATTAGGGGATCACGGCCTGGGGAGAAAAGTCCACACCATCGGAGGCGATAAAACGGTAAGTCACCCCTCCGCGTTCGCCCTGGAAAAGCCTCTCCCGCCCTTCATCATGGATATGGCCGTAAACACAATGTCTCACCCTAAAATGTTCCAACAGTCCGGTAAAGTCGCTGGGACTGCTCTGCCGGTTGAAAGGTGGATAATGCAACGCGGCGATAATTTTTTCCTGTCCGGCCCGGGCGGCACTCTCCAGAGATAGCTGCAGCCGCCCCACTTCGCGCCGGTAAATCTTCTCGTCATGCTCGCTGTCGAAACCTTCCTCGCCGGGACAGATCCAGCCCCTGGTGCCGCATACAGCCCAGCCTTCAAAAACAAAATGGTCGTTCTGCAGGGCGGTCATGCCCGGCGGCAGCGCTTTGCGCACCTTACCAATGGAGGACCACCAATAATCGTGATTTCCCCTTATCAGAAGTTTTTGCCCGGGAAGTGCGGAAATCCAATTCAGATCGGCTGCCGCATCAGAAAGATTCATCGCCCAGGAAATATCCCCGGCTACTATGACAAGATCTTCCTCTCCGACAAGGCGGTTCCAGTTGGCAGCAATTTTATCACTGTGATTTTGCCATTCGGGACCGAAGATATCCATCGGTTTCGACTGATCATGGGAAAGATGCAGATCGGCAATAGCCCAAATAGCCATAGACTCACCCCATCCGAAAGTTTCCAGGTACCATCATACTACTTTTCTTGAGGTGTTACAAAAGCAAACATATTTTATAACTTTTAGTTTGCAATTTTGAAATAACATGA
Organism: uncultured Syntrophomonadaceae bacterium; assembly: GCA_964464625.1. Taxonomy (GTDB): domain Bacteria; phylum Bacillota; class Dethiobacteria; order DTU022; family DTU022; genus JAAZIN01. The sequence goes on from CAYXKD010000044.1 coordinate 9,179, forward strand.
TACAATACCAGCATATATATAAGAAGATGTTACTTTAAAACTTACCGGGAGGGTTTAGGATGAGTAAAACAGCTAAGAAAGGGAAGCCAGCCAGGCGTCCGCGCCGTTACCTGCGCAGCCGGATTACACGCAACCTGATTTTGGATACCGCTCAGAAAGTCTTTATCAGTGAGGGTTATGCCAAAACTACCATTGCCAGGATCAGCGAAACAGCCAATGTAGGATACGGTACAGTTTACAGCCACTTCAAGGGAAAGGATGACATCCTCAGCCGGGTAGTAGACAATATCCTCGATGATTTTTATACACTGCTGGATATCGAATTCGCTCCTGATTCCCTGAAGGAGGCGGAGAAAATTTTCTATAACCTGATGCTAACTGCTTTTACCCTGGCAGAACAGAACCGCCCTATCATGAAAGTTTATCAGCAGGCACTGCGCCTCTCTGAAACCGTAGCTGCTCACTGGCAAAGCATTAAGGACCATTTCCAGAAGGTAGCCCGGAAGTCCATCGTCTATTCCCAGGAAAAAGGATTTGCCAAGCCCTTTGATTCGCAGATCGGGGCAAAAGGCTATGTTCTGCTTGTTGACTGTTTCATCTGGGAAGTTGTCAATGAACGCGAGCCCGATGTGGAGCGCCTCTGCGTAATCCTAAACGGTATGGTGCTGCAAGGTTTCTTTCATCAAAACGCTGACTAACAGTCATAATAGAGGGCACTATTCATATGGCGGGCTTAACGGGTAAATCCCGGTTTGCCTGCCGTGTGGATCGCCCGCCTTTCGGTAACCAGCCAGTCCATAGGCCGGTCCCATGATTCCACCGGAACCTCTTCCACCAGCTGAAGCTCAAAAGTCAGAGCCACCAGGGGCACCCCTGGGCGCAACCTTTCAAAAAAACGGTCATAGTACCCGCCACCGTATCCCAGGCGGTTGCCCTGCAGATCAAAAGCCACCCCCGGAACAATGAGCAGATCGATTTGCCGGGGATCAACGGGACGCAGCGCTTCGGGATGCGGCTCGGGGACGCCAAAAAAACCGCTGACAAGATCATTTTCACAATCCAACAGCTCCGAAGGAATGAGCTCGCGCTTCTCAGGCACCATCTTGGGGATAATCACCCGGCCGCCGCGGGCCAAATTTCTTTCAACCATCTCCCCCGTTTCGACCTCGCTGCGAAAGTTAAGGAAAAACATGATCATACCCGCCTCGCGGTAAAAGGGCAGTTTTTCAAGCTGCCCGGCAAGAGCCCTGCTTTTCGCCGAGATCTCCTCCGGTGTTAAACTGTCCCGCAACGCATAAATGTGTTTTCTAAGAGCATGCTTGGTCATCGCTTTCTCCTTTTAACGGCTAAAATTGTTATGCTGTCAGGCACCGTCCTTTTTCTCTTTTCGCGGTTCCACCGTGATCAGTTCATAGCGGCGGCTGCCCAGTCCCATCTTTTCGGCATGGGTCAACTGCACGCGGTAGTCAGTTTCGGGATGGAGGGCAGTGAATTTATCATCCCCCGGTTCAGAGGCGCCCGGCAGTGCCGAGGCGGCAATCCCCCGCTGGGCATTAATCAGATCTAGCGCCGCCTGATCTGCAGCCACCGGATCTGTCGTGGCGATAATGCCGATATCAGGAACTACAGGAAGATCGCTCCAGGGGTTGCAGTCGCAATCGGGAATCACATCAAGCAGAAAATTGAAAAAAACAGCGGCCTCCTCTTTCCCCTGCAGCGCACCGCAGGCATACTCCGCCATCCGCTCATTCAATTCATCCAAAGCTGTGCGCCACTGCACCTTCACCGCCCCATGCCGGCATGAAATAATGCATTCGCCGCAACCGGTGCATTTTTCGGGGTTGATCCTGGCTCTCCCGTCATCATCTTCAGTTATCGCCCCCGCGGCGCACCAGCTCACACAGCTGCCGCAGCGGCGGCATTTATCTGTTTTGATCACCGGTTTGACTGCCGAATGCATTCTCTGCTTCCCGGTGCGGCTGCCGCAGCCCATGCCCAGGTTTTTTATCGTCCCTCCAAATCCGGTCATCATGTGGCCTTTTACGTGGGAAAGCACCACCAGAAAATCCGCCTCCACCACCGCCGCACCGATCTGGACACTGTCAAAATGCTTTCCCTTGATCTTCACATCATGATAGCCCCGGCCGCGCAGCCCGTCCATAATGATGACCGGCGCCTCCACAGTGGCATAGCTGAAGCCGTGCTGCAGCGCCGTCTCAAGATGATCCACCGCATTGGATCGCCCGCCGGTGTAAAGGGTGTTGCTATCGCATAGAAAAGGCCGGCCGCCTGCTTTCTTTATCTCCTGGACAACTTGACGAACCAGCACGGGATTGATAAATGTGGTGCCGCCTCTTTCACCAAAATGAAGCTTTATCGCCACAAGATCGCCCGGTCTGATCAATTCCGCGGCGCCGACGCGATCAAAAAGAAGCCTTACCTTGTTCAGCAGGTTGTCGCGGTGAGACTGCGCCCTGCTCCCTGCATAATAAACCCTGGGTGCAGCGATGGTAAACCACTCCTCTCCTGCCACACTTCTTCAATTTAGTATTGTACTGCGCCGGCCCTGCCGTAAAAGACCCGCCATCCAGCGGAGTTCCGCTACCCTCGGAATTCCGCAAGCCCGGGGAGAAAACCCTCCTGAATGATCCGCCCCTGATCTTTCCGGGTCTCTTGCCGGGCTTTACGCAAAACCCCTCCCGGCAGAAAAGGTGCCACCCAGTCACCCCGCCCCCACGGCAGTGCCCTAGTAAGCCCTGGCAAAATAGACCACCTGGGCAGCCTTGCCGCCGCAGACGATACAGTTTTCATGCTCCAGCTGCCTGTCAAAGGGAATGCAGCGGATTGTGGCCTTGCTATCCTCTTTTACCTTGAGCTCGCATTCCTCGCGGCCGCACCACGAAGCGACAAAAAAGCCCCGTTCCCGCTCCATTACATCAAGAAACTCTGCATAATCAGCGCCGCTGCGCGTATTTTTCTCCAGGTATTGCAGCGCCCGCCGGTAAAGATCACCCTGCAGCTCCTCCAAAAAAACGGGTAACCGCCGGGGCAGCTCCGCCCAGGGAACTGCCTCCTTCTCTCCGCTGTCGCGGCGCACCAGGACAACCTGCTCCGCGGCAAGATCGCGGGGCCCCAGCTCGATCCGCAGCGGCACCCCCTTCATCTCCCACTCGTTAAATTTCCAGCCCGGCGAATAACCCTCGCGGTCGTCTAGCTTCAGGCGGATGCCGGTCTGCTGCAAAGTCTCCGTAAGCCGCCGGGCTGCCGCGAGCACTTCATCCCTGGCCTTTTTTGTGATGATGGGCACGATCACCGCCTGGATGGGCGCAATCCGCGGCGGCAACATCAGTCCGCGATCATCTCCGTGCACCATGATCAGTGCGCCGATGAGGCGCGTGGAGACACCCCAGGAGGTCTGCCAAACATATTTAAGGGAATCATCCTGATCCAGGAAGGTGATATCGAAAACTTTGGCAAAATGCTGCCCCAGGTTATGCGAGGTGCCCGCCTGCAGCGCCCGGCCGTCGCGCATGAGCCCCTCGACGGTATATGTGCGCAGAGCGCCGGCAAATCTTTCCCGCTCCGACTTGCGGCCGGAGATCACCGGGATGGCCATTTCATTTTCCAGAAAGTCCTGATAAACGCCGAGCATCTTCAGCGTCTCCGTCTCCGCCTCCTCCTCGGTGCGGTGGCAGGTATGACCCTCCTGCCACAGGAACTCGGAGGTGCGCAGGAAAGGCCGGGTTACCTTCTCCCATCGGACCACATTGCACCACTGGTTGATCAGCAGCGGCAGATCGCGCCATGACTGAATCCAGCGCGAATAGAAATCGCAGATGATCGCCTCGGAGGTGGGCCGCACCACCAGCGGCTCGCTCAGCGTCTCGCCGCCCCCCCTTGTCACCAGGGCCACTTCAGGAGCAAAGCCCTCCACATGCGCCGCCTCTTTTTGCAGCAGCTCCTGGGGAATGAAGAGAGGGAAATAGGCATTCTGGTGGCCCGTCTCCTTGAACCGGCCGTCCAGAAGCTCCTGCATCTTCTCCCAGATGGCGTACCCGTAAGGGCGTATGGCCATGCACCCCTTCACCGGAGCATAATCCATCAGCTCTGTCTTCAAGACCACGTCAATATACCACTGCGAATAATCCACCGCCTGCGGGGTAACCTCCTTGACATATTCCTTCTCCCTGCCCCGCCCGGTGGAAGTGCTTTTGCCCTGCTGAACCATAAAAACCCATCCTTTCCTGCAAAATCTCACTGCCTTATTTTAGCACAGTTCAATTTTACCGCCAACAACCTGCGCCCTGTCTCCTCCTGCTGTCATGATGAGCCCCTTTCTGTCATGCTGAGCAAAACGAAGCATCTCTTAGCGAAGCGAAGCGTCCCTCTCCAACGCACCTGCTTCAGATCCTATGCTATAATTGCAGCATTGGGGGGTTACCTTTGCATTTCAAATACGGCCCAACAGAAACCGAATACCTGAAAAAGAAAGACAAACTTCTCGGCACAGCCATTGACCGCATCGGACCTATCCGCCGGGCCACCGAAAGCGATCTTTTCACCTCTGTTGTCCGCCATATTATCGGGCAGCAGATCTCAACACCCGCCCAGGAGACAGTCTGGCAAAGACTTTGCGCCAGGATAGAGCCTGTCAACGCAGAGACGATCTGCAGCCTTGACTTAAATACACTGCAAAAAATCGGCACGACCTTCAGAAAAGCCGAATATATCAAAGATTTCGCCTTAAAAGTAAAAAACAGAGAATTTGACATTCAGGCACTCCGCGATCTGCCTGATGACGAAGTTATAAAAAGACTCTCTTCCCTTAAAGGAGTGGGCAGATGGACTGCGGAGATGGTCATGATTTTCTGCATGCAGCGACCCGATATCGTCAGCTTCGGGGACCTGGCCCTCCACCGCGGCATGCGCATGCTCTACCGCCACAGGAAGATCGACAGAGAAAAATTCGCCAGGTACGCCAGACGCTACTCCCCTTATGGAACGGTGGCCAGCCTCTATCTCTGGACCATTGCCGGAGGCGCCATTCCGGAATTAAGGGACTGCGCCCCAAAAAAGAAAAATAAAGCGCTGCAGAAATGAGCCTTTCGTCCTTTCAACAAATTATGGAGGCAAGACGATGTGGACGTGGATGCCCTATGTATGTTTGGGCCTGGGAATAGCCATAGGCCTTAATAAATTGCCGGACAGGTTTTTAAAAGCTCTGGAATCCCTGATCAACCTGGCTTTGATCGTTTTGTTGCTAACCGTTGGTATGAACCTGGGGGGCAGCAAATCGATTCTCTCCAGTCTGGGCTCAATAGGGCTCAACTGCTTGCTCATCTCCTTCTGCGCCATGGCCTGCAGTGTTATCTGCACAGTTATCGTAGAAAAATTACTGCTGCCCCTCGATGAGATAAGCAAGAAAACCCTCTTAACTGGAATTGATAGAGACAGGGAAATAACACCTGAAAAGGGATCAATCTCACCCCTGATCTGGATTATGCCTTTAACCATTATCATCGGGACAATCGCCGGCTACCTGGTCAGCTATGACCACATGGAATCTCTCCTGGATTATCTGCTCACCGGCGCCCTGGTGCTCATCTACATATGCGCCGGTATCACCATGGGTGCAAACCGCAGCGTCTTCAGATACCTGAAGGCAGTGGGGTTCAAGGTGATTTTTCTTTCATGCGCCATACTTTTCGGAAGCATAATCGGAGGGAGCATCTCGGGATTCCTGCTCAAACTGCCTCCGCATGTCTCCGTGATCTCCGCAAGCGGAATGAGTTTCTACAGCCTCACTGGCGCCTTCATGATCCAGATGTACGGTGCGGAAATGGGTACATACGGCTTTATCGTGAACATGATCCGGGAATTCTCCACCTTTCTCTTACTGCCCTTGCTGGCAAGGATCAGCAAGGGCAGCCCCATCGCCGTAGGCGGCGCGGCAGCCATGGACACCGCCCTGGTCCCCATCACCAGGGCTATCGGCTCTGAGCTTGGTCTCGTCACATTGATCACAGGAACAATCCTTACCATTACTATACCCCTGCTCCTTCCCCTCTTGCACAGCATCCTGATCTGACCTGAACAACAGTCAGCAGCTTTCTTTTTGTCAAAACGGCCATAGCCTCTAGGATCACCCCCGCGCATGCGGGGAACACTACATTCGATTCCACGACGCAGACCATCACTGAGGATCACCCCCGCGCATGCGGGGAACACTACATTCGATTCCACGACGCAGACCATCACTGAGGATCACCCCCGCGCATGCGGGGAACACTGGCAGCGTTAATTTATCTGTTGAACGAAATTAGGATCACCCCCGCGCATGCGGGGAACACGATATCCAATCTCCTATGTCTGCTGCGTACCGGGGATCACCCCCGCGCATGCGGGGAACACGTGTTGCCAGGTTCGAGTTGGGCAGCAGCGTTGGGATCACCCCCGCGCATGCGGGGAACACTTTTAGTAATTTCTAAAGCCCGCTCATGTCGGAGGATCACCCCCGCGCATGCGGGGAACACACAAGTACGGCTTGCACATGGACATGCATGTAAGGATCACCCCCGCGCATGCGGGGAACACCAGCAATATTGCATGTATGCTTGCAAGGTGGTAGGATCACCCCCGCGCATGCGGGGAACACGGCGCATGTTGGGGGCGGGAATACGGCGGATAGGGATCACCCCCGCGCATGCGGGGAACACCCGCCTCACCCGGGTGCCATGAGGTGGCGTAGGGGATCACCCCCGCGCATGCGGGGAACACTAGGGTCTGCTGCCTGTTGGCCATTCGCTTTTTGGATCACCCCCGCGCATGCGGGGAACACTATGTTGTTCTTGGCAGCATTGATGAGGACGAAGGATCACCCCCGCGCATGCGGGGAACACTTTCCCAGATGGATCTGCGCACACACGCTCAGGGGATCACCCCCGCGCATGCGGGGAACACGCAGGCAAGCCATAGACTGGCTTGTTGACGGTAGGATCACCCCCGCGCATGCGGGGAACACGCGCTGTGGAACGGCAATGACAGTCTAACAGCAGGATCACCCCCGCGCATGCGGGGAACACGTTCTCGGTGCCTTCTTCGATGAGCAGGCCTTGGGATCACCCCCGCGCATGCGGGGAACACGATCCAGTCACTGGCGACCCCCTGCCGCTGACGGGATCACCCCCGCGCATGCGGGGAACACCAGCCGGACATATACCGCCTGCGGAGAGTGCTGGGATCACCCCCGCGCATGCGGGGAACACTGTTCTGCTGCTATTCTGCGTGATAGTCGCGAAGGATCACCCCCGCGCATGCGGGGAACACCGGTACCTGGTATGGCGAGCTGTGGAAGAGGGGGGATCACCCCCGCGCATGCGGGGAACACTATTACCAGGTGAGTAGCCCGGGGGAGTTTCACCCCCAGGCCCTCTCAGAACCGGACTTGA
>CAYXKD010000045.1:0-16504 GCA_964464625.1 uncultured Syntrophomonadaceae bacterium
GGTAGGGGAAGATAGGGCGCAGGAATTTACCACTGCGCCACAATGCCGGCGGCTAAAAATTACCACAAGCGGAGATTAAATATGTCAGAATTTGATTTCGTCCCGGTATGGATTTCACTGAAAACCGCCTCTGTATCCACAATATTTACCTTTTTCCTGGGGATCGCGGCTGCCCGCTGGCTGGCTTATTACCATGGAAGGGCCAAGGGGGTCATCGATGGTCTTTTTACCCTGCCCCTGGTTTTACCTCCCACGGTGCTGGGTTTCGGCCTGTTGCTGCTCTTCGGAAAGCACGGCCCCCTGGGGCAGCTGCTGCTCAAGATGGGGACTACCGTAATATTTTCGTGGTCTGCTACAGTGATTGCCTCTACCGTTGTCGCTTTCCCGCTGATGTACCAGACAGCGCGGGGCGCCTTTGAGCAGATCGAGCCCAATATTGAAAATGCCGCCCGCACCCTGGGCGCCTCCGAATGGACCACATTCTGGCGGGTGACTGTACCGCTGGCCTGGCCGGGGATCATGGCCGGTATTATTCTCGCCTTCGCCCGCTCCCTGGGCGAATTCGGGGCCACCCTGATGCTGGCGGGCAATATCCCCGGCAAAACGCAGACCATCCCCCTGGCGATCTACTTTGCAGTGGCGGCGGGGAACAATGAAAGGGCCCTCCTCTGGGTCGCAGTAATTCTGGTTATATCGCTGAGCTCTATCTTTTTGCTCAATTACTGGAAGCGCAACATCCATACTTATATGAAGCATTAAGCCTGCTGGAGGTAATTGTATTGCTTGAGGTAAGAATAGAAAAAACACTCCCCGGTTTTAACCTGAAGGTTGCTTTCTCCATAAACCAGGAAATACTTTCCATCGTAGGCCCCTCGGGCAGCGGCAAGAGCATGACGCTGCAGTGCATCTCGGGGCTGATGAGACCCGACGAGGGTTACATCAATGTCAACGGCAGGGTGCTTTACGATTCCGAAAACAATCTCAACCTGCCCCCGCAAAAACGGAAAATAGGCTATGTCTTTCAGAACTATGCCCTGTTTCCCCATCTCAAGGTTTTCGATAATATCGCCTTCGGCATATCCAATCTGAAGCGCGAAAAGATTGAAGCCCGCGTCGCCTACCTGCTTGATAAGATGCGCCTGAAAGAATTTCGGGACCGCTATCCCCGCCACCTTTCGGGGGGACAGCAGCAGCGGGTGGCCCTGGCCCGGGCCCTGGCTCCCGAGCCGGAGATGTTGCTGCTGGACGAGCCTTTCTCAGCGCTTGACACACAGGTCAGGGGACAGCTGGAGCGGGAAATATTAAGCATACACCAGTTTTACAAGGGCAATATTGTGTTTGTATCCCATAACCTTGAAGAGGCTTACCGGTTAAGCTCGCAGATAGCTGTGTACGAGGCGGGGCGCATTCTGCAGTTTGGCCCCAAGGATACCCTGATCAATGCACCGGCCAGCAGGACAGTGGCGGCGCTGACAGGCGCCAAAAACCTGGCCGAGGGGGTTGTTGAAAGCATAGATCACGAAAGGGCCACCGTGCTCGTGAGAGAATGGAACGAAAGGTTTCAGGTAAGCCTGACCCGCTTCAATACATACCGCCGGGATCAGAAAATCACGGTGGGGATCCGGCCGGAGTATATCCGAATCGAGAAGGATCCCTGCGAGAATATGTTGAAAGCCCTGGTGGTGGAAGCGGTAGATGGGGTTTCTTCGTACACATACCGCTTCAGGGCGGTTAACGGTCTGAACAGAGAATTTCACCTGGAGGCCGAGGTTTCCAAGCTGGCCGCCCCCTACATTCCCGCCGGGGAGAGCTGCTGCCTCCAGTTGCCCTCCAACCGCTTATTTATAATCGGGGAGGACGACTCCACCCGGGCTGCTCACACCTCCCAGGTTTGATCTATTGTAAGCCGGTTCAAAAGGCAGTGGATCCATGGTAAAAAAGAGCAGCGGATTTGGTGGAAATGCAGTAGGCGGCAGGCGGTGTGTGCTGCTGCTCTGGAAGGAGCTGTAACTTTATGAATAAAAAAGAAAAGATCAACATTTTGGGTGAGCTCTCGGGCTCGATCGGCGATCTGGGTACCTTTTTGCCCTATGTCCTGGGGGCGATCAGTATTGCTGGCTTTAACCCGGCTAGTATTTTTACAGGTTTTGGACTCTTCTATATTTTTTGCGGCTGGTTTTACCGGATTCCTATGGCGGTGCAGCCCATGAAGGTAGCCGGGGCTGCGGTGTTGACATACGGTCTTACCCCGGGTGAGGTTGCGGCAGCCGGTCTTATCGTCGGTGTGACGCTGCTGGTGCTGGGCTTGACGGGATTGATCGGTTTTATAGGCCGGATTACCCCTCCGGCAGTGATTAGCGGTATCCAGGTGGGCCTTGGGCTTACCCTGGCCAAGCTGGGTGTAGAGCGGATCGCCACAGAGCCGCTTATCGGCTGGCTGCTGCTGGCCCTGATGCTGCCTATGCTCGGGAGAAGGCGTTTTCCGGCAGCCATCATTGCAGTGCTCATCGGGGTGGCTATGAATTTTCTGCTCCATCCCGGACTTCCGCTACCATCGGTTTCCCTGGGGATTCACCTGCCAGAAATCGGCCTGCCTGCACTTGCTGATTTCAACAGGGGTTTTTTCCTGGCTGCGCTGCCGCAGCTGCCCCTGACGCTGGCCAATGCTGTTTTGGTGACCACGGCGCTATCCCGTGAACTCTACGGTGGCCGCGCCTCCAGGGTAAGCGACAAGAACCTCTGTCTGACCATGGGAGCGGCCAACCTTATCTCCGCACCCCTGGGGGGATTCATGATGTGCCACGGTGCAGGGGGGGTAGCCGCTCATCACCGTTTCGGCGGGAGGACAGGGTATACCTCATATATTATCGGGGGTGTACTACTGGCGGCAGGGCTGTTTTTGGGTAAAGAGAGCGCCGGCATTTTTGCCCTCATCCCTCAGGCCGCACTGGGCTGCCTTCTTTTTTATAGCGGCATTGACCTGGCCTCGGCAGCCAAAGGGATCGAAAACAAGCAGGATTTCTATGTAATCCTGGCCGTGGCTGCTCTCTCCATTGCTGTAAACCCTGCTGTGGCTTTTATTGCGGGATTCATCCTGGCCAAGGGCCTGGAAAAGAAATGGGTCATGATCTAGTTGCATGTAACATATTCTCCGGTTTTGGGGAGGATCACCCTGATCCCGGGGAAATATTTTCCCAGGTTTCCGCTGTCTCCGGGCAGAATACCGGCCCCCCGCCGGCGGCGATCACCCCGGACAGATCAATAAGATGGCCGAAATGGCCGTGGGTAATAAAGATGTCGTTGCCTCTATCCCGGAAATTATCCACGGCGGTTTTATGCCATGATCAAGAAAACAATTAGGGCAGATTGCCGAACAAAAGATTTGCCAGCAGGCCCACCAGGGTGGGGACCGCTATATAGAGGGCATACTTGAGGATCACAAAACGAGATCCCAAAAACGTGAATTCATAGGGCAGGTGCCCCACATTGATCATTCCCCAGGCTGTGATCATTGCTATTGCAGCTCCGATAGATATGCTTTCACGAAACAGGGCGCCGAAAAGGGGGAAAAAGGCATAGGGGCCGCCCTGGATGAGTGCGCCGATGAGAGGCCCGATAACCAGCCCTCTCCAACCCGATTCCGTTCCCAGCCAGGATAGCAGGGTTTCCTCCGGTATCAGCACATTCATGAAACCGACAACCACAAAGGCGCATAGCAGAAGCGGCAGGACAGTAAAAAACAATTTCTTTGCTTCCTTCAAACTTTCCAGGTGTTTGCCCTGGCGGTAAGAGGCGAATAATAATATTACAGCCATCAGTGATAGAACAATAATTGCTCCGGTCAATGCTCCGCCCCCCTATCCGGCACTTGTTTGCCCTTACTTTGCAGCTGCGTCACTTGCTCCCGGATTTTTTCTGCATAACCGGGTAAGAAGCTATTTACGGCCGCTCCCGCCACTATGGGTACAGCAAAGGTAATCAGCACGCGGATGACTGTTATTTTCACGCCCACAAAAGCTATCTCAATGGGGATGCGGCCCACGTACCAGAGTGTTTTGGCGGCTACAAAACTGATCATGGTACCGATATTTGCTCCAGAAACAATGAGCGTAGCCATTAACGGGTAGAAGAAAAAGGGTCCCCCGGGAACCAGTGCCCCCATCAGCGTTCCCAACAGAGGCCCCTTCCAGCCAGCCCCTTCTCCCAGCCATTTTGTCACCATCTCTTTCGAGATCAACGAAGAAACCGAACCGGCAACGATAAAGGCGATAATTATGAGGGGAAAAACCTCCAGAAGCGTTTTTCCCGCTGCCATGAATCCCTGGCCCACCATCGCGGGGCCCCCCTGGAAAAATGCTATTACAATCAAAGACAGAGCTACTAAAGCCATACCCAGCAAGGTTTTATTCATCGTTTAACTCACTTGTCCCTTTGTCTGTTTTATTTTTAAATGATCCCTGAGGTATAGGTAATCTTACCACAAATAAGAATCTTTTACGAAGTAAAGAATTGTCTCCCTTTTTAAAGATTTGTTAAGTTATTTTTTATAGCTCTTTAGCGGTTCTGAAGACTGCTGGACCAATTGATAATATAAATTTAAATAAAATAAAGCACTTAAACCTTAAATAAGTGGTACCCTAAAAAATTCGGCATAGTCGTAAATTCTGGCCATGCCGGATTTTTGTTAAAAAGTATATAGACTGATTGACAACACAACAAATTTAAAAAAGGTAAAGGGATAAGAAAAGGGATGGCGAAAATTATTAATAGATAGGGATTATTGGAAAAACAAGCTGCAGCAAATGCCGAAATATGCCACCTGGTTTGAGAACAAAGATCCCCGGAATAATATCCATTACCAAACACCTGGAAACAACAACCAAACACGGTAAAAATGTAGATCGCTGACCATGTTTAACTCACATTGAGCGTTAAAATAATTTGTTGCAACTTCAGGTAAGCCCTTACAAAAATGCAGAATCATGAAAAGGGGATTGATGCATTGAAAGATTGGCGTGCGAAGGTTGTTTGGGCGAAAAAAGCCCGCGGTAGTCAGGAGAGCAAGTGGCTTCCACTTGTTACCCACATGGCCGATGCGGCGGAAACTGCTAAACCGCTTTGGCACAATTGGCTCCCTGCTTCAACCAAGAGAAAAATCGCTGACGGTCTTGATCTAGAGGTGGTGAGCGCCGCCGATTATGACGAGGCAGCCCTGCCCTGCTTTATTTTTCTTGCTGCTGCACATGATCTTGGTAAGGCGATTCCTGCTTTTCAAAGCAGATTGGGCCCCTTCGAACTTGACGGGCAAATGCATGGGCAACTCACTGATGCCGGCCTGCCTATTTTGGACTACTTCCACCCAAGAGAAGCCAGGCACTTTTGGGCTTCCCAGGTAATTCTGGAGGAGGCGGGTTTTCATAGAGAACTGGCTGTCATTTTGGGTGCCCACCATGGACAGCCGCCGGGATATACTCAGCTGTACAACCTTAAGCAGTCCTATCAGGCTGATTTAGGTTGGGCAAAAGGGCAGGAAACGTGGCAAGAGCTACAGCAGGAGCTCCTGATTTACGCGCTGGAACTTGCTGACGTACCAAAGGCCGAAGCCCGATCCTGGAGGCCCAATATAACAGCGCAGGTGCTCTTAAGCGGGCTGGTGATCATGGTGGACTGGATTGTGAGCAACGAAGAGCTGTTCCCCCATCTGGAGCTTTCAGAGAGTATAAAATCCTCAAAGGTTAGATCGGTCAATGCATGGCAGGGCCTGGAACTGCCTGAGTGTTGGTCCCCGGGTGACGACTGGTTGATAACAGACGGTGATCTATACGAGAGGCGCTTTGGATTCAAAAAACCTCGCCCCATACAGTCCGCCATGCTGGAGATAATGGGAAACCTACCTGATCCGGGAATAGTGATTTTGGAAGCACCGATGGGTGAGGGGAAAACTGAAGCTGCCCTTGTGGCTGCGGAGGTGCTGGCAGAAAAAACAAAACGCAGCGGTATCTTTTTTGCCCTGCCCACTCAAGCTACTGCCAATGGATTGTTCCCGAGGGTTATCGAGTGGATGGGGCGGCTGGAAAACGAGGTTGCTCATTCGGTTTACCTGGCTCACGGAAAGGCCGATCTTAACGAACTTTACAATGATATCAAGTCGGTGTCTCTAAATAAAGAGATCTATTGGGGGGTCGGGGACGAGGAGGAGGGGACCGGAGATGACCCAATTATTGCCCATGAATGGTTTACCGGCCGTAAAAAGGGGATCCTGGCTGACTTTGTAATCGGAACTATCGACCAGATCCTTATGGCTGCACTGAAGCACAAGCATCTTGCTTTGCGGCATCTGGGCCTGGCAAATAAAGTTGTTATTATTGACGAGTGCCATGCTTATGACACTTATATGAGCCAATATCTCTACAGAGTCCTCAATTGGTTGGGCGCCTACGATGTGCCGGTGCTCATTCTATCGGCGACTTTGCCTGGTGACAGGCGTGAACATCTTTGTAAGGCCTATCTGGATCAGGAGCACACGGAGACAGCGGAGTATGATCCCCTGTTCGATGAAGAAAAGCCCGGTCCGGTTCTGCCGCCAACCTGGGCTACAACTCTGGATTACCCCATCATCACCTATTCGACGGGGGAGAAGGTGGATCAGGACAGAATTGAAGGCCAGCAACGTGAGCAGAAGGTCTCTCTTAAGATACTGCCGGATGATAAACAGATAACTCCCCTTCTGACAGATCTTCTGGCTGGAGGTGGGTGTGCTGGAATCATTGCCAATACTGTTAGGCGGGCACAGGGGATCGCTTACTCACTTAAAGAGATCTTTGGCGACGATGTGAGGCTGCTCCACTCCCGTTTTTTGGCTATGGATCGAGCCCTGGCTGAAAAGGATCTGTTCTCAAGGTTGGGGATCGATGGTGACAGGCCGAAACGCTACATTGTAGTCGGCACCCAGATATTCGAACAGAGCTGCGATCTGGACTTTGATGTTTTGATCACTGATATATGTCCCATGGATTTGTTGATCCAGCGGATCGGTCGCTTACACCGGCACCAGCGTAACCGCCCGTCGAAATTGATAGAACCGATTTGTTATATCACAGGAATGGATGACACGGGTTTTGATCGCGGCGCTGAACTGGTCTATGGAAAGTATTTGTTGATGAACACGCGTGCACTCCTCCCCAAAATGCTCGAGCTGCCTGGTGATATCCCGCGGCTGGTCCAAGGTGTGTACAACCCCGAAGGTGTTGAGGTTGCCCCCGACCTGCAATCTCAGTACGAGCTTGCCAAAGAGGCCGAGGATAATAAGACCCGTAACAAGAGGTCCAAGGCGGGGACCTTCCAAATTGCTCATCCATTCAGGGGGGGGAGTAATCTTGTGGGTTGGCTGGATACAGGCATAAGCAGAGATCCTACAGGTAAAAGGGGTGAGGCGGCGGTGCGGGATATCGAGAATACCCTCGAGGTACTGGTAGTCCAATGCTGTAAAGGGGGATATCAAATGTTGCCCTGGCTAGCTAAATATGGGGGCCACCCGATCCCGGTGCATGAACCCCCGGGAAGGGAGCTGGCAAAGGCAATGGCAGAATGTAGTATTCAGCTTCCACGAGAAATGTGCTTTAAACTGGATGATACCATAGAGGAACTTGAGGAAATAGCCCTGGGTGAAATCTATGAATGGCAGAAATCCTCCTGGCTAAAAGGAGAGCTTTTCCTGGTCCTGGATGAACAACTTAAAACCGAACTCTGTGGATACCGCCTGCATTATGATCAGGCCTACGGGCTATTATCCAGAAAAATTGAAGAGGGTGATCAAACTGCCGGATAAAGTTTTTAACCTGCTCTATGAGCCTTGGATAATGGTGCTAAATGAAAGGGGTGAGTCAGAAGAAGTATCACTGTTGTCTGCTTTGGAGAGAGCCCACGAATTGCAGTGTATTGCCGGTGAATTGGCCAGTCAGGATGTGGCAATTTTAAGGCTGCTGCTGGCTATACTATATTCTACCTTTACCCGGGCGGATTTGAAGGGGCAGCGAAGTCCCATCGGAAATTCTGAAGAAGCTCTGGCTAGATGGCGTAACCTTTGGGAGCTGGGGCATTTCCCTATGGAACCGATCAAAGTACGTTTAGGCCTTTATAAGGACAGATTTTATCTTTTCCATTCTGAGCGGCCTTTCTACCAGGTGGCGGGGCTGCACGGGACTAGTGGAAAAATCAACACGGTAGCACAAATAGTATCTGATGTTCCTAGCAGGCCTGAAAGGCGCTTTATCAGTACAAAAAGGGGGGAAAATGCCGAAACGCTTTCCTTTGCAGAAGCAGCACGTTGGCTGGTTTCCATGCAAAGCTGGGATTATGCCGGGAAGAAAGCATCTGTTGTTGGCGGCACCAAGGACGGTGGTGGGACGGGGTGGCTTGGCAAAATAGGCGTTGTCTATCCTGCTATGGGCACATTATTTGAAACCCTTCTGCTCAACTTTGTTTTATTACATGGTAATAATGAGCTTTTGCCATATGGAATTCCAACATGGGAAGAGGAACCGGCACCAGGCCCTCAAAAGAAAGAACGCCGCCCAGAGGGGTATTGTGAACTATTAACCTGGCAATCGAGGCGGATCCGTTTATTTGCTGAAGCCGGGAATAAACCTGGTCTGGATTTGGTTAGGGGTGTCCTGTACTCATATGGTGACGTTTTCCAGACAGCAAACACGTTTATTGAGCAGATGACCGGTTGGCATCTGAGTACCCGGGGGAATACCAAGGGCCAATACATCCCAAACAAACACAGCATAGAGCGAAATCTTTGGCGTGATCTCGGTTCAATTCTGCCACAGGCTGATGGTACGAACGAGAACATCATACCTGGAGTTGTTCGATGGATAACCCTGTTGAGAGAAAGCAACCTTTTGGAGGAGGGCATCATTCAGCTATGTGCGGTGGGATTTCAGTATGGCCCTATGGAGGCAAAGGTAGATGCCATGGCGGTTGATACATTGTTAATTCATAATGGGATATTTACTAAATTGGGTAGTAAGTGGATGCCACTAATAAACAATTTGCTACGATTAACAGATGACTGCGTCAGAAGACTGGCCGTACTGGCTTCTGATCTGGCAAAAGCCGCTGGAGATATTGACAGTCTTCAGTATAGAGCCGGAGAGGGAAAGGTAAAAGCCTCCAGGGCTGAGGCCTATTACAGAATGGACGAGCCCTTTCGAAGATGGCTTGCAGCTATAGATCCCTTGGAGACAGACATGGGGGAGGCGGAGCAGGAATGGATTGGCACCCTGAAACGTTTACTTTTCCAACTTGGCACGGAAATGAGCTACCAGTATGGTGAAAAGGCAATAGTGGGCCGATGGGTGGATGAAAAACGGGGTAGCCGTCGGGAGAGCAACCTGTACACTGCACCCGGGGCGCTGGCAAAATTCCGCAGAGGTGTTGTGCAAACTATTACGAAAGGGGGCTGAAAGGATGGGGGATCAGGGAGACATTGTCTATTTAATTAGAAGGTTCACCCATGACAAGATCAATCTGCTGCTTAATGGCAGCCCCTGGAGCAGGGCTATGCTGGCCAGGCTCCGCCGGGGGATTGGCAAACAGCCGGGGGAATTGCCCGAACTATACGAGATCTATCTTGAGAATATGCCGGAAAGGCTCTACAGCAGGGGGGGTGAACCGAGTTATTCTGAATGGGCTATCTATACTGCACTGACCCTTTTTGCACTGCATCAACAGGGTAAAAGTCACGACACCCCGATGAGTGTGGGCTGGGATCCGGAGAGCAATGAATCGGGCGACTCCTTAGGTGGGGCTATAGGAGCGCTTGTAAGCCGCGATCGGGATCGGGAGCCGGCCATCAAGAGGCGTTTTGATGCGGTGGTCACAGCCGTGGGGTTTACCGAATTTGCTTATCACGCCCGGGGCATGATCCAGCTACTCAGGGCAGAAAGCATTCCGCTTGACTATGCACGTTTTGCTGAAGACTTATTTTGGTACCAGTTTGATGAACACAAAAACCGTGTCCGGCTTCGCTGGGGGGAGGACTATTACCGCATTAGCCGGCGAAAAGCCGAAACAGAAAATGAGGAGGATCAAAATGACAAACAGTAGGTTAGATCGGGTTTTTGTAGATATCCATGTTATCCAGTCGCTGCCGCCCAGTTGTGTTAACAGGGATGATACGGGGAGTCCCAAAACTGCCCTCTATGGAGGCGTCCGCCGGGCCCGGGTTTCGTCTCAGGCCTGGAAAAGAGCGGTAAGGGTTATGTTCAGAGAATATTTTAGTGAGGAGGAACTGAGCGAGAGGACAAAAAAGATTGTTGATAAAGTTGCGGGGCAGATCCGGGCCATTTCTGATACTGGTGAAGATGAAGCTATGGATCTTGCACAAAAAATTATTGACAATGCCGGGGTCAGCACCAAGGATTTAGAAGCAAGAGCTCTTTTTTTTATGAGTAACAAGCAGGCTGAAAATATGGCCAGGTTGGCTCTTAGCGAACCCATACCTGGTAAAAGAGAAACACAAGCGGCGCTGAAGGCTGGAATGGGAGTTGACATTGCCCTTTTTGGTCGGATGGTGGCGGATGATCCTTTTCTAAACGCAGATGCTTCTGCCCAGGTGGCTCATGCAATCTCTACCCATGGGGTGGAAAACGAATATGATTACTATACAGCTCTGGATGATCGGTCGCCGGAGGATCAGGCTGGTGCGGGGATGATCGGAACTATCGAGTTTAATTCTTCCACCCTCTATCGTTACGCTACAGTTGCTGCCCACGATCTGGAAGAAAACCTGGGGGGTGCTGCGGCTGCCGCTATGGCTGTCAGGGAATTTGTCCGCGGCTTTATTTGCTCCATGCCCACAGGGAAGATGAATACCTTTGCAAACAGCACGCCCCCTTATGCGGTTATGGTTTCTGTGCGAAGGGATCAACCGGTCAATCTGGTCGGCGCCTTTGAGAGCCCTGTCAGGGCTGGGAGTGATGGCTATCAAAGGCAGTCAACCAGGGTGTTGGCTGAATATGCTGAATCTGTCTACGGTAGCTTCTTGAATGCCCCTGAAAGGACGTTTGTAATCTCCCTTGGTGATGAGCTGGATAAATCCGGAGAGAAAGTGGAGATGTCAGAGCTGCTGGTAAATGTGGAACAAGTTGTGAAAAAAATTCTGCAGGAGGGTGTGAAATAGAAATGAGCACCCTGCTTCTGCGCATGGCAGCCCCGTTGCAATCCTGGGGGGTTGCCAGTAAGTTTGACATTCGCGATACAGCGAGGGAACCTACAAAAAGCGGGGTGGTTGGGTTGCTTGCCGCCGCGCTCGGAAGGGGGAGAGATCAGGGGACCGGGGATCTGAATGCCCTCCGTTTCGGTGTCAGGATAGATCAACCAGGAACCCTTTTGCGAGACTATCACACTGCAACCCAGAATCCTAAGAACCCTCCTTTCGTGACAACCCGCCACTATCTTGCCGATGCAGTGTTTTTGGTGGGGCTGGAAGGCGAAGAAGACTTCCTGAACACGTTGATGGAGGCGCTGAACAAACCCCATTATCCGCTCTATTTAGGCCGGCGTTCCTGCCCTCCGGTGGGTAATCTGGTCATTGGGTTGCGACGGGCAAACCTGAGGCGGGCTTTAGAGCAAGAGCCCTGGCAGGCTTGCAGGTGGTTCCAGAACAAAAGAGGCTCTGAAACGATAAAGCTGACCGTTGTATGTGACGTAGGTCCTGGAGAAAAGGGGGCATTCATGCGTCGGGATGTACCTGTTACTTTTGATCAACGCCACCGTCAATATACTTTTCGCATGGTCCGAGATGATTTTGAAAAGGTTGAAATACGTTCCCTTACCGGAGTGAGCAATGAGGACCCAACAGAACATGATGCAACGTCAGAATGGAGGGGTTAAAAAAGATGTATCTATCACGGGTTGCCCTGAACACGCGCAGGCGGGATACCATGGCGGCACTGGCCTCTCCCCAAAGGCTACATGCAGCTGTGGAAAGCAGTTTCCCGCCAGGATTATCTGTTAAGGGCCGCAGCCTTTGGCGTATAGACCTGCTGGCAAACGACACCTACCTGCTGGTGCTAAGCGAGCAGAAACCGGACTTCACCCATATTGTAGAGCAGTTTGGCTGGCCGGAAGCCGATCAAAAGTGGGAAACAAAAAATTATAATTATTTAATAGATCAAATCAGGGTAGGTCAGCGATGGCAGTTCCGTTTACGTGCAAACCCGGCTCACAGTGTCAAGCAATCCGGCGACGAAAAACAGTCAGATAACCGCGGAAAGGTATATGCTCATGTTACTGCCAGGCAGCAAGAGCAGTGGCTGCTTGAAAGGGCTCAGAAAAACGGCTTTGCACTAACAGAGGGGTCTTTCCGTGTTGTTCACCGGGAAACGCGTCGTTTTCGCCGTCACCAAAAGACAATTACTCTTGGAGTGGCTACCTTTGAAGGCGTTCTCGAAGTTACTGATTTGACTCTTTTTCTTCAGGCTTTGACCCGGGGGATAGGACGGGCTAAAGCTTTTGGCTGCGGTCTGCTGACGATCATGAAGGTGTCACCATGAGCGGGGGAGGGCCGGGGACAGAACGGCCGCAACTCCAAACGTTGCCAACAATGCGGGAGAGAATTTCGTTTTTGTATTTGGAACGCTGCCTGATAAACCGGCAGGACAATGCAATTACAGTTACGGATTTACGGGGAACAGTGCATGTGCCTGCTGCTGCTCTCAGCGTAATCATGCTGGGACCGGGCAGTAATATCACGCATCGGGCGATGGAACTTATTGGAGATGCTGGAGCCAGTATTATTTGGGTAGGAGAGCGCGGGGTGCGCTACTATGCCCATGGACGCCCATTAACTCATTCATCACGTATACTCACGGCACAGGCAGCTCTGGTTTCCAATACACGTAGTCGTTTGGCGGTTGCCCGCCGGATGTATGCCCTGCGTTTTAAAGACGAAGATGTTTCAAAACTAACAATGCAGCAGCTGCGGGGTCGAGAGGGAGCCAGGGTGCGTTCTATTTACCGGAAAATAGCAAAGGCTACCGGAGTGACCTGGAGCGGCCGCGAGTACGATCCAAATGATTTCTCTGCAGGGGATGCAGTTAATATGGCTCTTTCGGCCGCCCATGCTTGCCTATATGGAGTGGCGCACAGCGTGATTACTGCATTGGGATGTGCCCCGGGTCTGGGTTTTATTCACACAGGGCATGAACGCTCCTTCGTATATGATATTGCCGACCTTTATAAAGCGGAATTGAGCATTCCAATTGCATTTCAGGTCGCGGCAAAGCAGCCTGAAGATATCGGGTCAGTTACAAGACGGGCTATGCGGGATGCGATCTCTAATGGTAAAATCCTGGTGCGCATGGTTGGAGACATCCGGGATCTGCTATTGGGCGTTGCTGAGGATGGCACACCTAAAGATGTGCTGGAAATTGAGACCAATGTATTGTGGCTCTGGGATGAAAAAAACGGTTTGGTGAAAAATGCTGTATCTTACGGGAAGGAACTTGATGAGTCTGATTTTGATGAGCAAGAATTTGAAGAAGGTTATGGAATACTGTTAACAGAGGACAAGTTATGATAATCCTGACAATGACAGATTGCCCCATAGGTCTAAGGGGTGATTTAACAAAGTGGTTGTTGGAAATTAACCCTGGAGTTTTTGTTGGACAGGTCAGCGCGCGTGTGCGGAATAAATTATGGGAACGCGTTACCGAAACCATAAAAGATGGCCGTGCAACCATGGTTTTTAATACAAACAATGAGCAGCGATTGGATTTTCGTGTCCATAACAGTGCGTGGGAACCCATAGACTTTGATGGTATTAAACTGATGTTAAGACCAAGTCCTTCCCGTACAAAGCGGTTAGGAGAATCGCGTTTAGGGTTCAGCAAGGCAAGTAAAAGACAGATTGCCAAACGTGTCAAGAAAAAGCAAAGCGAAGTTTATCCAGATACCTATGTTGTAATAGATATAGAAACCAGTGGTCTTCGCCCCGAAAAGCATGAAATTATTGAACTAGGCGCAATTAAAGTGAAAGAACATGAGATTGCTGAGAGATTTACACTTTTTGTGAAGCCCACAAAACCTATAGTATCAGAGATACAGAAGATTACAGGCATTACCAACGAAATTTTAGATCATGAAGGCGTACCGCTATCTTCGGCAATAAACCAGTTTGTTGAATTTATAAAGGATCTCCCAATTGTGTCACACAACATTGAATTTGACATTAAATTTTTACATTATGCCTGTAAGGCTTGCAATTTGCCATTAACAATGAACCAAAAAATTGACACATTGGTCATATCTAAAAAAATGCTTAAGCAAGTGAAAAGTTATAAATTAAGTGCTCTTGCCGAGCATTTTGGTATTGAGACCAGGCAGTTACACCGCAGCTTGTCAGATTGTGAAACAACACATGAGCTCTACGAGAAACTGATAAAATTGTGAGCATCGTATTGTCAGGAATGCTTTAAAATAGGAGAAATCTAAGTGTGTTCCCCGCATGCGCGGGGGTGATCCCAGCATCAGAAGCCGCATCTCGAGCCTGCCCGGGTGTTCCCCGCATGCGCGGGGGTGATCCTACGAAAAGGAGCTGCGCATCGCCGGCGGGACCGTGTTCCCCGCATGCGCGGGGGTGATCCGAAGTCCGATTCATCCTCGATAAACACGCTGTCGTGTTCCCCGCATGCGCGGGGGTGATCCTGTTTGTGACAAAGGAAATCAGGCCGCCGAAGGGTGTTCCCCGCATGCGCGGGGGTGATCCTAAAACGATCTATGTTCGCGACGAGGATGTCAAGTGTTCCCCGCATGCGCGGGGGTGATCCCAAGCAGCATTTCGAGGCGCTAAATATCGAGGTGTGTTCCCCGCATGCGCGGGGGTGATCCCGCTTTACGCGCAACTTCTCTTTCAGACATTTCGTGTTCCCCGCATGCGCGGGGGTGATCCTCCGACATTCCCATATTATATTCACTACATCGCGTGTTCCCCGCATGCGCGGGGGTGATCCTGCTGCTTGTTTTTGATGGCCTGCCTCGACAGGGTGTTCCCCGCATGCGCGGGGGTGATCCTATATGCCTTTGTGGCAGAGCAGAAAGGCATCAGTGTTCCCCGCATGCGCGGGGGTGATCCCCCTATCGCCTGTATCCTGAGTGATAGAGATGGGTGTTCCCCGCATGCGCGGGGGTGATCCCAGATCGTCGAATGTCCCGGCGGAAATTGCGGCGTGTTCCCCGCATGCGCGGGGGTGATCCTATTGTCCATGGTCAGATGCGCGTAAGGGTTGAGTGTTCCCCGCATGCGCGGGGGTGATCCTGGTGGACAAGATTAAGGATACGATTGAGGGGTGTGTTCCCCGCATGCGCGGGGGTGATCCCCTGGGATGATATTTATGCTGCTGGGGCCGTATAGTGTTCCCCGCATGCGCGGGGGTGATCCTTCGTACTCCTTAAAAGTTCAAGCCGGTCGCGCGTGTTCCCCGCATGCGCGGGGGTGATCCTTTCTTTCAGTTGCTGGCGTCCATATCGATGGGGTGTTCCCCGCATGCGCGGGGGTGATCCTAGTATTAACTCTGATAGTCTGTGGATCAAATAGTGTTCCCCGCATGCGCGGGGGTGATCCCAACTTCTGTCCCCTCTCCGTCGTCAAAGGATGGTGTTCCCCGCATGCGCGGGGGTGATCCTCTCTGGTCGTCATCAGCGGGTTGGGCGAGAACGTGTTCCCCGCATGCGCGGGGGTGATCCCTGAACAATCCCGGTTAAGACCCCCAGCACTCCGTGTTCCCCGCATGCGCGGGGGTGATCCCAGGTAGGCTGCCGCCGCTGACCTCGCGCTCCTGTGTTCCCCGCATGCGCGGGGGTGATCCCTCTTGCTCTTTGAGTAGCATCAGTGCCTTGCGGTGTTCCCCGCATGCGCGGGGGTGATCCCAGTCTTGCATTTCCGGCACAGGCTCTTTTGTCGTGTTCCCCGCATGCGCGGGGGTGATCCTGTCGCGGCGGCTTTAAGAGATAGCCAGTCGGTGTGTTCCCCGCATGCGCGGGGGTGATCCGTCGCTGTCCGCAAGCCAGCCCTGCAGGTCACGGTGTTCCCCGCATGCGCGGGGGTGATCCTAAACGAGGCAGAAATTGCCCTCACAGAGCGGTGTGTTCCCCGCATGCGCGGGGGTGATCCCTACCGGTTTTTTTGCCATTATAAGGCAACCTCGTGTTCCCCGCATGCGCGGGGGTGATCCTCGGTTGAAAAGTAAAGTGGCAAAAAAAGTAGAGTGTTCCCCGCATGCGCGGGGGTGATCCTATTTCAACAAGGTGGAACAATTTGAGATCGGAGTGTTCCCCGCATGCGCGGGGGTGATCCTCATACTATCTGCCCCAACTTTACTGTACTGGCGTGTTCCCCGCATGCGCGGGGGTGATCCTATTATATTCGTTATGTCGATGATAGTGCGCCAAGAAGGCGTAGGGTTGCATAAGCCCGAAGCCATGCTTAACCGAAGAT
>CAYXKD010000046.1:0-16453 GCA_964464625.1 uncultured Syntrophomonadaceae bacterium
ATCCGACCAGTCGTGCCCCAACTGCTCGAACTTCCCTTTTTCATAGATGGTCACGCCAATACCTTTTGCAGCCAGCTCCCGGGCGAGTACGGCTCCGCCGGGCCCGGCACCGGCGATTACAACCCTGTAATCCATTTTTACCTCCTGTTGCAGTATTTGCCTGCCTGCAGAGATTGTGTCAGGGTCCCGACAGTGATGTGCCCTTTAGTTAAGCCCAATAGCACAAGCTAATAGTTCACCAGCCTGTGCAGCTCCGGGTACTTCATTTTCTTTGCTTCGATTAAGGTTTTTATATAGTTTATCAATTTATGTGCCTTCATGATTGCTGTATCGGCCTCAATAATATTTGGGGGATAGCCGGTACGTACAGTATTTTGCAGCAATCCATAAGTGTATTTATACCACTCGGTAAAAGCATTTGCCGGATCATCTTCCGAAATGTTCAGATCAAAATAGGGTTTAAGCCCTTCAAACATTATATTGAACAGGTTAATGGGACTGTTCGTATCAATATGTTTTCCCCCGCCCTTAGACAGCAGCAAGTAGACGTTCTTAATAAAGGATTCAACGCCTATCTGTGCGAAGATCACCGCTTCAATGTAGTGTCTTCTATCAAAATACCTTGATGCGTACAACATAATCTCTTTGGAAAACAAAAAGGGGTTTTCATCATTTTGCAGGGAGTGTAAATAGTTATTAATCTGTTCACAGGCTTCGCTTGTCAGCTCGATCTTGTTATATGGTATGTTTTTGCTTATCAAAAACATATCGCTGGAAACTGTTTTCCATTCGCTTGCCTTAATCACCTTGTAGATACAGCTTACCTCGAGATCGGCGCGGGTTATCCGATACACCCTGATGTCGCGGCTGTAAATGGTGTATGAGGCGATAATTAAATTTAGTGCTTCGATCAACTCGTCAAAAATGATGTTCAGGTAATGATCATCAGGAGGCACTTTTATATTTTTACGTTCCATATAGTACATCTCAACGAGAGATGCAAAATGAGATATTTTTACAGGTTCACCGTGAGAAAGGCCCCCTGAAAGCGCAGTGCTGGAAAGCCTGTTGGAGAAAGAGTAAATTATGGGATTCTTCCGGGCTTTGATTCTGATGCGGTGATTTTCCGGAAAGGGCATAAAGAAGGGGAGCACAATAGGGAACTGGATAACATATTGGGCTGCAATCTTTTCGCGGTCAAGCAGCGGTTTAATTTCCTCGGCATAGAGATCCCGGCCCATGCAATCATCCAGCTGCGACCGCGATGGCTGATCATCTCTCCAGGAGATGCTGCTTACAGGGGCTCCCTCTATATCGTCGGTTAAAGATACAAAGGTGCCTTTGCCCTGGCGGGATACAAGCAAGCCCTTTTCGGCCAAAGATTTAATTGCCTTCATAACTGTAACCCTGCTTACGCTGTATCGTTCCACCAGATCTTTTGCCGTGCCTATGCTGTCACCCGGCTTCAGGTTGCCTTTTTCGATCAAGTTTTCCAGGTGCTTTGCTATCTGCAGATACATTGGTATATGACTTTTTCTATTGATCAAGCTCTCTCACCCTTTTGCACCTCGCGGTTATCACTTAACGAATTCCAGTAATGTTTGAAAAAACCTCTTATTAGAAAGACTTTCAGATCCCAGGAAATGATCCTTGACAGGTCTGAAGGGATTAGTTATATTATTATAACATAAGACAATATAGAACAACATAGCATAATACAGCGGGCGGGGTGATAAAGGGCACAATTAATTATGTCTCCAGGCCAGGCACTACAATAATCATTTCGGGGAGGTATGCGTAGAAAATGAGCAGGAGAATTAAGGCGGGTGTACTTCTTTCCATTCTGGTGCTTTGCAGCATCTTTTTAGTCGTGTCATGCAGTCCTGAAGAACAGGTGGATTCACAAGATGATGAGGAACTGCCGGAACATATTGTGATAGCTACTGTGCCCGGTTCCGCACTGGCTATAACGGAGGGTTTGGCCAGCCTGATTCAAGGTGAGCTGGGGATATCGGCAGCACCCCAGATGGTAACAGGAACGCGTTATCCCCTGTTGATCGATCGAACCGCCGATATTGCCTACGAGGATGCCGAAACAATTCTCGGTTTGTTCAAGGGAGAGGATCCCTGTAAAGAAGTTGGCAAACAGCCCATCAGGCTAATTGCCACTGTTGCCACAAACCAGGTGGCAGCGATGACCTGGAAAGGTTCGGGGGTCAAAAGCTTCTCGGATCTCAAGGGCAAAAGATTCATGTTTGACTATCCCGCTTCTTTTACCACGACTGTGATGGGTGATCTGCTTCTTGAAGTGAACGGCATGACGCGGGATGATGTTGCAGTTCTCTCGCTAAACTCGATCAATGAAGCTGTCGATGCGATCAAGGATAAAACAGCCGACCTGGTTCTTCATCCCAGCGCCATTGAGGGATCAGCGCAGTTTGTCGAGCTGGCCATGACAACAGATGTTGAGTTCATTTCACTGAGCGAGGAAGAAGTAAGTGCGGTGCTTGATGAATTGTGGTATTTTCAAAAATCTGAATTTCCCACAGATACTTATCAAGGGCAGGACGGTACGATTGTAGGTGTCGGGAACAAGATGTCATACGTGGCTTTAGCTGATTTAAGCGACGAATTTGTTTATCAGATGATGAAAATACTGTTTGACGATGTGGAGATTGACACACCGGGACGCTTTACCAGGTATCATCCGAGCTCGGGAGCCTTTACCCTTGGACTGGCACTTTCGGGAGAGGGGCTGGCGCCATTCCACGCCGGTGCCGTAAGGTATTACAAGGAGCGTGGCGTCTGGACCGATGGGCTTGAGGAGACACAACAGGCGCTGCTTAAAGAGGCAGGGCAGGAGTATTAATTTCGGATTGTTTTAATGTGCCTTGGGGCGCCATCTAGCACCTCAGGGCACATTAACGAAGGAGGTTGAATGGTGGATCAAAACTTGGAATCAGCGTCTGCAAAGGGCTGGTGGCACTCCGGTAAAAAAATAGATAGAGCAACAGGTATTCTGGCCATTTCTCTATGCATCTATAATCTATTGTTTGTCATGGGGGCTTTCTCCAGGCTTAACATTTACATCCTATCCCAGCAGCATAAAGTGCTGAACCTCTTTGTTGTTATTGTCATTCTCTATCTGACCGATTTGTTCCCGGCGAAAAAAAACTTTTTAAAATCTATGTCAAACTGGATATTTCTAGTGATGGGTATGCTCCCCTGTATTTACATTTTTGTTTTTTATGACACCGTGGTACAGCATGTTTCCAAAATGCAACCCTCCACCCTGGAGATAGTGCTGTTCTTTATGTTGCTGGCAAGCCTGTTGGAGGCTGCCAGACGTAAAGTGGGGTGGCCTATGGCGCTCATTGCCCTGGTCTTTGTCTTCTACGCCTTTAAGGCAGATATATTTCCCGGCGTTTTATTTTCCAGACCCCTGCGCCTGCCCCGCCTGGTCTCCAGCTTTTATTTGAGCACTGATGCAATATTCTCGGTGCCCATCGGAGTTGCCTCGACCACAGTTGCCGTATTTCTGGTTTTCGCCTGTCTGCTTCTGTACACCGGCGGCGGCAAATTTTTTATCGATCTCTCGATGTCATTGATGGGAATGTTCAGGGGCGGGCCGGCCAAGACCGCTATCCTGGCCAGTGCCACATTTGGGACCCTCTCAGGAACAGTGGCGGCCAATGTGGCGGCAACAGGCTCCATTACAATCCCCCTGATGAAAAGAATTGGCTATAAGCCTGAATTTGCTGCCGGGGTGGAAGCCGTTGCCTCCAATGGGGGCCAGCTGATGCCCCCGATCATGGGCGTGGTGGCCTTTGTGATGGCCGAAATGACGGGGATACCTTATGTGAAAATCATTGCAGCTGCATTAATTCCCGCCATTTTGTATTACATTGCGCTCTTTACCCAGGTGGATCTGGAAGCTGTAAAATTGAAACTTAAAGGTTTGCCCAGGCAGGAACTGCCCGAAATAAAGCAGGTCTTGCTGGAAGGCTGGTTTTACATTGTCCCGCTAATTGTTTTAATCGTCGCCATGGCGGTTTTCAGGATTACCCCCGAACGGTCTGCTTTTTACGCCATAGTGACCCTGATACTTTTGGTTATCCTGAATAAGAAATTCTCCATGGGAATGATCGTTGATGCGCTTGAAAATGCCGGTAAAGCGATGTGTGTTGTTGTAATCGCCTGTGCCACGGCAGGTCTGATCCTGGGGACCATCTCCACAACAGGTGTGGGAATTAATCTGGCCATTGCCATTGAACGCATATCTGCAGGCAATGTCTACCTTATTCTCTTGCTTACTGCAATTTCCTGTTTTGTACTTGGTACGGGTCTTGACACGATCTCCATATATTTTATGCTCTCCACCCTGATCAGTCCGCTGCTGGTCGACAACGGGATTCCCCTGATGGCTGCGCATCTATTTGTTGTTTACTTTGGGCTGGTGTCATTTATTACCCCGCCTGTTGCCGTGGCCGCCTTTATTGCCGCCGGGCTGGCGGAATCCAACCCCATGAAAACAGCTGTTACAGCGACCAGGCTGGGAATATGTACCTTTATCATCCCCTTCCTGTTTGTGCTGAACCCCGAACTGTTGATGATCGGCTCGGGCGGAGATATTGCCCTGGCATTTATAACGGCTGTTATAGGGGTGTTTGTGCTGAGCATGGGGGTAGTCGGCAGAGTTTACTATGATATGGGTGAAATACCCCTGGTAATAAGGATAGTCCTTATCGGCTGTGCACTCCTGATGATGCAACCGGGAGTGGTGACGGATCTGATCGGGATATCCGTAACAGGCTTGATGATCTGGCTGCTTTACAGAAGAAATGCAAAACATTCATCAATCATGGAAGGGGTGAGGTAACTTTGGGCCGGTATTGCCGAAGGGAGAACAGCTTCAAAATACTCTCTGATGAAGAGCTGGAACAGATTCACGAAGCTTCGTTGAGAGTACTTCAGGAACAGGGCTTGATCTTTGAGGATGAAAAATCTCTGGCTTTGCTTGAAGAAGCAGGCTGCCCTGTGGATAAAGAGAGGATGATTGCCCGTTTTCCGCAAAGTGTTATTGAAAAGATTATCAAGAGCGTGCCGGAGGAGTTTACCATTGAGGCGCGCCATCCGAGACATAACCTTCTTTTTAGCGGGAAAGAGATCTACTTCAGCAACCTGGCGATACAGAAGATTCAGGATTATGAAACAGGGGAAGTGAGGGCGGCCGCCCTGGAGGATGTAGCCAGGATGGCTTCGATAATAGATGCACTGGAAGATTATCACACCTGTTTCGAGGTATGTCCCGGCATATTGGCGGATAAACCGGCGGAGGTGGCTCCGCTTTGGATCATGGTGGAAACGATGCGGCATACAGAGAAATCTGTTGTGGGTTCGCCTCTCTATGGTCTTCCGCGGTGGGTGATCGAGATCGCCAATGTGGTGGGGCAAAAAGTAAAGTCAGGAATCAGCTCATCTTCGCCATTGGCCTACGGCAATGCAGCCTGCCGGGCTGTTTTTGAATTCGCCGGGGCCGGTTTTCCCCTCTCCGTGGGCAGCGGTATCGCCTCGGGCGCCACAGGTCCGGCCACTCTGGCCGGATCCCTTGTGCTGCAAAATGCAGAGGTGCTCGGGGGAATTGCCCTGGTCCAGCTGGTCAAACCGGGGCTGGGCGTTTTTTACGGAACTGCCGGTATGCCCATGGATATGCGCACCGGCCGCCTGGCGGGCGGCTCCATTGAAAGGGGCCTGTTAACTGTTGCGAGCGCCCAGCTGGCAGATCTATACGGCGTCCCGGTATGGTCCCCTTTTCCGAAAACAACAGCACATTCCGGCGATGAGCAGTGCGGTTTTGAGAAGGCTTTCCAGCTGATCCTGGGCACAATGGCGGGTATAGCCTACTCTGCAAGCGGGGGAGGGGTAACTGATGGTTCGCTCATATGTCTTGAGCAGCTGATCATTGATCATGAAATGTATGGCATGATGGGCCGGCTGCTGGAGGGGATAAAGGTAAATGAGTCAACCCTGGCTGTGGAGATAATCAACAGCGTTGGTCATCTTCCGGGCAGCTATCTAACCCAGCGGCACACCAAGGAAAACTGGAGGGGCGAAAACTACCTGACTGATATTTGCGACAGAACCCCCCGCGGGAGCTGGATCAAGGAGGGCTCGCCCGACATCTACAGAAGAGCGCATGAAAAGGTGAAAGTTATTTTAAATGATCACCAGCCGGCGCCGCTTTCCGATGAAGTTGAAAAGGAACTGAGCAGTCTACTAAAAGCAGCCGAAAGGGAAATCCTTGCAGGCTAAGCACTCAATGGAAAGGGGCTTTGTCGTGGAAAAAGAACTGCTTGTGAAAATTCGAGAAGCGATCATTGATGGGGCGGTAGAGGAGGCGGAACAGTTAACCAGGGAGGCGGTGAATTCAGGCATCGACCCCATGGAAATTGTGGATCAAAGCATTAAAAAGGGGTTGAATTTCGTTGGTGAAGGCTTTCGTAAAAACGAGTTGTTCATCCCCGAACTTGCCCTGGCCGGAGAGGCAGCCAGTGTGGCCGGTGATATCCTGAGCCTGAATATCAGCACTGATCAGGCGGCGGAAGGGACAAGGGGCCTCTTTTTAATCGGCACCGTTTACGGTGATCTGCATGACATCGGCAAAAACCTGGTTTCAGTTTTATTAAAGGCAGGCGGTTTTACAGTTATAGATTTGGGGATTAACCAGACAACACAGCAATTTGTGGAAGCGGTAAAAGCACATAAACCGGATATATTGGGTTTATCCGCCCTGTTGAGCACAACATTGATCGAGCAGGAAAAAGTGATCAAAGCGCTGCAGGATGAAGGCCTCCGCTCCCGGGTAAAAGTAATGATCGGGGGAGGTGCAGTGAGCCAGGACTGGGCAGATTCGATAGGGGCGGATGGTTATGCCGAGGATGCAACTGAGGCGGTTTTGGTTGCCAGGAAAATAGTGGAGTCTGAAAGGGCAGATCAATTGTAATTACTCTAGCGGTCATGCAATGCCGGCGGTTGATGATTCACCGCAGTAAAATAAAAGTTGAAGCATAATGTTCAAGTGTTCAAGGAGGAAACAAAGTGAACTATACTGACAAACTGGCTAAGTATACCAGCGATATGAAATATGAAGAGTTGCCCGGGGAAGTTGTCTGGCAAGCCAAAAAAATTGTATTACACACATTGGCTGCCGCCCTTGCGGCATGCAACACAAAGCAGGGAAGAGATGCGGCAGCGCTGGCCAAAGAACAGGGCGGCGGGGTAAAGCAGTCGACAATTCTGGGCCATCGCGAAAAGGTGTCCTCTACTCAGGCAGCATTTGCGAACGGGACCCTGGCTGACATATTGGATTGGGAAGATTGCAGTTGGACCGGACATCCCTCGGCAAATGTAATTCCCGCTGCGCTGGCTGTGAGCGAGTGCACCAGGGCATCAGGGAAGGAGCTCATCACCGCCATAGTGGCAGGTTACGAGGTGTATCAGCGTGTAGCCATGGCGGTACAACCGAGCGCGGAATGGAACTGGTTTGAAAAAGGCTGGGGTTTGACAAGCTGGGAGATCTTCGCCGGCGCCATGCCCGCGGCAAAGCTTTTAAATCCCGATGCAAAAACAGTGGCTCAAACCATGGGCATAGCTGTGGCGTTGACGCCCATAGTGAACATAAAGGTTCATAATACGCGGACAGATTTCTATCATTACCAGCACGGCTTAACCTGCCGTGACGGAGTGACCGCTGCGTTGATCGCGAACAAGGGGATTACCAGTCTTGATGATTCTCTTGATGGAAGTACAGGTTACTGGGTCTCCCTGTCCGATCAGTGCCGCTGGGAGTGGTTTGATCGGGGTCTGGGGCAGGATTACCTGATCATGGAGACCTATATGAAGCACTGGCCCTCCAATATGTGGATTCAACAGCCCCTGGACGCTCTTGATCTGATCATCAGGAATCATAAGATCAGGGCGGAAGAGATCGAAGAGATCATCGTATCGCCCCAATTCCAGCACCGGACATATTTCAGGGAGGGCGGATATGACAGCGTGGTTGATGCAGAATTCAGCATACCCTATTGCCTGGCTGTCAGGCTGCTCGATAAAGCTCCCGGGCCCAACTGGTACAGTGAGGATAGGTTTAATGATCAGGCGGTTCTGGATCTTGCCGGACGGATCAAATCCGTGGGGCCGGAAATGAAAATGGCGGAGGCATTTGATCTCTTCCGCGGGGGAAGCTATCCCGAGGTCAAAGTGGTAGTGCGGATGAAAAACGGAGAATCCTACACCCGGGATGTTAAATTTCCCAAAGGGCATAAACAGAACAGTTTTACGGAGAAAGAAATATCCGCTCACTTTTTACACGGCGCCTCCTTTGCTCTAAATGACGATGATGCCGGGGGTGCCCTGGAGCAGATTCTCAACCTGGAAAAGGTTAAGGATGTTTCAGAGATTACAGCCCTGCTGAGCAAGGGTACTTTCTAGAGACATAATCAACAATCCAGGCAGTGAAGAAGCGGCTCATCCCTGTACCCGGCTGAACATGGCCTGGGGATGAGCCGGCTTTAAATTAAAGGGATCTGTTTTTGCAGTCATCCCCGGATCTTTTTCGTAAAATTCAGGATTAGAGGAGGCGGGGTTGTTGAAAATCACGATCATAGGTGCCGGAAGCACAGGGTATGCGCTTGCTGCTGATCTGTCCACCGCCGGCCCGGAGATCACCCTGTATGAAGAACCGGAATATGCCTGCCGCCTGGAAGTGGCGAAGGAAAAGGGCGGGATTGAATTTGTAAGCCCCAAAGGCAGCGGCTTTGCCAAAATAAAAAGGGTGACAAGCAGGATCAAAGAAGCCCTGGATGATGCCGATTTGATTATTGTGGCGGTTGTTGCCTCCCGCCATGAGCGGATTGCCGGCCTCTGTTTACCCTATCTGAAAGATAATCAGATGATCATCATCAGTCAAGGCGGCGCCGGTTCCCTGATCTTCAGCCGGGTGCTAAAGGATCGTCTTGGGGGAATAGTTATATCTGAGCTGGAGGGCAATTTTTATTCCTGCAGGCTGTCCCATTCAACCGTTGAGATAGCATTAATTCCCGGGCAGCACCATATCGCCGCTTTTCCGGCTGTTAATACAGATATTGTGATCAACAGGTGCAAAGATATATTTGCTTTAAAAGGGGCCACCAATGTGCTTGAAACGGCTTTGAATTCACCCAACCTGGTTGTACATCTGGCCGGCTCCCTGCTCAATACAGGCGCAATCGAAAATTCAAAAGGTGCCTTTTACCTTTTTCGCCAGGGGCTGTCTCCTTCGGTGCTGCGCTGTATGAGGGCAATTTATAATGAGAAGCGGGCTTTGTTTGACAGGCTTTCCTATACTGATAGATTCAACTGGAATTTCCTCGAGCGAATGGTGAATCCCGAAGAATACCCCGAATATGATCAGTTCAGGATGCTCGATGGACCCAATGATATGGATCACCGCTATATCACGGAGGACGCTTCCACCGGTTTGGTGCTGCTATCATCTTTGGGGAAGATCTTTAATGTTCATACACCTGTGTCCCGGGCCCTGGTCCAGATGGCATCAACGATAAAGGATGTTGACTATTTTAAAACCGGGAGAAATGTAAATAATTTAGGAATAAACGGGATGGATTGCAACAGGTTAAATGCCTACTTGCAAAGCGGTGTATAACCTGTTTAGCACAAATGACAGCACAATGTGGCGCCGCTTCCAATCAAAATAATAGAAGATCAAAATAGAAGGCGCGGCTTTCCGGTTTGAGGCGATAACTGGAAAGCCTTTTTTTGCGCTTCCGGCAGCTGCAGCACCGCTTTTTTTGCCGGCGTTTTTGCCGGGCGCCCCCTTTTTTTTACGGCTTGACAGGCCCGGGGGGATCTGCTATATTGAAATAAGTTAGGGTGACCTAACAAAGTTAGAAGAGACTAACATATCTTGCAGATAGCTGTTCAACAAAGGGCGGCAGCATACGATGAAGGGGGATCAGGCCATGAAAAGCAGCTTATTGACATTTCGCCGGGGCGAAGTGGGGAAGGTAAAACTTATAGATGCCGGGAGACATGCCACGCGAAGACTCTATGAAATGGGGTTCAGTATCGGTGCGCCTGTAAAGATAGTGAAGAACGACAGGGGCCCCGTTATTGTTTCATTGGCGGGGAACAAGGTGGCGCTGGGACGCGGTCTTGCAAGTAAGATAATGCTGGAGACAGACAAATAGAGCAATTGATGCGGAGGGAGCTGCATGCACAGCGGGACCATCGCCCTTGCGGGCAACCCTAACAGCGGTAAAACAACATTTTTCAATGCCCTGACCGGTTTTAATCAGCAAGTGGGGAACTGGCCGGGGGTTACTGTAGAAAAAAAAGAGGGTGCCTTTAAATTTGAGGGGGAGGATTACCGGGTTGTTGACCTGCCCGGCACTTACGGACTGGGTAGCTTTTCAGAGGATGAAATAGTGGCGAGAAATTACATCCTTGACGGCAACCCCGATGTAATCATAGATGTTGTTGATGCCGGCAATATCGAGAGGAACCTCTATTTAACGACGCAGCTGCTCGAGATGGAGAAAAAAGTTGTTGTGGCGCTGAACATGGTCGATGAGGCGGAAAACAGAGGGATAAAATTTGATCTTGAGGGGCTGTCCAGAAAGCTGGGTGTTCCGGTGGTCCCCACAGTCGCTACAAAGGAGAAGGGGATCAAGGAGATCATCAAAGCGGCTCTAGCGGCCATGGGCTCCGGCGCGGTTTTAAAAAATCCGGTCCGCTACAGTAAAACTATTGAGGGCTATATCGATCATGTCGAGGAGCTGTTGAAGGGCGGCGATCTGCCCTATTCTGCAAGATGGGCCGCCCTTAAAATTGTGGAGGGCGATGAAAAGATATTAAGAGCAATCGAAGAGTCCAACCTCGACAGGGACGTCGTACAACATATCGCCGACTATTACAGGGATCTTAGAAGCAAAAATTTGGAGTTCGAGATTATCAATTCAAAGTATGCTTTTGCCAATATGGTGGTGCAGGGGACTGTTCACAGACCCAGGGAAGAGAGAGTCACGCTCACAGATAAAATAGACAGGGTTTTCACGCACAAGTATTTTGGCATCCCGGTATTTGCAGCGATCATGTTTGCCGTTTTCCAGCTGACCTTTGAGGTGGGCGAGAAGATATTGGGGACAGCGGCGGCCGGTCTGATCGAAGGTCTCGGCGGGCTGCTCGAGTCATTTCTGGTTTATGTCAGCGTCCCGGGCTGGCTGGTATCATTTTTGATCGACGGGGCCATCAGCGGGGTGGGGTCGGTTGTGGAGTTTGTTCCCCTTATCCTGATCCTGTACCTGCTGCTCGGTTTTCTGGAGGCCAGCGGCTACATGGCCAGGGCCGCTTATGTCTGGGATGATCTGATGAGGCGGTTCGGCCTGCAGGGCAAGGCCTTTATTTCCCTGGTGCTGGGGTTCGGCTGCAATGTGCCCGGCATTATGGCGACGAGAACGCTGGACAACAAAAGAGATAAAATGCTCTCCATCCTGATCAATCCTTTTATGTCCTGCGGAGCCAAGCTGCCCATCTATTCTGTATTTATCGCGGCGTTTTTCCCGCAGCACGGCGGATTGGTCCTCTTCTCCCTCTACACCCTGGGCATTGTTGTCGGCTTGATCATGGCCAGGGTATTCAGCAAAACGCTCTTTAAAGGGGAGTCCTCCTATTTTATTATGGAGCTGCCGCCCTACAGGCTGCCGCCGCTGAAAAATGTTCTCAGGAACATGTGGGACAATGTTTCCGGATTTCTAAAAAGAGCGGGCACAATTATATTTGCGGTGATTACCCTGCTCTGGGTACTGGCGGTGCTGCCGGCATCGGCCGAGCCCTACAGTCAATTCAGTATCCTGGGCAGGATCGGTTTATTTGTGGCGCCCATATTCAAGCCGGCCGGGTTTGGCACCTGGCAGGAGGCGGTGGCCCTCTTTGCGGGTATCCCGGCTAAAGAGGCCGTTGTAGGCACCCTGGGGATGCTCTATGCCGGGCAATATGTCGAAGAGGGAGCCATGCTCGTCGATGCCCTGAGGCTGCAGTTTACCTCGCTCACGGCTCTGTCCTATATGGTGATGACCTTACTCTATACGCCCTGTATCGCCACATTGAGCATCGTCAGAAAAGAGACCAATTCGATCTGGTGGCCCCTGTTTATGGCGCTGTACACCTTCGCCATAGGATGGGCGGCTGCCGTTGCTGTATTCCAGGTGGGCTCCTTACTGGGGTTTAATTAAGTTGGAAGTTGGAAGGTGAGATCAATGCTGAAGGGTATTTTAAAGATCATCAACAGGGACGGCTACATTTCCAGATCCCGGCTGGCGAAAGAACTGGGCGTTGTTGAGGGCGTAGTAGACGACGGGATGGCGCAACTGCTGCGCATGGGCTACCTTGTGGAGGAGGAGCGGGGCGCCGATTGCGCCACATCCTGTGCCAACTGCCCTTTTGCCCGGAATTGCAGCAAAGAAATCGTAAAAGTCTTTAAAATATCGGATAAGGGCAGCGCATATCTGGAATGACGATCTGCCGGGTGAGCAGGGGATCTCTTTTTCTCCCCGGATGGGCATAACAGGGACAGGGGGGTGAAAATAATGGAAATGAACAGATACACCCAATCAGAGGAAGATTACCTGGAGACCCTGTATGTGATCCAGCTGAAGAACAAAGTGCCCAGGGTAAAAGATGTGGCCCGGGCTTTGGATGTAACGATGCCTTCCGTAGTTGCGGCCGTCCGCTCCCTATCGGAAAAAGGCCTGGTGGAGCAGGAGAAATACGGACATATCGAGCTTACCGAAAAGGGCGAGAAGATCGGCCGGGATGTCTACAAAAGGCACAGGCTGCTCTATGCTTTTCTGAACGAGGTGCTGGGCCTTGAGCCCCGGGTGGCGGAAAAAGATGCCTGCCAGATAGAGCACTATCTCTCCCCGCAAACGCGGGAGCGGATTTTGAGAATCGTGGAATTTATCCGCGCCTGCAAAGATGATGAAGTCCTTTTTTTAAAGAGATTTATGCATTATGTAAACACAGGGGAAAAACCGGACCCCTGTCCGGGATGCAAAGGCCACTGATCCCCCCCCACCCGGAGGGACAGGGACTTTGGCTGGTTTCAGAAGATAGGGGCAATTACCAGGAGCTGCTAAAAGCCCCGGGCTGGCGATCGCCGGGGCTTTTTGAATACGATTATTATACAACGGCAGGGCTGGTTAAGCAGCCCTGCCGTCGTTAACTCTCCTATTCTTCGATCAGCCCTGCTTCAATGAGAAAGTCGCGGGCCACCTTCTGTTCCATCTCCCTGTCGATATCGACCAGCGAATTGAGTTCGGCCATTTTTTCCATGGTCAGATGCGGCGCAAGTTCGTCGACCAGATCTGCTATCTCCGGATGTTTTTCCAGCGCATCATTGTTAATGACCACAGCGCCGAAGTAGGGTGGGAAGAAGCTCAGATCATCATCCAGTATCTTCAAGTCATACCGGGGGATCCGGCCATCGGTTGCATAAGCCACAATCGCTTCAAGCTGCTTTTCTTTGATGGCCGAGTACATTAAACCCGGATCCATTCCCTTGCTGTCCTTCCAGGTGAGGCCGTAAGTCTTATTGAAGTTTTCGATCCCGTCTTCCCTTTCCAGAAAATCGAAATCCGAGCCCAGAACCATCTCCGGGGCATGTTCTTTCAGATGGGAAATTTTCTCCAATCCCAGCTCATTTGCCGTCTCTGAGCGCACCACGATAGCGTACGTGTTGTTGAAGCCAAAAGGGGTTAACCAGGTCATCTCTAATTCTTTGGCGTAATATTCCTTTACCCGGTCGTACACAACCTGCGGATCGTTAGTGTCGAGTTCGGCCTTCAGGATAATGGCGTAAGCCGTCCCTGTGTATTCCACATACATGTCCAGATCTTTGTCGAGCATACCCTGCTGCAGCACATCCGTCGCGCCCAGGTCGGCCTGATTGATAACCTGGATATCGGTGCGCTCATCGATGAGCTGTTCCAAAATGTGGACCAGGATGATCTGCTCCGTGTATTTTTTCCCTGCAATGGTAATGGTGTTCTCCCCGGCATCGCCGTCACCCGGGGCACACCCCGCCATAAGTACAGGGATGATCAGCAGTAACAAAAACAACTTTTTCATTTTGTTCTTCCTTCCCATTCTATTTAATTATTTTTTTATCCCCACCGGTGTTACCCATACCTCGAATTTTTTGAAGATAAAATCGGTGATTATCGCCAGCAAAGCTGCAGGTATGGCCCCTGTAAGAATAAGATGGTTGTTCTGCATGGTGATCCCCCTGTAGATCAGATCGCCCAGTCCGCCCGCACCGACAAACGTAGCCAGAGTGGCCACCCCGATGGTGATCACCGTTGAAGTGCGGATCCCGGCCATGATCACCGGCAAAGCCAGGGGCAATTCAACCATGTAAAGGATCTGCCACAGTGTCATGCCCATGCCCTTTCCCACCTCGATGGTCGAGGGGTCCACCTCCAGGATACCGGTATAGGTGTTGCGCAATATGGGCAGCAAGGCGTAGATCGTCAGGGCGATAATCGCGTTGGTCTTCCCTATGCCGACCAGAGGCAGCATAAAGCCCAGCAGGGCCAGGCTTGGTATGGTTTGAGCGACAGCCGTAACCCCGATGATGGGTTCGGCAAATTTCCGGAAATCAGTCAGCACTATCCCCAGGGGAACCGCGATTAGAATTGCAAGGAACATGGCGACAAAAACCAGTAAGATATGATCCTTCAGCGCCAGTGAGATCAGATCTTTCCGCTGCAAAAACGTCTCAAATAATACCATAAAGAAACCTTGATTACCCATCAGCATTGACTCCCTTTTTGTTTCCCCACTCCGAGATACCTTGAATGATACTTGTTTTGGTAATGAGCCCTTTAATTTTACCTTTTTCAACTACCGGAACGGCATTGACTGATCCGTTGGCAAACAATGCTGTAATTTCGGCCATCGTTTCGTCGGTGCGGACCTTAGGCACCTCTCTTTCCATAATGTCGGCAACAGTTTTATCCTCATCCTGGTAATGGCCGGTTAAATTGCCCAAGGCAACCACCCCCAGCAGCTCGCCTTCCTTATTTGAAACAAAGAGCCGGTCCACTTTTTCCCTCTTTGTCACGCGCAAAGCCTCCGCCAGGCCCCGCCGGGGCCCCACGGTGACTATCCTCTTCTGCATCAAATCCGCGGCTTTGGGTTCCCCCAAATCGGCGGCAAGCCTCTCCTTGCCGATAAATTCCCGCACAAAGCTGTTCGCCGGGTGTCGCAGAATCCTGTCCGGCGTATCGACCTGGATGGCGCTGCCCTCCTTCATAATGGCGATCCGGTTCGATATCTTCAGCGCCTCATCCATGTTGTGAGTGACAAAGATGATCGTCTTCTGAATTTCCTCCTGCAGTTTGAGGAGCTCCTCCTGCAGCTGTTCGCGGCTGATGGGATCAAGAGCGCTGAAGGGCTCGTCCATCAGGATGATCTGGGGATCGCCCGCCAGGGCCCTGATCACCCCAATACGTTGTTGCTGGCCCCCCGACAGCTCACTGGGGTAGCGCTTCCTGTAGATCGAAGGCTCCATACCCACCATATCGAGGAGCTCGTCAGCCCTCTTTTCGTACTTTTCCCTGGGCCATTTTTTCAGTTTGGGGACAAGGCCAATATTGTCCCCGATGGTCATATGAGGCATCAAACCGATCTGTTGAATGACATAGCCGATGTTTCTTCTCAGCTCGACGGGGTTCTGTTTTTTTATATCCCCTCCTTCAATCAGTATTTGGCCGCTGCTGGGTTCTATCAGGCGGTTTATCATCTTGAGAGAGGTTGTTTTACCGCAACCGGAAGGGCCGATCAGGGAAAAGAGCTCCCCCTTTTTCATCCTCAAATCAATACCCCGCAGCGCAAGAAACTCATTGTCATACTTTTTTGTTACGTTTCTGAATTCTATCACCTTGGCTATTCCCCCAGTACAGCTTTCCTTTACCAGTGCATTTTGGCCAAAAAAAACCCGGGCCCCCTGAACCTTTCTACGATGGATACGCTAGAAAAGGTTAGGGTACTCAGGTTTCGCCTTTCGACTCGCCTTAAACCACCCGAAGATAGTCTACCATTGACCCCATTGAACCAAGGGGAGTCCCAGCCTTAGCTGTTTCCCATTTTTCAGCCTAGATTTCAGCTCTAAACACAGCCCGCTTATACAAATCTACATTTGTTGTAGTATATGCCATGCATATCTGCACTCACAGGCTAGCTTACCGACTGGGCCTATTTCATGGTAACATATAAGCTATAACGTTAATTTTATAAGACTATAACACAGGTAAAATTTGAATGCAAACCCTGAATCATACAGCACTGTGTCAATACCTAGCGGGTAAAATTCCTCATTCCAGAAAAACAATTTTAA
>CAYXKD010000047.1:0-15363 GCA_964464625.1 uncultured Syntrophomonadaceae bacterium
TTTTTACATATGGCATAAATAACATATTTGACGGACATATTAATGCTACTTTCATCTACTTCCCCCAAACCACCCTGTTAACATAATCCGTATACGACAGTATTATCCTCAATACCTTGTCGGATACATTGGGCATACTGTAATCTCCAACAAGCCTGAGGGTATCCTTATTCTGTGTTCCCAGCACCTCAAGCCCTTGCAGTATTCTTTCCTTTTTAAGTCCCACCATCATCACCGCAGCTTCTTCCATCGCTTCAGGCCTTTCGTGCGCCTGCCTGATATTCAAGGCGTTAAACCCTAGAATTGATGCCTCCTCGCTAATCGTTCCGCTGTCACTTAAAACTGCCCTGGCATTCATCTGCAGTTTTACATAATCGATAAATCCTAACGGCTTCATCATTTTAACCAGAGGGTGAAAAGCTATCCCTTTGGATTCGATCATCTTCCTGGTTCTGGGATGGGTGGAAACAATAAGCGGCTGCCGATATTTTTCAGCAACGGCATTCAGACTGGCAACCAGGTCAGAGAAGTTCACTTCAGAATCAATGTTCTCCTCCCTGTGGGCGGATAGCACAAAGTATCCCCCCTCTTTAAGGCCCAACCGCTCCAGAATATCCGACTTCTCAATGGCCTTTTTTCTGGAGTTCAAAACCTCGAACATGGGGCTTCCCGTCTTGATGATCCTCTCTGCAGGCAGCCCTTCGCTGATCAGATACTCCCTGGAGATATCGCTGTAGGTCAGGTTGATATCGGCAATATGGTCCACAATTTTTCTGTTGGTCTCTTCCGGTACTCTCTGGTCAAAACACCTGTTGCCCGCTTCCATATGAAAGATGGGAATATGTCTCCTTTTAGCAGCAATGGCACAAAGACAGCTGTTGGTGTCCCCCAGTACCAGAAAAGCCTCCGGCCTGACCTCTTCCATAATGGGATCTATTTTTATCAAAATCTGGCCAATGGTTTCAACGGCTGTTCCCATTGCGGCATTAAGAAAGTAATCTGGCTTCCGTAGTTCCAGATCTTTAAAGAAAACCTCATTTAATTCATAATCGTAATTCTGACCGGTATGGACAAGGGTATGTTCTATGACAGTTGATTCTTCCAATTTGTTGATCACAGCCGATAACCTTATGATCTCGGGCCTTGTGCCTACTACCGTCATCACCTTTAATTTTTTCACAGGGCTAAACCTCCAGGTAACAGGTATCAGGATTTTCCGGATCAAAGGGCTCATTGGCCCACATGATGGTCACGAGATCCCTATCACCGGTATTCTCAATGTTATGCGTATAACCCGGTGGGATATCTACAACCTCCATTTTTTCCCCGCTTACCGGGTACTCGATGATCTTATCTGAATCTACCTTCCTGAACCGGATAACTCCCTTACCGCTGACCACCAGGAATTTTTCATTTTTGCTGTGGTGCCAGTGATTGCCCTTTGTTATACCAGGTTTTGATATATTTACAGATACCTGCCCCCTGTCGGGCGTCTTCACAAACTCAGTAAAGGATCCCCTTTTATCTACATTCATTTTAAGCTCATAGCTGAATTTATTTTCCGGCAGATAACTCAGATAGGTGCTGTACAGCTTCCTG
Organism: uncultured Syntrophomonadaceae bacterium; assembly: GCA_964464625.1. GTDB lineage: Bacteria > Bacillota > Dethiobacteria > DTU022 > DTU022 > JAAZIN01. The sequence goes on from CAYXKD010000047.1 coordinate 1,600, forward strand.
GTAAATGCATCTGACATATCCGGGATGGAAATCTCCTCACGGCTTCCCTTAAAACTATAAATCAGCTCAACTATTTTGCCGAGAGCAACAGTGTGCGCCACCGGCACCTCACAATATTCCCCTACTCTGTTTTCTCTATCATCCAGTGCATTAATCAACTCTGCAAGCACATCATCTATATAAACAAGGTTCATCATAACCCCGTGGTCGTGCACGGTTACAGGCAGGTCCCGGGCAATATTATGGCAAAATGTCGCTACTGCGCTGTTGTAATTGGGCCGGCACCATTTCCCAAAGACATTGGGAAAGCGATAAATCAGGGTTTTAGCGCCCGTTTCCCTGCTGTATCTAAACAGCAAATCTTCCCCTGCTTTTTTGCTCCGGCCATATGGATTATCCAGTTCAGCCTGAATGGAAGAGGAGAGCATTACTGGACAGCTATTATGGTATTTTTTTAATGTATCCAGCAGGATCGAAGTGAAGCCCCAGTTGCCTTCCATAAATTCAGACTCATGTTCAGGCCTGTTGACCCCGGCCAGATGGAAAACAAAATCTGCTTCGCGGCAGTAACGCTCTAGCAGCTCCGGCCCGGTTTCCTGATCATAGGCCAAGATCTTACCGCTTTTTCTATTTTTCAGTTCTGCCACCAGATTCTTTCCAATAAAGCCATGAGCACCGGTGACCAGAATATTCACGAGTCCTGCCACCTCTCCAGCTCCTTCCGGATATAGGGCACCTTTAACAGCTTTTCTTTGATCTGATCAATATTGAGCCGCTCTGTATTGTGGGAATTATACTCACCCACCAGAGAAAGCTTTGGATCTCCATTGTAAAAATACTTGTCATAGTACAGATCCCTGGTGTCAGCGGGCACCCTGTAGAAGCTGCCCATATCCTGAGCTACAACATATTCCTCTCTGGTCAGAAGCGTCTCAAACAATTTTTCGCCGTGCCTGGTACCGATGATCCGCACTTCATTTTCTGCCTTAAAAAGCTCTTTTACCGCCTGTGCCAGATCACCGATTGTTGAGGCTGGCGACTTCTGGACCATGATATCCCCGGACTGTGCATTCGAAAATGCGAATACAACAAGCTCAACAGCTTCTTCAAGACTCATTAAAAACCTGGTCATGCCGGGATCTGTAACTGTCAGCGGACGTCCCTGCTTTATCTGTTCAACAAACAGGGGTATGACAGATCCCCTGGAGGCCATTACATTTCCATACCTGGTGCCGCAAATAAGAGTTTTCAAAGGATCAACGGTTTTAGACCTGGCAATAAAGACTTTTTCCATCATCGCCTTAGAGATCCCCATGGCATTGATGGGATAAGCAGCCTTATCTGTGGAAAGACAGATAACCTTCTTAACACCCTTTTCAATAGCCCCGGTAAGCACATTGTCGGCACCTATTATGTTCGTCTTAACCGCTTCAAGGGGAAAGAATTCGCAAGAAGGCACCTGCTTGAGCGCGGCGGCATGAAAGATATAATCAACAGAATGCATGGCGTTTTTCAAACTGGCCAGGTCTCTCACATCGCCTAGATAAAATTTGAGTTTGTCGCTTCTGTACCTTTTTCTCATATCCTCTTGTTTTTTTTCATCTCGTGAGAAGATGCGGATCTCTTTTATCTCAGTGCCTAGAAAGCGCCTGGCCACTGCATTTCCAAAAGAACCTGTCCCTCCTGTAATCAACAGGGTTTTATCTCTAAACATCAAAGCCTCATCATCCTTTATCTGAAATGGCGCATAATTATTTCATAAGAATGTTTTGCAGTAAAGTTCTTTTCCAGGTAGATCCTGGCATTGCCACCCATCTTCCTTCGCACTTGGGGATCACAGAGTTTCTGAACCTTTTTTTGAAAGTCATCGATATTGCCGCTTTCGCACCAAAAACCAAATTTGCCTTTTTCAATGGTATCTTTTAAATCTGTACTGACATCAGTAGCCGCCAGCACAGGTAATGATCCTTGCATATAAGAAAGTAGCCTTGAAGGAAAATTCGGTATGGTAAACCTTCGATCAAGGAAGATAAGGCCAACATCACAGGCATTTACCAGCAGCTCGTAATCATGCCCGGGCAGCTGCCTGATTAACGCGGCATTAGCAGGCTTACAGTTCTCAAAATAGATTTCTATTTTCCTGAATTCAGTACCCGAACCGACGATAACAAAAAATATTTTTTCATTATTTCTGTTCGATTTTAAACAGTCAACAATGAAACTAACGCCCTGCGGTTTTCCAAGATTGCCTCCATAGATAAACACAGTACTGTCAACGGGAATCTTATACTTTGATCTAATTATGTCAATCTCTTTTTGACCGAGATCGATGGTTATCGGCTCCAGGCTGTTTGGGCATACCTCAATGCCATTAGGAGATAATTCAGGATTATTTTTTAAAAGATATTCAACATTGGCCGGCGACATACAACCTATATAATCTGAAATCTGGTATAGTCTTTTCTCCTTGTTCCGAAAATACCAGTAAAGTGGGCTTCCTCTGCCGATCATCTCCAGATCAACTGCATTTTGAGGAAAAATATCTTTAAGCAATAAGTAGGTTTTTGCACCATCTCTATTTTTGATAAAACGAATTATCTTTTCAAAAGTAATCGGTGGTGTAGAATACAAGACCAGATCAAATTTAACGTTATTTAAGTGTTTTTTGATCATTCTTAGAAACAATCTTTCGATCATTATTGTGGAAATGCCTTTTTCAACCACACTGGTCTTTGTTATGTTCCCGGTTTTGACCCATAAAAATCCAATGCCTCCATTGTGAACATATGCCGTTGGCAAGCCAACTCTTCTTTCTCTTGGTGAAACTACATATATATTGTGGCCATTATCTTTGAATTGTCTTAACAGATCGGCATATATACCCTTCTCTCCTAAACTGGACAATCCCCCCAGTGATAAAAACAGTATGTTCATTGTAGCACCTGTGTTATGGGATTTTAAATTTCCATTTGCCTTAATGACGTTAATTCGGCACTATGAAGTTTTTAACCTTCATTCATTAGGCCCAAATAGAATAAAGGCTTAAATATCAATATTGTTTTGGTGAAATTTAATTGGTTTTGCCGGCGCTCCCACTGCGGTACAATGCGCAGGGATATCTTTGGTAAGCACAGCTCCTGCACCGATGATGCTCCACTCACCGACGCTAACCCCTTCAATAATAGCAGAATTTGTACCAATCAGGCATCCTTCTCCTAGGGCTAAACCTCCTGATAAATTAACCGAGGGTAAAATGGTGCAGTAACTACCGATAACAGTGTCGTGACCGACAGTGCAATCCAGGTTTAAAATTATATGATCCCCTAAACAAATATTCACTGTGAGTATACTACCGGCACAGATAATATTGCCCCGCCCCATTTTTATATATTGTGAAATCCGTACATCTGGGTGAATCAAATTAACATACTCTAAGCCGGCTTCCTTCCCCAATGAAACCAGCTTATACTTTGAAAGCGGATTTGCCACTGCACATATTGCCGCTGCTTTCCTGGCGGATCCCTTAAGTTCGTTAAATGACCCCAAAACGGGCAACTCATTCAGGATTAGGCCATGTTTATCGGGATCTTCATCGATAAACCCGACGAGATTCCAGCATGCTTTCTCCCGGTTTATATCTTCAACCAGCCAGGCCACTTCACGGGCAAACCCGCCGGCGCCAATAATAATCAAATCCTTAATCTATATCCCTCCCTCTTCACATCAGAGAGCTGGTAATGCCACTTATGAGCTCCTTCTCAATCAGCGGTAAATCCGTGTATTATAAGCCTTTTTCACCTGCGGCAGTTGCATATAGAACAGTGGGGAACCTTGACCTGAGGGTTCAGGAAAGATGTGCCGCTAATTATCTTCACGGGGTCATTGTATAATTGACGCTTTATTGGTTTCCTTTAAAAGCTTCCATTGTCGCCGAAGCGTCAGAATTGATACCTTCCCTTGTGAAAACTTTGGCCAGAGTTAACAGGATAATTTTTACATCGCCTGCAAAAGTAATATTATCTACATATTCCACGTCATATTTAAATTTTTGTTCCCAGGTGATTGCATTCCGGCCACTGACCTGAGCCAAACCTGTTAATCCCGGTCTTACTTCATGCCGCCTTTTCTGGAAACTATTATATAGAGGCAGGTATTCCACAAGTAACGGCCGCGGTCCCACCACACTCATATCACCCTTTAATATATTAAATAGTTCAGGTAGTTCATCCAGGCTGGTAGCCCTGAGCATTTTGCCAAATCGCGTCAGCCGAACACTGTCCGGAAGGAGCTCCCCCAGGTCATCCCGCTCATCGGTCATCGTTCTAAATTTGTAGATGTAAAATAACCTTTCATTTAGTCCCGGCCTTTTCTGCTTAAACAATACTGGACTCCCCAACTTGATTTTAACCAATATTGCGATAAATAGAAGAGCAGGACTCAATATTAAAGTCGCCAATGTTGAAAATATAAAATCCATTGGCCTTTTTATATTTTCCCGATATATGCATCTCTCCGACACATTTATACTAATTAAATCTCAACCTCCCATGTTAACACTCCTTAAAGTGCAGACAGTTTTCTATAAATGATAAGTAAGATTTAATCGCCAGGTGCTTTCAATTTTTCTTCTGTTGCAGCCCGCTTCAAAGGCCGTTGCACTCTTTTTTCGTGACCTTCACCAGGTAGTTTAGAAACTCTTCCCTCAGCTCTTCCCTTCTCAAAGCGTACTCTACCGTGGCCTCGAGAAAGCCCTGCCTGTCGCCAACATCATATCTCCTGCCTTCAAAGATATAGGCATATATGGTTTCCCTCTGGGCCAGCTCCTGCAGGGCATCGGTGAGCTGAATCTCGCCCCCTTTGCCCGGCTCTGTCCGGGCCAGGATCTCAAATATGGCCGGGCTGATAATGTAGCGCCCTAAAATGGCAATGCGGGAAGGGGCCGTTTTCAGATCAGGTTTCTCCACAAGCCCCCTGACGCGGTAAACCCTCTCTTCCAGCTGCTCACCGTCAACAATGCCGTACTTGGAAACCTCCTCTTTAGCCACTTCCTGAACGCCCAGTATGGAAGCCTCATACCTGCTGTAAATATCGATCATCTGCTTTATACAGGGTTTTCCCTCCGTATGGACCACATCATCGCCCAGGAGCACGGCAAAGGGTTCCTCCCCGATGAAGCTCCTGGCGCAGTAGATGGCATGGCCCAGCCCTTTGGGCTCTTTCTGCCTGATGTAGTGGATATTCGCCATCTCGGTAATGGCCCTAACTTCAGCGAGGAGCTCAGCTTTGCCTTTTCGCTCCAGCTCCAGCTCCAGCTCCACGGACTTGTCAAAATGGTTCTCAATGGAGCTCTTGTTCCGGCCTGTGATGATGAGGATCTCCTCGATGCCCGACTGGACCGCCTCTTCAATGATATATTGCAGCGTGGGCTTATCCACCACCGGCAGCATCTCTTTGGGCTGTGCCTTTGTAGCCGGCAAAAACCTGGTGCCCAGCCCCGCCGCCGGGATGATCGCCTTGCGGATTGCCATCTCAATCATCCCCCCTTTCCTGATGAACGCCTGAGTAGATCTCTTCCATTACTTCCTGAACTATGTCCCGATCATACTTCCGGGCTTCTTCCTGATTTATTTCGCCCATGGATACTCTCAAAGCCGGATGGGCCATCAATTTGGCGATACCTTCCGCAAGTCCCTCTGTATCCTCCGGCTGTACCAGGTAACCGCCCCTTCCCTTCTCAATGAGCTCCCTGTTCCCCCTGATGTCTGAGCAGACCACAGGCAGTCCCGAGGCCATGGCCTCCATGAGTGCAACAGGCAGCCCCTCCTGGTACGAAGGGAACACAAACAGATCCATGGCGGCACAGATTTCCGGGATATCTTTTCTAAAGCCCAGGAAGCGGGTTTCAACGTTCAGCTCTGCAGCTTTGCTCCTTAAACTTTCCCCAAGCTCGCCATCGCCGCAGAGAACATAGATGATCTCTTTTCTGTTAAGCCTCGCCAGGGCCTTTAAAACAGCCTCATGATTCTTTCTCTTGATCAGTTCCCCCACAGAGAGCACGGCAAAGGCGCCGCCGGGAATGCCCAGCTCCTCTCTTTTCGCTCCTTTGTCGATCACCACATTGCTAAATCTCTGCACATCAACGCCCACACCGGGCACATAAAGAACACTTTTGGCCTTGAACTTCTGCGCAGCATGGTAATCTTCCTTGTTGATGGTGATAAGCACATCGGTGTAGCGCGCTAAAAACTTTTCCGCAGGGTAATAGAAAAGCCAGTTCTTAAGGGGAGCCCCCCTGTAAAAATGAAACCCATGGGCTGTATAGATAAGCTTTGTCCCGCTGGCCCGCGCCTCTCCGGCTGCCAGTCTTGTTAAAACGCCGCCCATGGGCGTATGGCAGTGGATTATGTCATAGCCATTGGCGTTAATTATTCTCTTTAACTCTCTAGAGACCCCTATGTTTTTAACATTAACCGGCGAACGCTTAAAGGGGAGATCATAGTATCTATCGCAAAAAGGGATACGGCAATCTTCCTTCTTCTCATAATCATTTCTGGCACAAACATGTGTTTCATATCCCTTTTGTTTAAACCATTCCAGATAGGGCAGGTGAAATGCCATGATGTGCGTTTTGACTACAGTGGCCACAAAGAGTACTTTTTTTATTACCCACCACTCCTTCAGCTAAACAGTCTGGATCCCCCCATCATCCCGATCTTTTCTCAAAGCGCCAGGCATCGCGGCACATATCGATGATATCGCGCTGGGCCACCCAGTCCAGTTCCCTCTTGGCCTTGCTCACATCAGCGTAGCTCTCGGCAATATCGCCGGACCTCCGGGGGGCTATCACATAGGGCAGCCTGATCCTGTTCGCCTCTTCAAAGGCTCTGATCATCTCCAGCACGCTTGTCCCTTTTCCCGTCCCCAGATTGTAGATATGTACCCCCACATCCAGTCGATCCAGGGCTCGCAGGTGCCCCTCGGCCAGATCGCTGACATGAATATAATCGCGCACACCGGTGCCGTCAACAGTGGGGTAATCGTCCCCATATATGAAGAGTTTCTCCAGCTTACCCCGGGCCACCCTGGTCATATAGGGCATCAGGTTGTTGGGGGTTCCCAGCGGCGCATCGCCGATCAGGCCGCTCACATGGGCCCCCACAGGGTTAAAGTAGCGCAGCAGCGCCACTGAAAAGGCCGGCTCCGCCCGGGCCATGTCTGCCAGGATCGTTTCGCTCATCGCTTTAGTGCGCCCGTAGGAGTTCGCCATCTCCCCTATCTCCATCGTCTCCACAAAGGGAACCTCCCGATCCCCGTAAACCGTTGCCGAGGAGCTGAAGACAAAGCGCGTCACCCCGTTCCGCCTGCAGGCGGAGGTAAGGACCATGGTGGTCACTAGATTGTTGTAATAGTACTGCAGGGGGTCGATCATTGAATCGCGCACCGATTTCAGCCCGGCAAAGTGGATCACCCCTTCAATGTAGTGAGTGGTAAAAATGGAATCGACAATATCTTGCTTGGTTACATCGATCCGGTAGAAGATGGGCACCTTGCCGGTAATCTCTTTTATCTTCTCCATGGTCTCTGCGCTGCTGTTACTCAGGTTGTCCATTACAATCACCTCATGCCCCGCCTCAAGCAAAGCCACACAGGTATGCGAGCCGATAAAGCCGGCGCCGCCGGCGACCAGGATGTTCATTATAGCCCTCCCAGTATTAAAGTTATTTCCTCTACTATTCCACGCAGACAGCCATAACCCTTCACCGGCCGCTCTGTAAAAGAGCCACCGCAGCAATCTGCAACGCAGTTTCAGAGTTCAAACTGCTCCTTCAGGTAAAAATAAGAAAGCTTCAAATATTCCAGAAGCCCGCGCTTCAGATCCTCCCGGTTCGTCCACCAGCGCCCCGCATTACAATCATCATAGGGAGTGGGAGAGGATATCACCCTTACTTCCCGCTCCAAAGAGCGCATTGCCCTTAAAAAGATCTTCTTCGCCCGCGCAGAATGCGATCTGGAGGTGACAATGATAATGGTGTCTATTTCAACCCGGTCCTTTAGGTACTCCCGCACCCAATCTGCTTCGTCGCGGTTGCTCCGGGCATCACCTGGCAAAACAGTTACCTTTTCAGCAGGCACCCCCAGCTGAAGCGCCACTTCCCGGGCAATATCGGTGTCATGGGGGATCTCTATTCCCCGCTCCAGCGCCAGATCATAGCCCCTGACCAGGTTTCGGACCATTACAATTTCCTCCGCATAACCCTGCCGGTATAGATCCACCGCCCCCAGCATCCGATCCGGTCCGCTGCCCATCAGGACAACAATGAGATCGCTATTTTGAGGTTTATCTTCTGATACAAGAAAACTGCCTAGAGCGGGTAGGGATAATCTACCTAGAAGTAAAACAACAAGTATGACCACCAGAATAATGATCGGTGCTTTTGATTTCTTCATGTACTTCCAGCCTCTAGCCTGCTACAAATTATCCCGGTACCACTCAATGGCCGCCTTAAACCCCCGTTCAAAGCTCCATTCCGGATCATAGCCCAGCATATCCCTGGCTTTACTGATATCGGCATTGCTATGCCTAATATCGCCGGGGCGTTCCGGGCCAAATATGGGTTCCATATCTTTGCCCAATAAGATACACAACTCATCGTAGATCTCGATTAAATAAGCCCTGCCCCCATAAGCAATGTTAAATACTTCTCCCGCTGCTTCAGAAGGTGCCAGGCAGGCTTTTAAATTGGCTTCAATGGCGTTTTCAATATAGGTAAAATCGCGGCTCTGTTTTCCATCGCCATAAATAGTAGGCTGTTCATCATCTAAAAGCTGCTTGATAAATTTAGGGATCACCGCTGCATAGGCGCCATGGGGGTCCTGCCTCCGCCCAAACACATTGAAATACCTTAATCCGTATGTATCCAATCCATACAGTTGCTTATATAGTCTGCCGTACTCTTCATTAGCCCGTTTTGTAAAAGCATAGGGAGAAAGCAACTCCCCTTCCTGCCCCTCCTTCTTTGGAAGTGCAGGATGATCCCCATAAACAGATGAGCTGGAGGCATAAACAAATTTCCTTACTCCCTGCTTCCTCGCTGCCTCCATCATATTCAGGGTGCCCCTAATATTTATCTCCTCATATAATAGAGGCATTTCGATGCTGCGGGGCACCGAGCCCCATGCTGCCTGGTGCAGTATATAATCAACCCCTTCACATGCAGCCAGGCATGCTTCATAGTCGCGGATATCGCCTTCCATAAAGCTAAAATTTGCATCACCCAAAAATTCCGTAACATATTTCCTATGACCCGTTGAGAAGTTATCCATACACATTACACTAAAACCCAGATCCAGAATCGCTTCACAGAGGTTGGAGCCGATAAAACCTGCACCCCCTGTTACCAGAAAGACGCTATCCCGTTCAAATATTAAGTCTTTGTAGCCCACTCTAAAGCCTCCAGTACAAAAAGCCTGTTTCCTCTGCTTCTTTTCGCTCAAAAATGCCCTTCACATCGATGAGAACATTTTTCATGCTCTCACCACCTTCTTCACTGCAAGCAGCTACCTGCAAACTTGCTGAGCTATAAAAATGATCAGGGTATACCCTGTACCAGTCCTTGATTTCCTCCAGACTCAAATTGGCAAATTCCTTATGGGCAACGGTAAAAATTACTGCGTCCACCCCGCTGATATCCTCCAGGCTCTGTAAATGAATCCCGTATTCACGCTCAACCTCGCTGGCATTTGCAACAGGATCTACAACCACCACAGTAACACCGTACTCTTTTAGCTCTTTGATAATATCGATCACCCTGCTGTTCCTGCTGTCAGGACAATCCTCTTTAAAGGTGATCCCCAGTATGGCCACCACTGCGCCTTTAACCGGTTTGTTGGCTTCAATCATCTTTTTAACGGTGTTTTCCGCCACAAATTTGCCCATATTGTCATTGATCCGCCGGCCCGAAAGGATGATCTGGGAATGGTAGCCCATCTGCTCCGCCCTGTACGTAAGATAATAGGGATCAACGCCGATACAATGTCCTCCCACCAGCCCCGGAGTGAAATTTAAAAAGTTCCACTTGGTTCCCGCCGCTTTCAGCACCGCCCGGGTGTCAATGTCCATCTTGTTGAAGATTATGGAAAGCTCATTCATGAAAGCAATATTGATGTCCCTCTGGGAATTCTCAATTACCTTGGCCGCCTCTGCCACCTTGATGGATTCCGCCCTGTAGACACCAGCCTTAACAACCAGTTCGTAAACCCCGGCAATGATATCCAGAGATTCCTCATCCATAGCGGATACCACTTTAACGATTGTTTCGAGCTTGTGCACCCTGTCCCCGGGATTGATCCTCTCGGGAGAGTAACCGACTTTAAAATCCCTCCCGCATTTCAATCCCGATGCCTGCTCCAACAGGGGTATACAGATTTCCTCAGTCACACCCGGATATACCGTAGATTCGTAGACCACAATGGAGCCCCTGGTAAGGTTTCGCCCCAGGATCGTGCTGGCTTTCATCACTGCTGACAGATCAGGGGTATAGTCTGCAGTTACAGGTGTGGGAACAGCCACAATATGAAACCTGGCTTCTTTTAATCGCGCTTCATCGGCAGTAAAGTCAACTGTGCAGTTGGCGATGGCCTCATCCCCAACCTCATTGGTGGGATCGATGCCACCTTTATATAAATCAACCTTTTCTTGATTAACATCGAAACCGATGACATTGGCTTTCCTTGAAAAGGATACGGCAATGGGCATCCCCACATAGCCTAGGCCAATTAGACTGACTTTCGCTTTTCTGTTAAAAATATCGTTATAAAGGTTGTTGAAATTCAAGGACTTGTCCCCTTTTCCTTCCGGCTTACTAATTACTTTACTTCAACCGGTGCCTAACATTTTTCAAAAGTTATCCCTTTTCTTCAGCTGCCTCAGGATCCTCCGTTCTTTCTTTTATATTGTAATAGTCCACAAACCAGTTGGCAAAGCTTTGCAATCCTTCTTCAATGGGTGTTTCAGGCCTGAACCTAATAGCCTTAACTAGCCGATCCGTTGACGCATAAGTTACCGGAACATCGCCTGGCTTCATGGGCTCAAAGATCTTTTTTAAGACCACCTTTTCTCCTGTTGCCCTGCCCAGACACCTTTCCAGCGTTTCGATAAATCGCATCAATTTCTCCGGTCTGTTGTTCCCGATATTGTACAGTTTATGGGGCACCGCCCCCGCAGGTTTAATACAATAGCAGGCCGGTGCTCACTAAAGATCTGGTCAACCATCCCTTACTCAGAGATATCGCCTTTGATAAAGGTGAAGCACTCAAGTGGTTTCAGCAGCTTAAGACGTGACTGCTTAAGGCCGACATCATAGTAATCGTTCAGGTTGTCAATGCCCATCACCCGGTAGCCCCGTTCCAGCAGCCTCCTGGATATGAAGCATCCGATAAAACCTGCAACGCCAGTGACTATGTTAAGCTTGTCTCTATGCGGTGAATCAATCGTCATTGTATCCTATTTTCACCTTCGAAATGTTGGTTTGCACTGCCTGGTGTTTTTTTCAGATCTTGCGGATACAGCCTTTGTTCTTTTCTCTCCTGAAATCACCTGTTATGTAGATCGCATTATCCCACCCAACCTCTCGCTATATCTTTCTACTATCAGTTTTCGCTTTGCAATCTCGTTGTAATCTCGTCATCAACATACCACAGATTGCATATGCCCATAGCCACCTGGAACTCATTCATTTTTCATTGCCATCCACATACTCTACCGACTCAGGGCTGGTAATGCCGAAATTATTCACGCTATCTAGAATCTTTGAAAGGTCGTTTGTAAAAATAATGATACTGGGTATATCTAGATATTGCAACAACTCAGATTCTAACTGTTGATGTTTTGTGCCAAAATTAGCATCTGTCCCACAATACTTTGATTTCTTTTGTATATTCCACAAAACCAGGCATTGATGGGCATGCAACCTGTATTACATTTTTCTCGTTTTTCATGACTACTTTTATACGTTCCAGTAGTTGTTTTCCTTAATCAATCTATAATAATCTTCTCTTAAAATACCAGCAATAACCAAATTACGATGAGACCCTCTTTTATATATATATTGTCTCCTTACACCTTCTATTTTCCATCCACATTTAGCATACAATTTTTGGGAACCCTTATTCAATTCAAACCAACTACAGTCAAGCCGGTTTAATTGCAATTCATCAAAAGCGTATTTCATAATAGCCATTACGGTATCTGTACCTATTCCTTTTGCCCTAATGTTTGTTTTCGCAATTTTTATTCCATGTGTTGCCTTGCGATTTTTCCAGTCTATATCAGTCAAGGTAGCCATTCCGACGGTACCATAGTTAGATGTGTCAATAATTAACCTTATATTTTTCTCATTATCAATATTCCTTTCATACCAAAGATTTTGCTGATATTCTGCTATTGGAAACGACCATCCAATGACTAAATTCTCCATCTCAGGATCGTTTAGCATTTCTCTCATAAGTTCAAGATCTTCCTGTTCAATTGCTCTTAAAGTAACAATTTTCCCTTTGATATTCATAAAATAACCTCCATGGTTTTTAAAATTTCATTGATCATATATTCCATTTCCTTTTCCGAAAACCTCTGATCGCAGGGTAAAGGTAATATATTTGCTGCATAGTCATACTCAATACTTTTTTCACTGTAACCCTCCAATACATTGGGCCATAGCGTAGGTATGTAAATTCCTTTACTTGCCAATATCTTTTTATTCTTCATACCATTTTTAAAATATAAAGGGTAAGCAAAAGGCCCCTCAGGGGTTGTTAGTTCGAGTTTATTAATTTGTTTAAGCTTACTTTCCAGGTAAGCATAGTTTACATCCCTAATGCTTTTTACCCTTCCATAATCAATCGCTCCCAGAATATTACTAGTAAGTTTCGACATTTGCTTTAATGGTTCGAATTTAAGTGATGCGTCACATTCTTTAAACTTTTTGTAGTAATCTGATGCCTTTCCCTCAAAACGACCCAAAACATGTAACATACGTTCTTTGGAAATATCAACTTCTAGTCTTTCATCCAATAATATATCCGTAAAAAGATAAGCCCCATCTGCAACTCCAAAATATTTTCTGCAAGAATATATTGTATCAATGCCTGTCATTGGCTTCTGAAAAAAAGCCTGCGAATTGTCTATAATGATACGTTTATATTTATCTTTTATATTTAGGATTCTATCCTGACTCAATTGTCCATAATAGTTGACTACATAGATATAGTCATTTTCACCAAGTGCTCTATTGAATACGGGCGAAAAATATTCATCAATATTGTAAAACTCTAAAGGATAACCGTTTTTTTCACACATATCGCTTACTGATTTACATAGATAATAAGGTATATATAATTTCTTTATATTTTTTGACTTTAGGACATATAAAAGCGCATTCCGCCCACTATTGAGAGCTACGAGATCATTATAATATTCATTACTTACTAGTTGTTCCAAACCAAAATAACCGCCTATTTCTTTCATATCTCTCACCTATTCAACAACAACCTTAATCTATCTTTCCGAGTAGTCCGTCATATTAAGCATCTATTCCATCATGTTAATTTTCATAATTAGAGCACCTATATTACTATTGCCACCCTGTACACCCTTCGCAGAACCGAGGGCACCCTTTCGGCCCTAGCCCTAAAATCAGCTAACACCTGGTGCATGGCAGTGCCAAGCAGGCTTCGGTAGCGATCCGCAATCAGCTTTTTGTCGGTAAT
>CAYXKD010000048.1:0-14901 GCA_964464625.1 uncultured Syntrophomonadaceae bacterium
CACTTTATCTATTACCATGGGGGTGAATGTTCTTGAAAGCGGTAATCATGGCGGGTGGAGAGGGATCCCGTCTGCGCCCGCTCACCTGCGACAGGCCGAAACCCATGGTTCCGGTGATGAACCGGCCGCTCATGGAGTACAGCGTTGAGCTGCTGCAGAAGCATGGTTTTCATGAAATCGCAGTGACATTACAGTATCTGCCGGAGAAAATCAAAGACCATTTTGGGGACGGCAGCCGTTTTGGGGTAAAACTGCATTATTTCGTGGAGGAGGAACCCCTCGGAACAGCGGGGAGCGTTAAAAATGCAGCCAGTCTGCTTGATGAAACCTTTATTGTTATCAGCGGTGATGCACTTACCGATTTTGATCTTACCGGAGCGATGCACTTTCACCGTGCCAGGAGCGCCATCGCCACCATTGTCTTAAAATCGGTGGAAAATCCCCTGGAGTACGGTGTGGTGATGATCGATCCCGATGGAAAAATTAACCGCTTTCTGGAGAAACCGGGTTGGGGTGAAGTTTTTAGCGACAGGGTAAATACGGGGATTTACATCCTGGAACCAGAGGTGCTCTCCCTTGTTGAAAAGGGGCAGATGTTCGATTTTAGCAAAGATCTTTTTCCCCGCTTGCTGGAGAAAAAGGAGCCTCTTTTTGGCTGTGTGCTGGAGGGATTCTGGTGCGATATCGGAGACTTGAAGGAATATTTGCGGGCGCACCGGGAAATTCTCACCGGGCGGGTCAAGGTAAAACTAAATGGTTTTGAAGTTCAAAAAGGGATCTGGATGGAGGAAGATGTTTCCATCCATTCCCGTGCCCTGCTTCAGGGCCCACTCTATATCGGTGCCGGCTGTCACATCGGTGAAGGAGCTAAAATCAGTGACGGTGCTGTCCTGGGGAAAAAAAGCTGTCTGGAGGGGAGAGCATCGATAAAGAGGGGTCTTACCTGGGAAGGAGCCTGCATCGGCAAGGGCGCTGCCCTGCGGGGGGGAGTCCTCTGCAGCACAGTCCTCTTGGGTAACCGCGCCGCTGTCTATGAAGGAGCCGTTGTAGGTAGTGGCAGTGTCATCCACGAGGGTGCCGTGGTCAAACCAGGAGTAAAGGTTTGGCCGGCCAAGGTGGTGGAAAGCGGTGTGGTTTTACAGGAAAGTCTAATCTGGGGGGGGAAGGCCTCCCGGTCAGTCTTCGGGCGTAAGGGCATCCAGGGCGAGATCAACCGGGATATTACTCCGGAAATGATCGTTCGCCTCGGCGCAGTATATGGTTCCATACTGCAGGGGCCGGTCCTGGTTTGCGACGATGGCTGTAAACCTTCGGTGACCCTGTGCAAAGCATTTATCGCCGGGGTGCTCTCTGCGGGGGTACCTGTATATGATGCAGGCGAACTGCTGATCCCCATGGCGCGGCGTGCGGCGACCTATCTTAAAGCGAGCGGCGGCATCCATATTTCATATTCTTCCGCGGAGGGCGCATCCCTTATATTTTTTGACGATGAGGGCTTGCCCCTGAAGCGGGAGCTGGAACGCAAGGTGGAACAGCTCTATTTCCGGGAAGACTTTTCACGTGCTCCCGGCGATGGTATTGGGGAGGTTCTACGTTTTTCCAAGCTGGATGAATTATACCGCTCCTGGCTGCTGCGGGATATCTCCCGGAAAAAGCTGGCCCGGGCGGGCCTGCGTGTTGTGCTGGGCAACCCCACACCCTACCTGAGGCGCTTTCTGCTTCCGCTGCTCCAGCAGCTATATTGCACTGTTATTACGGTAAATTCAGCGCCGGGGCCGGGAGATGAATCCCCATGTGACATCAATGGTTTCACCTTTGATCGCAGCAGCGAGCTATCAGCTGCGGTACGAAGAAATAGTGCCACCCTTGGTGTGGTCATCGCCCCGGATGGCGAGAAGGCGCTTATTTTTGACGAAAGGGGAAAGGCTGTAAAAGGTGATCTTTATACCGCACTGATTTCACTCCTGATTTTCAGGGAACGCCGGGGGGGAACAGTGACAGTACCGGTGCATGCTTCGCAGGTTGTGGATGAGCTGGCGAGGCGTTATCAGGGGCGGGTTCTGCGAACCAGGACAGCTCCGCGCTATCTCATGGAACCCGATGAAGGCGAGAAGGGGGAGTCTGACGGGGCGGATGTCAAACTTTCTGCAGTGCTTCCTTTCGATGGTGTGGCGGTGTTGGTTTACCTGCTCGACCTGCTGGCCGCCCAGGATCTTACCCTGACGGGACTGCTTGATGAGATCCCGGCGATCAGGGTCAGGGAGCGAGAAATACCCTGTCCCTGGATGATGAAAGGGCGGGTAATGCGCCGCCTCATACAAGAATCAGCAGGCAGGAGAACAGAGATGATTGACGGATTGAAGATCCACCATCCCCAAGGGTGGGCCCTGGTACTGCCTGACCCGGAGAAGCCTTCCTATCATGTGTACAGCGAGGCTTTTTCCGAGGAATTTTCCGATTCGTTGACAGATCTGTATGTGCAAAAAATAGGCGATCTCCAGAAAGAAAAATGAAAATACCCGGCGTGCCCAACTTAGTTGCTGTTTTGTAATGGTAGAAAGAGGCTTTTGCCGTCGCTAAAACCGTATCTCTCGAGTATTTCCAGGACATCATTATACTGGTTGCGAATGGTCTGCACCCGTGCCTCACTGTGGCGATACTTTTCCGGTGGTGCGTTCAGGATGAAGGAAACAGGGATTACCCGGTGCCGCCAGTCAATATGGCAGATGTAAACTTCGTAATCGACATCTTCAATCCAGGTCTCTCCGCTGTTCATATCTTTGCCCAGTTTGATCCGGGAGAGAATGCCGTAACGGGTCAGGTCTGTGGGCACACCGATGGTCAGGTGCTGATTAGTGCAGAAATTGCCCAGTGTATAGATCACCAGGGACCTGCGGGTGCCGCCCCCCGGTATATCCACGCTGATCCACTCCAGCGGCTGCGGTACATGAGTATGTGTGCCGATGATCATGTCTGCCCCGGCGGCAGTAAGCTCCCGGACCATCTCTTTCTGATAGGGGGTCGGTTCGTGGAGATACTCTTCGCCCATGTGCAGGTATAAAGCTACCAGATCTGCCCCGGCGCTACGGGCTTTATCCATGTCAGCCTTGATGGGTTCAAGGGTATAAAAGTTTTCAATATAGTTGATGGCATACTCATGGCCTGCGGGAACGGTTACTCCATTGGTATTGTAGGTATAAGAGATCAACCCTACTTTGATTCCGTTAATGTCAACGATAAAAGGTTTGTCCCGCTCTTCCCAGCTTTTTGCCGTGCCAAAAGTATCCAGGCCCAGAGCCCGGACATTGTCCAAGGTGTCCATGAGCCCGCTGTAGCCCCGGTCCATAATGTGGTTGTTGGCAGTGTTAAGAATATTAAATCCGGCTTCCTTGAAGGCCTGGGAAAGCTCGATGGGCGCATTGAAGAGGGGGAAGCTGGTGATGCCACGTTCAACGCCTGCCTGTGCCGCTTCCAGGGTGGCTATGGCCAGATCCGCTTCTTTGATGAGGGGTGCGATAATTTCAAAGCTGGGGGTAAAATCGTACTTGCCCCCGCCCAGATGAGCCTGTTGAAGCTGTGGCTTGTGTGGATAGGTTGTGCCAACAGAGATCATTGTTGCAGTCCGGATGTCGGGAGGCGGTTCCGGGGCTTCCTGTTCGTCAGAAGGCTCAGCCTTTGCCTCCTGTTTTTTGTTGTTAATATAATAAGTGCCGGCGTAGATGCCTCCTAGCAGTGCAGCTATGAGTAGCAGGGCAATGCTGATAACTGTAATTCTGCGCAAAACCGCTCACTCCCGTTAAAAGGGTTGTTATTCCTTTGGAATTATACCATGTTGCCGATCCATAAGGCAAAAACCAACCGGCTTGTTCGGGTTCGGGAGGATAAGAGTGCTTTGAGGCGAATATCTAGGGT
The DNA here is from genome assembly GCA_964464625.1 of uncultured Syntrophomonadaceae bacterium. Taxonomy (GTDB): domain Bacteria; phylum Bacillota; class Dethiobacteria; order DTU022; family DTU022; genus JAAZIN01. The sequence continues at coordinate 3,913 of CAYXKD010000048.1, forward strand.
GCTGAGGCGCAACTGCAGCATCTGTTATTCAGGGAGGACCGACTTGAAACGGGAAAATGTGTCAGAGCTGGTGGAACAAAATGATGATCCCTCCCGCAGGGCACTTTTTGAGCTCTTTTACGGACGCACCTATGCCGCGGTCTACGCTATTATGCGCCACCGGGAAAACTCTGAAGATATCACCCAGGAGGCTTTTATCAAAGCATTTCTGAATATGGCGCAGCTACGGGATAAGAATAAGTTTGGCGCATGGCTGGCAGCCATTGCGACCAACCTGGCCCGCACTCATTTGAAACGGGAAAAGCGACTTTATTATTTGGGAAATCCCCTGGAATTTCCCGCCGACGCCGCTGAAAAAAATTTGAGCAGCACAGAAGAGATGGTCATCCGCGAGGCGGAGATAGAAAGCGTTCGTGCAGCGCTGCGCACCCTTTCTCCAGAGCAGTATCAGGTGATAATCATGCAATACTTTTACGATCTTAAGATCACGGAGATTGCGAGCCTCCTAAAAATAAGCCCCGGCACTGTTAAGTCGCGCCTTTTCCGGGCGCGCGGCAGGTTATCCCGGGTGCTGGAACCAAAAGAGGACCTTGCTTGTCGGATAGATGAGGGAGGCGGTGAAGGATGATGCACCCGGAGAAGGAAAAGCCTGACCATGATAAGATCATCCGGGAGGCGCTACGGCGTGAGCTGGAGATTGCCGTGCCCCCTTCTTCCGAGAAGGCCTGGGAAGAGATCCAGTCTGCCCTGGCGCAGGGGAGGAAAAAATATGCCTCTCCGCCCGGGCGGAATTTCTTTTGGCGCCGCTTTGCCGCTGTGGCTGCGCTTATCCTCGTTTTTGCCGGGGGGGGGCTGGTACTTAACCACTCCGGTTTGTTGGCGCCGCCGGGCTTGTTGAAGGGTAATTTAGCACAGCTGGTGGCTCGGGATGGCCATAATGATGTTGCGGATATAGCTTTAGCTGAGGAAATGCTGCCGTCTTCTTCTGCACCGCAGGGCCGCTTCACCCTGGAAGTGGCAGGAATCGAGGATCTTTTCCAAGGGGAGGATCATTACCAGGCTGCTGTTTATCGCCGGGGGGATGAAAAACTGCTCTGGGCCTGCCATCCTTCTCCTTCAACAGATCTGGGGGAATTCATTTCCGGGCTGGGTAGACAGCTGGGGGTTGAAATAGAAATATTCAACGAGATTACCGCTGAGGAATGTCCTGGAAACCTCCTTGAATTCGCAGCCGGCGGCCGCCCTGGTATTGCCTGGCTGGATGCAGAAGGTGCCCAGGCTCTGCTTACATTAAGCGGCTCACCTGATCTGGGCGCTCTCCGGGAGACGGAAGAATTCAGGCCCTGAATAGGGAGAGCCATTTGGGGGTACCGGGAAGATATCATTCCACATCGTGGAATACCGTAACTCGCGGGCGAAGAGAATTTGCTTCCGGGACATTGATCTATCTCCTTTCAGGGAGGGTGAAATGCAATAAGCGGACAAATAAAAAAAGGAATCTGCTGCTTTACGGCGATTCTGCTGCTAATGATGCTCTGCAGTTGCAGCAACAGCGTGGAACCGCTGGAGATTGGCATACCCTGGCAAAATGGTGAAATCACTTTAATGGAGGTGAGCAGGGAGGGGGAACTTCTTTTTTATGATGAGAGCAGGATAGAGATAGAAGAGCACCACCTCCTTTTTAGCACAGAGTACAAGTTTACCGGTGCACCGTTGATACGGCGAATTCACATGGATCCGGAGACGCTCTGTCCCAGGCGAAATGAGACAATTATTACTGATGGGGCAGGTAAAAAGAGCAGCCTGGAGGTGCTCTACGGGGAAAAAAGAATCAGGGTAAAGAAGAACAGAGGGCAGGGTAATGACATCACAACGGTAGACCTGCCTGCCCCGCCTTTTTTTGATAACGAGCAGTTCACTCTTCTGGTGCGCGCCTTACCGCTTGAAAGGGGTTGGAAAAGCAGGATCAGGCTGTTTGTTCCCGCAACGGCGCAAACTGCAATTATAAATCTTGAGGTGATCCGCCAGGAAGAGGTTGCTGTTCCGGCGGGTACTTATAATTGCTATGTTGTTGAGCTGGAAGATCTTGGCCAGTGGGTCTGGGTCGGGGTGGATCCGCCGCACCCGCTGGTGAAACATGTTAACGAGAGTGCAGGCACACTCTCGGAACTGGCTGAGTATTACCCCGGAGGCAGTGAAGAGGAGTCTGATCCGGGCAGATAAATCCGTCACGGTGTATTAAGGACTGCCCCGTGCAGCATGAGGAACGAATTACCTTTATTAAGCCTTTTTGTTGGCCTTTTTAAATTTTGCCTTGAAAACTTGCAAATATATAATAAGCAATATATAATTTCGTTAAAGTGATTTAACCGAAAAGGCAAAGCTGCTGCAAAGCAGTGACGCAAAGCTGTGGGTCCATAAAAGGGATTGCCAGGCTGCCGGTAAGGAATGATATTTTTTTCTCCCTGATGAGGCAGCCGCAAGCTGTCTCTTTTTTATGCCTGGCATATGAAGTTATTCATGATATTTCCTGCTGATTTCCCTATCAATTCACCTCATCATTCGTTAAATTCCAGCTGGCCCATGTTTCACAAGACCCCCGCAGGATCGACAGCCAGAGGGACAGTTGTTTCGAAACTCTGGTAGAGGCTGTAGTCCAGGTGAGGGAATATATTGTCCTTTTCCTCCAACGTTTTTAACCACCTGGCATCAATGGATCCTTCGTTGATCTGGCGGAGCAGTTCCCTGAAACGGATGAGGTGTTTTTCAGCCCTGCTACGGGCGTAATCGACCATTGTCCCCGAGGTCATGATAAAGGGCCAGTCGCTGCTTTGGGCCAGCATCAGTTCCCGGGCTGCCTGGCAAAGGGCCCTGCCGGTTAGCCCCTCTGCCTCTGGGTGCGATGTGGCCAGCTCGATCATATCGGCTGCCGCCCTGTCCAGGTGCCGGTAAAGCCAGTCATTGGTGCCGTTCAGCCAGAATTCATGATAGCCCTTGTCTCCCCAGCTGGAGGGGTTGGGTGTGGCCAGTTGCAGCGGGTAATGGAGATCAAGATATTCACCGGGGGTGATCAATTTAAAGTGCGGCTGATCAAAAGCGATTTTGCGGCAGAGATAATCCAGCCATTGAGGCCCCTCGAACCACCAGTGCCCAAAAAGTTCGGCGTCATAGGGTGAGACGATGATGGGGGGACGGCCCATTACTGCAGATAGATATTTCACCTGTTGTTCGCGGTTGAACATGAAATTCCCGGCATGAAGGGCTGCTTTTTCCCGGGCGCGCACAGGATCATAAGGTTCCTTATACTTCAGCCCCTCGCGGGTAATGCGGTAATATTTAATGCCTGTGTGGCTGCGCATGCCGGGTGGGTGAAGATGAGGCCCAATATAGTCCAGCGGCAGATCATAGCCAATATCCCGGTAGAATTCGCGGTAGTCGTAATCCCCGGGATAGCCCTCCTGTGCACTCCAGACCTGCTTTGAGGTCTCGGCGTCTCTCCCGAAAACGGCGACCCCGCCCCTGGTCAGGATGGGGCTGTAGACTCCGTATTTAGGACGGGGCGTGGCGTAAAGCACCCCGTGTGTGGCTGTAATGAAATACTGCAATCCCAATTCACTGATGATATTCTCCATGCCGTGTTCAAAGGCACATTCGGGTAGCCAAAACCCGCGAGGCGGCTCCCCAAAAAACGAGGTAAAATAGTTTACAGCATTGGCTGCCTGAGCATAGATGCTCTCAGGTTGAAGCTGCAGCAGCGGCAGGTAGGCATGCGTGGAAGCCGTGGTGATGAGCTCCAGGTAATTTTCTTCATAGAGCTTGCGAAAGGCAGAGCTCAGACGGCCATCGTAGCTATCAAAGTAGGCAGCTGCAGAATCAAAATGTGAGCGGTAGAGATGTGCCAGTGGAGCAAAAGTGTCGTCACCGGCGGTCCGCGCTTCTTCGCGACGGGACAGCTCCTGCAAACCCTGGAGATAGCGGCGGTATCGTTTCTGCAGCAGGGGGTCCTCCAGCATTGCCAGCAAAGTAGGTGAAAGAGAAAAGGTCAGCCGGAAATCTATTTTCTCATTGCGCAGCCCTTCAAAAACCATAAGCAGAGGGATGTAGCATTCGGTAAGCGCTTCAAAAAACCATTTCTCTTCCAGGGAGTGATCATGCTCGGGATGGCGGACATAGGGCAGGTGAGCGTGTAAAATCAAAGCTAGATAACCTTGAGCCATATGCGCAGCTCCTCCTTTAGACGGTCATGCCGGCTGATGGCGGCAGTTTCACCTTTATTTTTTGCGGCCTCTGAAGAATTCTGGCGAGCTGAGATGGTGCAGCGAGATCCGGTGGAAGAGTTTTCTTGATTTCCAGTCGGGAAGCTGCCAGTTTTCATCGATGACATCGCTCAGGCTGTCCCGAGGCGTGCGGATGAGGTTTGAGCAGATGATCGATTGGAAAGATCCTCCGGGTAATTTCCAGCCCAGCTCGGCGCGGTAAAAACAGTCTGCTTCTGTGACTCCGACATACCAGCTGTTGTTTTCGCGGCCTACCTTCAAGTCAAAAAAATCTTTCGCATTATTTTCATCCTCCCGGGCATATTTGTAAACCCGCAGCAAAAAAACAGCCTGAGGCCATTTATCCGCCCCCGCCGTTTTTTCCAGGGCCTCTTTTGTTGGAAGGCTGATCTCCCAGTAGGCAAATATATTGCGGGGATCCCGGGGCAAAATTACCAGGCGATCTTCACCGTAGAATTGCGGTAGGGATGCGCTGCAGTTAAAACAGGCTGTTTGTGGAGAAGCCACACCTTCGCCTCCTTGCAGAAAAATAATAAAGATGCTCCTGTAACTGGATAGAAAAACAGGGAAGAGAGCATCAATTTCAATTGCTATTATGCCCTATGCTTCGGGATATATATCCGTCTATACATGCCTGGCAGAGGAATAAAAAGGACTGACGGGGGAAAGATAAGCTTGATTTTTAGCAAGATCACACTGTGGGAAGGAGCCCTCTGGATTTATGCTCATCGGAATGGCTGCCTTCGAATATTTGCCGGTGCGGATTGGCGGGCTTGCCGAAGCAGTAACTTCCCTGGCTGAGGCCTTGAGCAAAGAAGAAGAGGTTGATGTTTTCATTCCCTCTCACGGCCTCACCGGTAAAGGTTCTGCCGGCAGTGGTGAACTTGATTTACAAAAATACGCCGATTTCAGAATCACCGTTGGGGAGAGGCTTTACCCTGTCAGTGTCTTCCAGGCCCGCCGGCGCGGGGTGCGGATCTTTATGCTGAGCAATGAAGTCCTGGATATCCCCTCCGTTTACCATCCCAGATCCACCTTTACCCGAAAGATGATCCACTTTACCAAGGCTCTGCCAGGGCTGATTAATGTCATGCTCAAACGCGAAGGACGCAAGCCGGAGGTGCTTCATGTTCATGACTGGCACTGCGCCCTTGCCGGTGCTCTCGTTAAAAAATATTTCAGGGTTCCCTTTGTCTATACTATCCACCGCCTTTGCCGCGAGCGCATCTCTGCGCGAGAGCTGGCTGAAGTCAATCTGGGGGAGCTCATCGAGCCGCTCTACCTGGAGGGGGAAATGTTCAATGTGGAGGTTTTCGGGGCTCATCAGTGCGACTACCTTACCACGGTGAGCCACACCTATCTTGATGAGGAATGGGCCTCCTTTTTTAGCTCCTATCAGGGTAAGGTCACCTATGTCTGGAATGGTGTGGATGCTGATTTTTGGGATCCCGGGGAACTTGAAGGCGCCGCCCTGCCTCGAGAAGAGAGGCGGAGACGTATTTTGGAGGAAAATGATCTTGATGAGGGGCCTTTTTTCTTCTATGTGGGCCGTTTTGACGCGGCGCAGAAAGGAATTGATATCCTGCTGCAATCTATCGAAGGGCTAATGGAGGAACAAAACAGCGCTGCAGCAAAGATCCGCTTGCTGCTGTTGGGAACAGGGGATCCCTTTCTGGAGTCAGAAGCGCAGCGCCTGGTTTCCCGATACCCCCGCCGGATGAAAGTGATCCGCCGGTATCTCGATCGTGAAACCACCCGCGAGCTTTACGGTGCGGCAGACTTTTGCCTCATTCCTTCAAACTTCGAACCCTTCGGCCTGGTAGCCCTTGAGGCCATGTGCATGGGCTCTATCCCTGTGGGCAGCCGGGTGGGTGGGATCAGCGATACGATCATTGATCCGGAAGAAAACAGTCAAGGGGCTACGGGACTGCTTATCCCCAGGCGTGATCCGGTGGCGCTGGCTGCAGCGATGCAAAAAATGGCGGGCATGCTGGAAAAAGAGCCGGAAAAGATTGAGAGAATGCGCAGCAATGGACGGCGGCATGTTCTTGATAACTACAGTTGGGAGCGATCTGCAGGGCGCTACCGCTTGCTTTATCGGGGAATGGCTCCTTTGAAATTGCCCTTTGTCTCTTATGCTGAGCCCTACTAACCTTCAAGTTTCAGACAGAAAGGAAGAGCTGATCATGAATGAAGGCGGAAAGATCTATTTTATACTCGCCTTGCACAATCACCAGCCCCTGGGCAATCTGGGCGAGGTTTTCGAGCAGAACTTTGAGCGCACTTATGAACCCTTTATCGATGTTTTGGAAAAATTCCCCGCTATCAAGATGGTGCTGCACTACTCCGGCAGTCTCCTGGATTGGCTCGTTGAAAAGAGGCCCGAATTCATCGGTCGGCTGAAAAAACTGGCCGCAGATGGTCAGGTGGAGATACTGGGCGGAGCTTATTACGAACCTATTCTTCCGGCAATTCCCGATGAGGATAAAACCGGCCAGATCCGCCTCCTGACGGAACGCCTGCAGGAGCTCTTCGGCGTGAAGCCACAGGGGATGTGGCTTGCCGAGAGGGTCTGGGAACCGCACCTGCCCCGTCCCATTCACGAAGCCGGTATGGGCTATCTGGCTGTAGACGATACTCATTTTCAGGATGCTGGCATAATGGAAATAGAACACTATTTCAGGACCGAAGAAGAAGGCTGCCCCCTGGACCTCTTTCCAATCAGCGAGGAACTACGCTACCTTATCCCCTTCAGGGAACCAGGCGATACGATAGCTTTTTTTAATGAACGGCGCCATGAAAGGGAATCGCGTCTTTTTGTGCTCGCAGATGACGGAGAAAAATTCGGCGGCTGGCCCGGGACTTATGAAGCGGTCTATGGGGAAGGCTGGCTTGAAGAGTTCTTTACCCTGCTGCAGGAGCAAGAGGACTGGTTGAATGTCGTCACCTTTAAAGAATACCGCCGCCTCTTCCCTCCGCGGGGACCTGTTTATCTGCCGGCAGGCTCCTATCGCGAAATGAAAGAGTGGTCCGGCGGTTTCTGGAGAAATTTTTTAAGCCGCTATCCCGAGAGCAACAGGATGCACAAGAAAATGCTCATGGTACGCCGGCGATGGGCCGATCTTCCGGAGGGTGAGAGCCGCGATTATGCCCGGCGCCTGCTCTGGGCGGGCCAGTGCAACTGTGCTTACTGGCATGGCGTTTTTGGCGGCCTCTACCTGAATTTTTTAAGGGCGGCTATTTGGGAGAAACTGCTGCAGGCTGAAAAAATTGTCGATGATCAGATGAAAAAAGCGCCCTATCTGGAACTGCAGCGGGGCGATTTCAGCTACAGCGGCTCTGAAGAGCTCTATATTTTTACTGATCGGCTGAACCTGTTGCTGGCGCCACAACTTGGTGGCAGTCTCTGGGAACTCTCCTGGAGACCGGCAGCGGTGAATTTCCTTGACACCCTTACCCGCCGCCCTGAAGCGTACCACCAGGAATATCTCCATCAGGAGGAGGCGCCGTTACCGGCTGAAGAGCAAGTCGCCTCAATTCACCACCTGAGGGCAGTCAAGGAAGAGGGGATTCTGGATCATCTTTTCTACGATCCTTATCCGCGTGGTGCCCTTATCGAGCATTTTTTTGAGGAGAATACTACTCTGGAAGAATTCCTCGGGGGGGAGTACCGCGAGTGTGGCGATTTTTTGATGCAACCGGCAGAAGTGCGAATAGAGCCGCTGCCCGCGGAAGAGGGGCCTAGAGGTGAAGGAGTGCAGGTTTATTTTCAACGGGAAGGGCTCTACAGCGAAAAGAAGCCCTTGCTTTTGGCGAAAAGGGTGACGCTTTACGCCGGGGAGGACAGTTTTCAAGTAGAGTACCAACTGTCCAACAGAGGAAAAGAGGACCTTGCGATCTGCTTCGGTGTTGAGTTTAACTTTGCCTTTTTATCCGGTTCGGACGAGGAGCGCTACTATGTCATACCCGATGGCAACCTTGAAGAGAGAAACCTCGGCTCCAGCGGCACCTCCGCAGAGGTTAAAGGGATCTCGCTTGTTGATGGGCGGCGCGATTTGCAATTGACTCTCTCCTGGCGGCAGCCTGCCCTGCTCTGGCGGGCGCCGGTGGAGACTGTCTCCCTGTCGGAGGAAGGCCTGGAGCGTTCCTACCAGCAGTCGCTTCTTCTGCCCCGCTGGGATTTTCACCTGGCTGCCGGTGAGAACTGTGAACTGAATTTACAGCTTCACCTATCCAGGGCAGGCGTCAAAGAGAAAATGCAGGCTTTTGCGGGAGGAGAGGCGGGTCTATGAGTGGAAAGCCGCTCTATGTTGCTTTTGTCTGGAATCAACACCAGCCGTTTTACCGGGATTCTCATTCAGGCGATCTCATCATGCCCTGGGTGCGGCTCCATGGAAGTAAAGACTATTACCAGATGGCGGCGATTCTGGAGCGCTATCCAAAGGTGCGGCAGACCTTCAATCTGACCCCGTCGCTGCTTGAGCAGGTCGAGAGCTGTATTGCCGGGGCTGAAGACTTTTATCAGAAGGTGGATAAGCCGGCAAAAGAGCTTGACGATATGGAGAAGCGCTATTTGCTGCATCATTTTTTTGACATTCACTGGGAAAAGGTTATCGGGCAGCATCCTCGCTATCTTGAACTGCTGGAACTTCAGGGGCGGACCCGTGAGCCGGGGGCGGTTGAGCCGGCTCTGGACCGCTACAATGAGCAGGATTACCGTGATCTGCAACTCTGGTTTAACCTGGTATGGATAGATCCTGAAATTCGTCGTTCTGATGCAAGGTTGAAAGAGCTCGTTGAAAAAGGAAGCAATTTCACTGAAGCGGAGCGGCGTCACGTTGCGGAGAAGCAGCTCCATCTGCTCGCCGGGATCATTCCCCTGCACCGCCGCCTTCAGGAGTGTGGGCAGATGGAGATCATGACCACACCTTTCTACCATCCCATCATGCCGCTTCTCATCGACAGCTGCAGCGCTTTGCGGGCCTGCCCGGGGCTGCCGCTGCCGCGACGCTTCTGCTATCCAGAGGACGCCTGTGCCCAGCTGGCCATGGCCGAAAAACAATACCGGAGGCTTTTTGGCCGCCGCTCCAGGGGGATCTGGCCCCCGGAGATGGCGGTAAGTCCGGAGATGATTGCCCTTTTTACAGCATACGGTTTTAGCTGGTCCATCAGCGATGAGCAGATCCTGGCCCGATCATTGAATGCGGAGATCCTTCGCGACAGTTACGGCCATGTCCTGAATGGGGACTTGCTCTACCAGCCTTACCGGGTTCGCGGAACCGGTGGGGAGATCGCCATGGTCTTCCGGGATCACCATCTTTCAAATCGCATAGGCTTTGAGTACCAACATTTTTCTCCTGAAGATGCCGCCGCCGATCTGGTGCACCGTCTGCTCAAGATCCAGGAAAATGTTGCCTGGGCGCCCGGGAACCACCTGGTAACGCTGTCGCTGGATGGAGAAAATGCCTGGGAATGGTACCCAGGAGATAAGGGCCCTTTTCTGCACAGTCTCTACGACCGTTTAAGCGAAGAGCCGCTCCTTTGCTGTTGCACTGTCAGCGAATACCTGGCGGCAAATCCACCGCAAAGGGTTATCGATGATCTTTTTACCGGCTCCTGGGTAGATCACAACCTGACCCGCTGGGTGGGAACTGAAAACAAAAATAACCTTTGGGAAAAACTGCTTCATGCCCGCGAGGCGGTGGAGCGCTGCAGGCAGGATGGTTCCTGCGAGCCCGAAAGGCTAAAACAAGCCCGGCGATATATCTACATTGCCCAGGGCAGTGATTTTCCCTGGTGGATCGACAGTATGCCTTATCATCTTGCTGCTCCCTTTGATGCTCTGTTTCGCAGGCATCTCGCTGCGGTTTACCGCTGCCTGGGGGTGGTGCCTCCTTTACACCTTGACCAGCCCCTGATCCATCCCCAGCAGGGAGAGAAGATCTTTGCCGGCGATCCTATGGCCGGGCCCATCTCCATGGTTTCCTCCTCCGCGCACCTTGAATAAACAGAGCTGCTGTTCCTCCTGATATAAACCGGGCTATAATTCCCGGCTGAGGCTGGGAAAATTAATGCACTTTTTTAAGTATATGTGATAACATCGAAATAAAACCGCTATGGGGGAAGGGTGGTTTTCGTGTGTACATGATCATTATAGGCGGCGGTAGCATCGGCTCGGAGCTTGCCCGCAACTTTTCCGAAAAGAATTTCGATGTCGCCGTCATAGAAAAAAATCCTGATCAGGCCCGTAAATTGAGGGATCTCTACGATGTGATGGTCTTTGAAGAGAACGGGGCTGGTGTTCAGGCCCTGGAGAAAGCGGGAGTCAAGTCAGCAGACGTGGTCATAGCGGTAACGCAGATTGACGAAATCAACATTATTGCCTGCATGCTGTCCAAGCGCTACGGCGTTCCCCTTACAGTAGCCCGTGTGCGCAATGCGGATTATGCAATCGATTCAGCGGTGTTCGGCAGGGAACAGCTGGGGATTGACCTGATGATCAGCCCGGAACGAAGCGCCGCTTACGAACTATCTCGCATGCTTCATTTTCCCGAGGCCAGCGAGATAGAGTATTTTAGCAAGGGGCGGGTGATGATGCTCAGCCTTACTGCAGGTTCTGACGCCGATATTATCGGGAAGCCCTTTCACAGGTTAAACCTTCCTCCTGGTTGTATCGTTGTTGGGATCAGGGAGGGTCAGGACAAATTTATCA
>CAYXKD010000049.1:0-14753 GCA_964464625.1 uncultured Syntrophomonadaceae bacterium
TTAAAATTGTTTTTCTGGAATGAGGAATTTTACCCGCTAGGTATTGACACAGTGTTTTAAACCTCCAATCTTGTCTCTTCTGACTGAATTTGGTATACTATTTGTAACTTCTTAAACTACAGGGTTGAACTAAATGGAAAATAACGGGGGTAGAGAGCCGTGTTGAAAATTGTTGGGATTATGCCTCACCCACCGCTCATCATCCCCGGGGTGGGAGGGGGCGAACTCTCCAGAGTGCGCCAGACCATTGCGGGAATGGAGAGGTTAAGCCGGCGCATCCGTGATGCAGAGCCCGGTTGTCTGGTTGTGATCACCCCGCACGGCCCCATGCTTCGTGAAGGGATTGCAGTGCCTGCGGCGCCCCTGCTCGAGGGTGATTTCGGCGACTTCGGGGCCCCCGGAGCAAAGGTCACACTGGAAACAGATGCTGCGCTGCTGGAGCTTCTCCGGCGCGAGACCGAAGGTGAACCTCTTCGACCGCTAATCGTGGCTGCAAACGATCGACGCTTTCGCCGCAGCTTCTCAATCGACCATGGTGCCGGAGTGCCGCTTTACTACCTGCAGCAGGCGGGCCTCTCTGTGCCCGGACTTCACCTGACCTATACTTTTGCATCCAGAGGCGATCTTTACTGTTTTGGTCAGGCTTTGCGGCGTGCTGTTGATGCTCGCGGTATCCCGGCGGCGATTATTGCCAGCGGAGACCTTTCTCACCGCCTTATTCCCGAAGCGCCGGCCGGTTATAATCCGCGAGGCGCCGAGTACGACCGTCTTCTGGTGGAGCTGCTCAGCGGGGGGCGGGTTGAAGAAATACTCACTCTGGAGGAAAGATTGGTCGAGGAGGCCGGTGAATGTGCCCTTCGCTCTTTCGTGATTGCCCTGGGTGCTCTCTCGGGTCAGCCCTTCAAGAGTGAAATCATATCCTATGAGGGTCCCTTTGGAGTAGGCTACCTGGTGGCGGAACTCCGTCCGTCGCCTGCCGGCATTGAGGGTGTTTCATCTGCCGCTGAACAAAAGGCGGGGAGGAACAGCGCTGATGCACCCGGTAATCCCGTGGTGTTGGCTCGGCAGGCTCTGCGCCATTATCTGGAACACGGCCGTCCACTGGAGATACCCGAACCCCTGCCAGATGAGTTTGCCCCGAGGGCCGGGGCTTTTGTATCCCTTAAAAAAGGTGGTGAGCTGCGCGGCTGTATCGGTACGGTGGAGCCGGTCCGCAAAAATCTTGCCGAGGAGATTATTATGAATACGGTCAGCGCGGCGGTGAAAGATCCCCGGTTCGAACCAGTCCGCTTCGAGGAGATCGATGAGCTCACCTTTTCGGTGGATGTGCTCATGCCCCCGGAAAAAATTGAAACCCCCGCGGATCTGAATCCCCGTAAATATGGGGTTCTGTTGCGCAGCGGACACCGCAGCGGACTTCTTCTACCCAACCTCGAAGGAATCAATACAGTAGACGAGCAGATTGCTATTGCCCGCCGCAAGGCCGGCATTGATCCGCAGGAAGCTGTCGAACTCTACCGCTTCGAGGTCCGGCGCTACAGCTGATGTTAGAAAAAATGAATTACCTGAAGCAGGCCCTACATTACAGCAAAAAGAAAGATGCCGTCAGCTGTCTTCTTTGTCCCCGACGCTGTCTGCTCAAAGAGGGGCAGGTGGGCTTTTGCGGTGTGCGTTTCGTGAAAGATGGCGAGCTCTACACTGAGAATTATGCTCTTTGTGCCGCGCTGAATTGGGACCCTGTTGAAAAGAAGCCGCTTTATCATTTTTACCCCGGACAGCAAATTCTTTCCCTGGGCACTTACGGCTGCAACCTGAACTGCACTTTCTGCCAAAACTGGTCCCTGGCGCGGGGAAAATCTGGCAGCGATGCTCTGAAGGTCACCCCTGCGCAGGTGCTGGCCATGCTGCAGCGGGAGGGAAGCTGCGCAGAGGTGGTTGGTGCGGCTTACACTTACAATGAGCCCATTGTCTGGTACGAATATATTCTCGATACCGCCCGGTTGCTTCATGAAAAGGGCTATCGCAATGTGCTTGTTACCAATGGCTTTATTTCCCCTAAGGCGCTGCAGGAGCTCCTGCCTTTTATCGATGCTCTAAATATTGATGTCAAGGCTTTCAGTGATGTTTTTTATGAAAAATATTGCCGCGGTATGCGCCGCCCCGTTCTGGAGACGGTAGAGCTGGCTGCTGCTGCAGTTCATGTCGAGGTTACCTGCTTGCTCATCCCCACCCTGAATGACAGCCCCGGGGAGTTGGAGCAGCTGACGGAATGGCTGGCCGGGATCAATCCCGATTTGCCGCTCCATTTTTCCCGTTATTTTCCCCAGTACAAGATGGATTTGCCTCCTACCCCGCTGGAAACAATGGAGACAGCCAGGGAGATAGCCCGGCAAAAACTGCGTTATGTTTACCTGGGTAATGTCGATCTTCCCGGCGGTTCCGACACATTTTGCCCCCGGTGCGGCGCTCTTCTCATCACCCGCCGCCGTTACCGGACCCGCATCATCCACCTTGATGGTAATCGCTGTCTCCATTGCGGTGCCCTGATCAATATTGTTAACGGGCCCCTCTAAAAGCATGAACCTTCGCTACTGTCTCATACTATCATAAAGGGCTTTTTGCAATTCGCAGCTGCCTTCCATACTTTGCACATCGCTTCTCTGCTGTGCATATTACCGTGACATGGTCGAATAAGCAGGGGGGGGTAAGCATCTCGGCAAATATAATCAAGATGATCGGTGGAAAAGTTGTGGCCACCCTCTACTGGTTTGGAGGATGGCCTGCGGCCGCGCTTTTGGTGCTGGCCGGCTTCTATCTCACGCTGCGCAGCAGATTTCTGCCGCAGCGGCGTTTTTTTACTATATTTCAACTGACCCTGGGGAGTCTTTTCCGACGGCAAGGAAGGCGGAGATCCGCTGAATCAGGAGATATTTCGCCTTTCCAGGCTTTGACCACAGCCCTGGCGGCTACAGTGGGCACGGGCAACATTGCCGGGGTAGCTACAGCCATTACCCTGGGCGGTCCTGGCGCCATATTCTGGATGTGGGTCTCCGCCTTCTTCGGGATGACCACAAAGTTTGCCGAAATTACCCTGGCGGTACACCACCGGGTTCGCTCTTCCGACGGGACTATTGCCGGGGGACCTATGTACACACTGAAACATGGCCTGGGCTGTCCCGGTTTTGGTTTAATCTATGCCATTTTCGGGGCTGCTGCCGCTTTCGGCATCGGCAACATGGTTCAGGCAAATTCGGTAGCCGGTGTGCTGGAGACGGCTTTTGGGATCGCTCCCATGCACACCGGTATTGTCCTGGCGCTGCTTACGGCTCTGGTTATCCTGGGGGGGATTCGCCGCATCGGAAAATTTACTGAAAAACTGGTTCCTCTAATGGCGTTTTTGTACATTGGCGGTGCTTTGGTTGTCCTGCTTCTTTGTCACCGGAATATTGGAGCCGCCCTGGCTGAAATATTCGTCAGTGCTTTTAATGGCCGGGCGGCGGCAGGCGGTTTTGCCGGTGCCGGGGTGCTCCAGTCAATTCGTTTCGGCATCACCCGCGGCGTCTTCAGCAATGAAGCCGGACTGGGCAGCGCCTCTATTGCCCACTCTGCTGCGGCAACAGACCACCCTGTCCGCCAGGGCCTCTGGGGGATCATGGAGGTTTTTATCGACACTCACGTCATCTGCACGCTCACGGCACTGGTTCTTCTTGTTACTGGTTCCTGGAGCGGGCCGCAGGAAGGAGCCTCTATGACTTCGGCCGCTTTTAACTCCATCTTGCCCGGAACAGGCAATTTTATCGTGGTATTAGTGCTGGTTTTGTTTGCTTTCTCCACACTTCTGTCCTGGTCTTATTACGGAGAGCAGTGTTTCGAATATATTTTCGGGGGAGGACGATATTTTTACCGGTTGCTCTGGATTGTGGGCATCATTACTGGAGCCCTGGGCGGTCTCCGCCAGGTTTGGGCCCTGGCGGATTCTTTGAATGCGCTCATGGCTGTGCCCAATCTCCTGGGGGTAATAGGGCTGAGCGGGTTGTTTCTTAAGCTTAACCGGGAATTCTGGGGAAAATAATCTTTACCGGCTCTCTTACCTTTTCTCTTGAAGGGATTTCCCTGCTGTTGGGCGAATTAGCTATGAAAAGATTTAGCTTATGTAACCTGCTGTCTGAAGAGGGAGCAACGGAAAAGTGGCTATCTGGGATCGCATTGTCACGGCATTATTGCAAGTGAATATTGGCTACCTTGATATTATCGACATTATCATTGTCTCCTATGTGTTTTACCGCCTCATTCTGCTCATCCGCGGCACAAGAGCGGAGCAACTGATTAAAGGTCTGGTCTTTCTGCTACTGGC
Organism: uncultured Syntrophomonadaceae bacterium; assembly: GCA_964464625.1. GTDB lineage: Bacteria > Bacillota > Dethiobacteria > DTU022 > DTU022 > JAAZIN01. The sequence goes on from CAYXKD010000049.1 coordinate 4,355, forward strand.
CATGATTGTCAGCGATAAGGTCGGTCTAAACACTTTGAATTGGATCCTGGAGAAAGTGATGACAGTGGGGCTCATTGCCATCCCCATTGTCTTTCAACCCGAACTGCGCCGTGCCCTGGAGCAGTTGGGGCGGGGCAAAATATTCAAGACCAGCTATTGGAACTGGGATCCTCGTGAGTTTGACCATTTTCTCGAGGAGATGACAAAGGCAGTGACAGCCCTGGTGAAGAAACGCATCGGGGCGTTGATTATTATAGAACAGGATACCGGTCTAAAAGACTGGGTGGAAACAGGGATTGCCGTTGAAGGTCTTGTCACGGCTGAACTGCTCATCAATATCTTTTTCCCGCGTAGTCCCCTGCATGACGGGGCGGTGATTATTCGCGGCAATCAGATCGTTGCTGCCGGGTGCTATCTCCCACTGACGGATGATCCCTATTTGAACAAGGAGCTGGGTGCGAGGCACCGGGCAGGACTGGGTATTACCGAGCAATCCGACGCAGTGGCGGTAATCGTATCGGAAGAAACAGGCATTGTCTCCGTTGCCCAAAACGGTATTCTGACCCGCTATCTTGATGAGAAAAAATTGCGCAGCGTGTTAATTGAACTATGCGCTCCACCAAAAACCGAAGGCTTAAATTTGAACTTCTGGCCCTGGAGGAACAACAGGTAGAGATGGGTAAGTTTTTAAGCAGCCAAAATATTTCCCGTATTCTCGCTGTCTTTATGGCGGTGATCCTGTGGCTTTTTGTTACAGGTGACAATATCACCCGGACAACGCCGGTGCGCAGAATTATAACGGATGTTCCCCTAAGCTATGAGAATCTGCAGCCTGGCCTGGCCGTGGTTAAAATGACCCAGACCGTGGATATGACCCTGGAAGGAGTGCCCGGGGCCCTTGATGAGCTTATGGTAAGCGATCTTGAAGCCTACCTTGATCTTTCCGAACTGGAAGCAGGGACCCATCAGGTCCAGGTTAGGGGGAGAGCTGCACGGGGTCTGACGTTAATTTCTCTGGCTCCGCGGCAAGTCGAGGTGATTATCGAAAATCTTGAGACGGAGCTTTTTCCCGTTGAGGTTGAATATTTTGGCGATCCCGCACAGGGATGGGTCAGGGAGAGTCACTCTTTTCATCCGATGCAGATCCGCCTGGAGGCGGTCCAGTCAGTTCTTGACCAGATTGACCAGGTGGTGGTCCATGTTGATCTCAGCGAGAAGCAAAGTCCTTTTGAAATAGAAGTGGCACCTATTCTCTACAATGCTTCCGGTGAAGAGATCAGTGGTGTAGCAATGACACCCCAGAAAGTATCAGTTGTGGTTCATCTCAGTCAGACCGAAACAGATGACGATTGATGGGAGGGGCTGGGGATTGCCCGCCCGGGATTATGAAAGGTTGAAGTGTTCACACTTTTTGCAGGCGGTGTATAAACTATAATTTGTAGTAAGCGATAGAGGAGAGGGGCAATTGGAAAAACTATTTGGTACCGATGGAATCCGCGGGGTGGCCAACCGCGAACTGACACCCGAAATGACTTTGCGCATCGGGCGGATCATTGCCTCCATGCTGGGCAGAAGTGAAAGCAGGCCGGTGATTCTGATCGGGCGTGATACCCGTATTTCAGGTGCCATGCTCGAGGGCTCGCTCTCTGCCGGAATCACTTCTGCCGGGGCGGCGGTTCGCCTTTTGGGAATAGCTCCCACACCGGCTGTTGCTTACCTGATCCGCTCACTCAAGGCAACCGCCGGGATCGTGATCTCGGCTTCACATAATCCTATTGAAGATAATGGTTTAAAAATATTTGATCGCGACGGGTTAAAGCTGCCCGATGAAATGGAAAAAGAGATCGAAAGGATCTACTTCCAGTATGAAAAATATGAGAGCATGCTGCTCCACCCTGAAGGGACTGAAGTGGGCGCTGTTATGCACGATGGGGAGGCGCTGGAAAGTTATCTGCAGTACCTCAAAAAGGCCGCTCCTTCACTGGAGGGGCTGCATTTGGTAGTGGACTGCGGCCACGGCGCCGCCTGCCGCCTTGCCCGGGAGTTGCTGCAGCAGATGGGAGCAGATGTGGAGCTCTTACATGGGGTGGCTGATGGCGGGCTGATCAATGTAAATTGCGGGGCTACCGATACCACGGAATTGCAGCGCGAAGTGGTGCGATGCGGTGCTGATGCCGGGCTTGCTTTTGACGGTGATGCTGATCGCCTCATTGCTGTTGATGAAAAGGGTGCTGTGATTGACGGTGATGCCATCATGTCCATCTGTGCCATTGCCATGGCCGGCCAGGGAAGGCTAAAGAAAAACACACTGGTAGCCACGGTGATGAGCAACGGCGGTCTTGATCTACTGGCTGAAGAATACGGGTTTAAACTGCGCCGTACCTCAGTGGGAGATCGTTATGTCCTGGAAGAGATGCTTACCGGGGGCTATAACTTGGGTGGCGAACAGTCGGGGCATATCATATTTTCCGATCATGCCACCACCGGGGATGGGTTGCTTGCTGCGCTTCAGTTAATGGCAATTGTTCGTGATGCCGGCCGCCCCCTTTCTGAACTGGCAGGGCGGCTCAAAAGGTTGCCCCAGGTTCTCTATAACCGGCCCGTTATTCTGCAGAAAGATTGGGAAGATAACCCCGCAATCAATTCGGCTATTGAAGATTTGCGAGGCAGGTTGGGCAGGCACAGCCGTGTTCTCGTCCGCCCTTCTGGAACGGAACCGCTCATACGGATCATGCTTGAAGCTCCCCTACCAGAAGATAAACTATGGAAAGAAGCCCGTGATCTGGCTGAAATCATTGTTCGTGAAAAGGGCTGACTTCTGTTTATTTACTCAAAACATTTAAAATAATAGCAGCAAGTCTCCACATTCGGTTAAAAATAGGCTATAATAAAAATGTCTGTTTCAGGATGAGATCTGTTGACTATAGAAAAGGGGTGTTCCTTTGCCGCTAATCGAAGGTGAAGAGGAGCTGATCCGGACGGGTGTGGGTAATGTGTTGCGGAACAATGCAACGACCCGGGAAAATCTGATCCCCATACTGCTGCAGGTGCAGGAGACTATTGGTTATCTACCGGGCATGGCTATGGAGCTCATCGCCGCTGCTCTGGAAATACCGGCAGTTGAAGTCTACGGTCCGGCCACATTTTATAATCAATTTCGCCTCAATCCGCCGGGTAAACATCAGTTAAAGGTATGCATGGGAACGGCCTGCTACATGGTTGGTGGGCGCATTGCCATGGAATGTTTCGAGAGGCTTCTTGAGATAAAGGAGGGGGAAACCACGCCTGACCGGAAATTCAGCCTGGAGCGGGTCGCCTGTGTGGGTTGTTGCACCATGGCTCCCGTTGTTGTCATTGATGAAGAGGTTGAAGGACGGGTCACCCCGACCAGGGTGGACGGAATCGTTCTTTCCTTTGAAACCCTGGAGGAGCCGGCTGCGGAATCGAAGGGAGAAGAGACTTCATGAGTGAAGATCAGGGTGCCGCTCACGAGCGCTACCGTAAACTTGAGGATGATGCCGCAGCTGGAGTAAAAGCCCTCTACAATGAGCCGGTGATCCGCGTTGGCACAGCCACTTGTGGTATCGCTGCGGGCGCTTTGCATGTCAAAAAGGCTTTCCAAAAGTTAATCGAAGAGAAAGGTATTGCGGCAAAAGTAATTGATGTGGGTTGTATGGGACACTGCTACGCTGAGCCGCTGGTGATCATATCTAAGCCCGGTTTTCCCTCCCTCTGCTACGGTTTTGTTGACGAAGATCTGGCTGAGCGGCTGGTTGAAGATTTTTTGGTTCAGGATGACCCCTGTTACGAGTTTGCCCTGGTGGCCCTGGAAACGAATGATGTTTTTCCAACCTTCAGCGATTTTCCTCGCGGTGCTTATGAACAGAAAATTGTTCTTGAGCACTGTGGCTTTATAGATCCGGGCAATATCGATCATTATATTGAACAGGGTGGCTACAGCGCCCTTGTCTCCGCTCTTGAGACAGATCCGACGCAGGTCCTGGAGACGGTGAAGGAATCCCACCTGCGGGGGCGCGGCGGGGCTGGATTTCCGGCAGGCTTGAAATGGGAAGCTGCCGTAAAAACAGGTCCCGGTGAAAAATATGTCATCTGTAACGCCGACGAAGGCGATCCGGGAGCCTTTATGGATCGCAGTATTCTTGAATCCTGTCCCCACCAGGTCATCGAGGGGATGCTTCTCTGTGCCTATGCTGTGGGTGCGGAGAAGGGCTATCTCTATATCCGGGCAGAGTACCCCCTTGCAGTAAAGCGGGTGCAGCAAGCCCTGGATCAGGCGCGGGAAAAGGGGCTTCTCGGAAGCGCTATCCTGGGAAGCTCTTTCAACTGTGAGCTGGAGGTGTTCCAGGGTTCAGGGGCCTTTGTCTGCGGTGAAGCTACCGCCCTGGTCCGCTCTATGGAGGGGAGGATGGGTATTCCGGCAACACGGCCGCCCCGCCTGGCACAATCGGGTTACCGCGGCAAGCCTACAGTGTTGAACAATGTTAAGACTTTCGCTTATGTTCCGCCTATCATCAGGCGGGGTGTAGATTGGTTCAGAAGTATAGGCACCGACGACAATCCCGGCACTGCCGTCTTTTCACTTGTAGGCAAGGTGGCCCACACAGGGCTTGTTGAGGTGCCCATGGGGACAACCCTGCGCCAGTTGATCTTTGATGTGGGGGAGGGGCTGGCCAACGACAAGGCATTCAAAGCGGCGCAAATAGGGGGCCCCTCCGGGGGCTGTCTACCCGAGTCAGCGCTGGATATTCCCATCGATTTCGATTCGCTGCAGGAAGCGGGGGCGATCATGGGTTCGGGAGGGCTTGTCGTCCTTGATGAGGACGATTGCATGGTGGCCATAGCCCGCTATTTTCTTGAATTTACCCAGCAGGAATCCTGCGGGAAATGCACTTTTTGCCGGCTGGGAACAAAGCAGATGCTCGACATTCTGACTGAAATTACCGAAGGGCGAGGCGAGCCCGGCTCCCTTGAAGTGCTGGAAGAGCTGGCCGAAGATGTCCGCACCGGCTCTCTATGCAACCTGGGGGCAACTGCCCCCAACCCTGTGCTGACTACGCTGCGCTATTTCCGGGATGAATACGAGATCCATATCGCGGAAAAACGATGCCCGGCGCTCATGTGCAAAGAGCTTATTGTCTACTATATTGAACCGAAAAAATGCAGTAAGCTCTGCAGCGTCTGTGTGGGCAGCTGCCCCACCGAGGCGGTCTATACCCGTGATGACGGTCTCAAGGCCATTGAACAGGATAAATGTGTCAAATGCGACAACTGTCTGAAGACCTGCCCACCCGATTATAATGCGGTGATTAAGCTGTCGCCTCCTGAACTGCTGGCGGAGAAAGAGAGGAAGGGTTCATGAGCAAAAAGGTTACTATTTTTATTGATGGTAAGGAAATAATTGCTCCCGAAGGAGAAAAACTGCTCTGGGTAGCCCTGGATAACGGTATTTTTATTCCCAATCTTTGCGCCATCAAAGGGAAGGAACACCCCTCGGGCAGCTGCCGTCTCTGTTATGTTCAGGTGGAAGGGCATTCTGAACCGGTTACATCCTGTACCCTGCCTGTCAGGGAGGGGCTTTCCGTGCAGACGAGAAGCCCACAGGTGGATCGCCTGGTGAAAAGTGCTTTTGAACTGCTTCTCAGCAATCACCGTCTTGGTTGCGGCCGCTGTCCAAGGAGAAAAAGCTGCATGCTGCTAAAGATATCGAAGGAAAGGGGCTTGAAGATGAGGCTTAACCGCCTCGCGCCTCTGGACTATGATACTTATGTTGATGACAGCGCGGACACTTTTGTGTTTGATCGCAGCCGCTGCGTCCTTTGCGGTCGCTGTGTCTGGATCTGTCGCGAGGTAGCCAAAGTGGGCGTTCTCGGTTTCTCCCGCCGCGGCATCAGGCGGGTGGTGACCACATTTCAGGATGTCAGCCTTGCTGAGTCCGATTGCAGCGAATGCGGTCTCTGCGTCGAAGCCTGTCCCAGCGGGGCCCTCTTCTTCAAAGATAAGGATGAGAAATAACGTTTTATAAGTTGTTGGTAGGTTTTTACAGATCAACTCTGGAATGTTAGAATAGATAGTGCTGGCCGGCGAACTTCTGCTCGGGGCGCACGAGGCGGTAGTGCAGGATAAGGTCAATGAAATGGCGGTCATGCAAGGGATTGGTGGCAAAGTAGAGAAGTATGCTGCTTTCCCTGCTGTCTTGGGAGTCAAAACCCTCAACGGGCTGATAGGAAATTGACTTCAGTTCAGTATCCAGTTCATGCTCCAGGCTCTCACCGGTGATTATTGGTATAGCTGTGATCTCATCGGCAGCGGCGGTTAAATAATCAATAGGTCGCCTTTTTTTCTTTCTTTTTTTCTTATGGCGATTTATCTCTTTATTAAGATTATCCAGAGAGGCACCTCTATACACATAGCAGCCTTCCTTGAATTCCACATTTTCTCCGTTTTGCAGGGTCACCTCTTTACGTTCATTCATGTATATAAGCAGGAGATACATCCCCCGGTCATGCAGCTCTTCCTCTATAAAAGTGTAGGGAATCGATGCCGTCTTAAGGGAGGTCACACCGGTAAAACTGTCATCAAAACCCAGGGCCAGGGCATGTACCTGCACAGATTCTTTAACATCTAGCAAAGCCCGGGCAAAATTGAAATCAACATGGTGGGCGGGGATAAAATATTTTATCCCGGGGTTCATAATTACAAAGAGACAACTCGTTTCCAGGCCGCGGCTGGTGAGCTCCTTGAGCAGATAGAGGTGTTCGGCGCCCCTTTTGGTGACGGCATCGGGGAAAGCGGCAGTCAGGCTTTCAAAAAGGGTAACGCTTTTAATCTCCAGGTAACAAAGAGACCCCTTCTCTTGGTGCTGTAGCAGCAGATCAAAACGGTGTCTGCCGCAGGCTGGTTCCGATCTGACTATCCGGTAGCCTTTGTAGGGCGGGATCCGCCCTTCATCGATGAGACTGTGGATAACCCTGTTGGTCAGGTGAGTGTGCAGCAGGACAGGGTGGCCCTCTTTTTCACAGGCCAGCACGGTGTAAGGAAGTTTGCCCCTGGAAAGGGCCGGGCTGAGCAGGAGATTGGTGCCGGGCAGTAGCAATTCCCACAGGCGTCCGGGGTTGGCCAGGTAAGCCTTTTCAAGCTTGCCATTAACCTCCGCTTCGACTACAAAGCGGTTTAGCCTCCTGATCAGCCGCCCACTAATTTTGGGGAAGGAAAAGGGATATCTAAGCATAGCTTAAGTATCCTTGATGTTGCTCTCTTCGTCAACACTCATTGGGTAAGATTTTTATATGGGTTGACACGCCTTTCACATCACCGATTTTTTTACTTTCAACGGTGCCGGACACCGGTGTACTACAGCCCTGGGAAACCCGGGACAGTTTTAGCACAAAGCCCGGCTTGATCGAACTTCCTGAAAAGTGGTACGGTTATTCACCGGCGGCGGCACTGGAAAGAGAGTACAGCTTATTATTTCAAATTGTTTCGTATTATTATGGCATCATCCAGGGTTTTTCCAGGCAGCAGATGGCCGTCAAGGAAATAATCTTCATATATTGTGCCGACAATTAGGCGGTCTTCCCATTTGACGGCTATGCTGGAGGCGGAAATTTCTTTCCCGTCGTTTGTGTAGACCCGCCTGATATCATAGCTGCCGTCCTTTAGGGGCAATAATCGGATTACTTCAACGGGTGCCAGAGTATCATGGTCCTTTGAATGCGACATAAAAGTCAATAGCTGGGGTATGCAGCAAGCCCAAATTGAGCCATCATCGGGGTGAACGTCGATGTTATCCACGCCGGAACCCAGACGGATCTGCTTTGTCTCAGTAAGTTCGCCGGTTTCTGAATTACGAGAATAAACATGTATTCTTCTGCCTACAGTAGCCCCTACGTAGACTGTTTCGCCGCCGGGACTCATGGCTATCCCGTTGGCGTAGGTTATTCTGCCGGCGGCTTTTTCGAAATTTTCCCCATCGTAGTAAAGAACATAAGAAATTGGGAGTTGTAGAAAACTCTCAAGAGTTCTGCCCGTAGGAGAATTCCAGCCGTGATCAATGGTAACGTAGAATTCACGGGGCCCTACAGCCAGTATGTTGTTCGGGCTAGTCAGTTCGGGACTTTCTATCTTTTCCAGGTGGTACAACCGATCATCGCGGTATTCAAATATTTCAACGGTGCATTCGCCGACGGATTCAAAAAAATGAGCATCCCGGCCCATGTTAACGACGAAGAGATATTTGGTACCATCAGGTTCATGGTGCAGGGATATGCCATGGGGGGTTAAATCGCCGTTGTAATCCGTTTCAATCTCAAGCGGTACTGCATGGGGATCGGTGAGATTATATGCGAAAATTCCGGAACGAGCCTGTTCACCTTCCATTTCTGCCCTGCGATCGTGAAAAGAGCCCAGCAGCATGCCTGTTTTATGATCGATTTGAAAATCTTCAGCTCCTGGGAATCCCTTTACCTCTTTGAAAGAATGCAGGGCAAAGGGTTCCATTGTTCTAAATTCACCGGCGCTCCAGAAAGACCACAAAGCAAAAAGGCCGATCAGTATAATTATCACAGAAACGACGATGATAATTTTCCGTATCACTCATAACAACCCCCTTGTATAAGTAGTTAAAAATAATTGATGTAAGGCGAAATGAATTTAAAAAAGCATATGTATCACCCTCCTGTTAATTTACAATGCGGCCGGTTTATTGATTGCGTATTTTGCTCAGGCTGCCTTCTGCAAAACAGCCATCTCCTTAACCCTATCTCCCCCGGGGAACCAATCTAGTTTTATTCTGATTCCCGACTTTCGACTACTGAGTAATTACAATGAGATTATCATTAACCGTGTGCAGTTGATCAGTTTTAATATTAGAAGCTGTTTGTTCCATATGCTTACACCTGGTATATAGAAACCATACATATAAACTATATAGTTGTCAATACTCCGAATGGTCCCTATCTTGGGGCAAGTCAAGAAACTATGAGGCCCCGACTGCACATTCTAGTGAAGTTGCCCGAAAGCGCACAGCAGAGATGAAAGAAGAGGCAAGTATCATATTGACCTGCCCCTTGAATTCAGCGAGGGGATTTACTATAGTGTAAGGTAAAAGGATCCGGTCAGCCGCCCGGCCCCGGTTCACTTTAAGTAAAAATGCAAGGGTGTTATATTGTTGACCACATCAAAAATTGCGTATGTTATGGATTTTGACGGTACCTTTACGGTGGAAGATATTACTTCGGCAATGGCCCGGTATTATGGCAAAGAGCATTATTTAAAATGCAGCACCGCTTACAAACAGGGCAAATTCGGGATGAAAGTCTGGTTGGCCCGGATGTCGGCATTTTTGCCGGCAGATCTGGATGAGCTGCTGGAATTCGCCGTAAGCCGGGCAGCCTTGCGTCCCGGTGTGGAAGAATTTCTTGAATTTGCCGGCTCAAAAGGCTGCCCTGTTTATATCGCCAGCGACGGCTTCGGTCTGTATATAGAGCCCGTTTTGGAGATGCACGGCTGCAGGAAATATATTACCGGGATTTACCGCAACCGGACGCTTCCCGGCAGCGGCCGGCTTGAGACACTGACACCCCATGCTCATCAGAACTGCCCTGTCTGCGGCAACTGCAAGGCGGACCATGTGATCAGGCTTCAGAAAGAAGGCCGCCGGGTGATCTACGTGGGCGACGGGTCAAATGACCGTTTTGGCGCCGCTCATGCCGATGGAGTATATGCCCGTGATCGGCTCGCCGAAGCATGCACCACTGCCGGTATTCCTTTCCGGCGATGGAACGATTTTTACGATCTTTTTAACCGCGATGATTTTGCAGATAAAAATCATAATTATACATTTTGCGACCCTGCAGGAAAGGGGTATCACACCGGGGTAACCGGTTCTTCTAACGGCTGAATAAGGAGGTATGCAGATGAAGAAGACAGTAGCCGGTGTTACTATTGAGTGTATCCAGGGCAACATTGTGGAGCAGTCCGATCTGGATGCCATTGTCAATGCCGCCAATGCGCAGCTGAGGATGGGAGGCGGTGTAGCCGGAGCAATTCACCGGGCTGCGGGGCCCGGGCTGGAAGCAGAGTGCCGCCCTCTGGCTCCTATCAGGCCCGGGGAGGCGGTGATCAGCGGCGGTCACAACCTGCCCAACCGCCACGTTATCCACTGCCTGGGGCCCGTTTATGGACGGGACAGGCCTGAGGCTGCACTTCTGGCCAATTGCTACCGTAACGCGCTGCAGCTGGCTGATAAGAATGGGCTTCATTCCGTAGGCTTTCCGGCTATCTCCACCGGTATCTTCGGTTATCCGGTGGAGGAGGCGGCAGTGATAGCCTGCCGCACCGTTGCCGAAACGGCTCCTGCACTGAAGCATGTGCGCACCGT
>CAYXKD010000050.1:0-14052 GCA_964464625.1 uncultured Syntrophomonadaceae bacterium
TCACCATCTGTAGTGGGCGAAAGCCTTGTTTGCTTCAGCCATCCTGTGTGTGTCTTCTTTTTTCTTCATCGCTGCGCCGATACCGTTGGATGCATCGAGCATTTCAGCCGCCAGTCGTTGGGGCATTGTCTTTTCGCCCCTGCTCCTGGAAAAACTAATAATCCAGCGGATAGCCAGCATGCTTTTACGATGGGCGGTAACCTCAACGGGAACCTGGTATGTGGCCCCTCCGACACGGCGGGGTTTCACTTCCAAAACAGGCGATACATTTCGTATAGCAGTTTCAAAGACATCTTGCGGGTCCTTGCCTGTTTTTTGTTTAATTATTTCAAAAGCCTCGTACAAGGTTTTCTGAGCAATCCCCTTTTTGCCGTCAAACATGAGTTTGTTAATAAATTTAGCCACAAGCTTGCTGTTATAAACAGGATCCGCGAGTATCTCCCGCCTGGCCACAGGGCCCTTGCGTGGCATTTTCCTGATCACCTCTTATCATAGCGATGGTAAAGTCCTATTTGCCTCTCGGTTTCTTAGCCCCATATTTGGAGCGCGCCTGAGCTCTATTCTCCACCCCGGCCGCATCCAGTGTCCCGCGAACCAGGTGGTAACGGACACCCGGCAGGTCTTTCACCCGCCCGCCCCGGACCAGGACCACGGAGTGCTCCTGAAGATTGTGGCCGATACCGGGAATGTAAGCGGTAACCTCGATCCCGTTGGTCAGACGAACACGGGCAATCTTCCGCAAAGCGGAGTTCGGTTTTTTTGGTGTCGTTGTAGATACCCTGGTGCAAACCCCTCTTTTTTGCGGGGAGCCATCCAGCGCCGGAGCAGCGGACTTGTGAGTCTGCTTCCGGCGTCCCTTGCGTATCAGTTGGTTTAAGGTCGGCAACAGTCCACCCCCTTCAAAATTCAATAATGGCAGCTGCCGCTGCTTTTACTTTGATCCCACATATTTTTCCCAGATCAGACATAGTCCCGATATAATGTACCCCCACACCTTTGCCGGCTGCAAGATCAGCTACCGGAGCGCTTATTTTTGTTTCTGCATCCTCTGCCAGCAAAACCACAACTGCTTCACCCTTTTCCAGTGACTTCAGGGTCTGCTTCGTTCCTACAACCTTGCGCCGTGCCCTTTGGAATTGTTCCATCAGTCCAGTTTCACTCAAAAACCGCCCGCCTCACTTTCTAAAAAACGCATCCCCTGCAAAGCGCACTCAAAGATTGTATCACCGGCTCAGGGTGTTGTCAATTAATTTTTGGCCTTCCTACCTATATTTCCGAATGAGGTATTTCTACAGTTTCCGGCAATGCTGCCGGCACAGTCACCTTCTCCGTTTCAATATCATCAGCCTGTTCCTCCTCCGGAACAGATTCACCTGGCGAAAGTTCTTCCGGTTCACCTGGAGCCAGCACTTTGATATTTCGATAACGGGACATCCCGGTGCCGGCGGGGATAAGCTTGCCTATGATCACATTTTCCTTCAGACCCAACAGTTGATCCTCTTTCCCTTTGATGGCTGCATCAGTAAGCACACGGGTAGTCTCCTGAAACGATGCCGCCGATAGGAATGAATCTGTGGCCAGCGAAGCCTTGGTAATACCCAGAAGCATAGGGCGGGCTTGAGCCGGACGGCCGCCCTCCTCCTTAACCCGCTCATTAATATCATCGAAAAAGTGGCTGTCAACAATCCCTCCTGGCAACAGGTCAGTATCACCAGGATCTTCAACTTTCACTTTTTTCAACATCTGCCGGATAATCACTTCAATATGCTTGTCATTGATATCAACGCCCTGCATCCGGTAGACCCACTGCACCTCTTGAAGAAGGTATAGCTGCACACCGCGTACTCCTTTAACCTTGAGCAGTTCATGGGGGTTAATAGAGCCTTCGGTTAACTCATCGCCCGCATTAACCTTCTGCCCGTCCTCGACCTTCAGCCTGGCCCCATAAGGAACGGGATAGATGCGATCTTCATGCTCGGAAATCACTCTCAACTCACGCTTGTTGCGTGTCTCCTGAATATCAACCACCCCGGAAACATCGGAAATCAGGGATTGCCCCTTCGGCTTACGGGCTTCAAAAAGTTCCTCCACCCTGGGCAGACCCTGGGTGATGTCATCGCCTGCCACCCCTCCGGTGTGGAAGGTCCGCATGGTTAACTGGGTACCCGGTTCACCGATGGACTGTGCGGCGATAAAGCCAACAGCCTCCCCAACATCGACAACCTTGCCGGTGGCCAGATTGCGTCCATAGCATTTTACACAAACTCCATGTCTGGTACGGCAGGTGAGCACAGAGCGGAAACGAACTTCGGTAATGCCGAGTTTAACAATTTCTTCGGAGATCTCTTCATCAATGAGACAATCCTGCCCAACAACAATCTCTCCGGTATCAGGATGGTAAACCGGTTCAAGGGTAAAACGGCCTATGAGCCGATCTTTGGCCTCTTCAAGGGTATGGTCATGCTCAAGGTACTCACTTAAGCTAATGCCCTGTCCTGTACCGCAGTCATCCTCACGGATGATCACATCCTGAACTACATCCGCCAGGCGGCGGGTGAGGTAACCGGAGTCAGCCGTTTTCAGAGCAGTGTCGGCCAGACCCTTCCGGGCGCCATGCGTGGAAATAAAATATTCCAGCACCGTCAGTCCCTCACGGAAGTTGGCCTTGATGGGCAGGTCGATAATGCGTCCAGCCGGGTCAGCCATAAGACCGCGCATTCCGGCAAGCTGGGTAATCTGCGACTCATTTCCCCGCGCCCCGGAATGTGCCATCATATAGATAGGATTGAGCTTGTCAAGACCATCCATGAGTGAATGGGTCACTTCATCCTTGGCCTGGCTCCAGATTTCGATAACCCGGTCATAGCGTTCTTTTTCTGTGATCAATCCGTGCAAGAAATTTTCTTCGGTTGCCCAAACAAGTTCCTCAGCCCTCTGCAGAATCTCCTGCTTGTTCGGAGGAATGACAATATCTTCAATGGCCACTGTCACACCGGCACGGGTGGCATAGTGGAAACCCAGCCTTTTAACCTCATCCAGGATCTCTGCCGTCCTGGTATTGCCGTACTTGCGGTAGCAGCGGAAAACCAGGTCACCCAGGAAATCCTTCTTAATGGGATTGTTCAGCGGCACCTTTTCCAAAACTTTTTCGGGATCCAGACCGCGCAGAGGGATAAAGTTTTTTTCCGGCAGGGAATCATCAAAATCAGCATTGTTGATATAAGAAAAGTCAACGGGAAAAACATCGTTAAAAATGATTTTCCCCACAGTGGTGAGCAAATATTTTTTACGGCGCACGAAATCGCGGCCCCTAAACCCGGAAACCTTAATGAAAATGCGGGCATGCAGATCGAGATAACCGAGGCTATAAGCGCTTAGAGCTTCCTCAGGATCAATATAGACATGTCCTTCACCTTTGGCGCCCACCTTCTCCAGGGTGAGATAGTAGCAGCCGAGAACCATATCCTGCGTCGGCGTAACCACCGGGCGGCCGTCTTTAGGGTTGAGAATGTTTTGCGCCGCAAGCATGAGCAGCCGTGCTTCTGTCTGCGCTTCTGCGGAAAGCGGTACATGGACTGCCATCTGATCCCCATCAAAGTCGGCATTATAGGCAACACAGACAAGCGGGTGAATCTGAATAGCCCTGCCTTCCACCAGCACCGGTTCGAAAGCCTGAATCCCCAGGCGGTGCAGTGTTGGAGCGCGGTTCAGTAGCACGGGATGGTCCTTGATCACCTCTTCAAGAACATCCCAGACCTCGGGGCGGACCTTTTCAACCATCCGTTTGGCACTCTTGATATTGTGTGCCAGCCCGTCATTGACCAGCCGCTTCATCACAAAAGGTTTGAACAGCTCCAGGGCCATCTCTTTGGGCAGTCCGCACTGGTAAAGCTTAAGATCAGGGCCGACAACGATCACAGAACGCCCCGAATAATCAACCCGTTTACCCAGTAGATTCTGGCGGAAGCGTCCCTGTTTCCCCTTAAGCATATCGCTCAACGATTTTAAAGGACGGTTCCCCGGACCTGTCACCGGCCGGCCACGTCTGCCATTATCGATAAGGGCATCTACAGCCTCCTGAAGCATTCTTTTCTCATTACGGACGATAATATCAGGCGCCCCCAGATCAAGAAGCCGTTTTAAGCGATTATTACGGTTTATTACCCGCCGATAAAGATCGTTAAGGTCAGAGGTAGCAAAACGCCCCCCATCAAGCTGGACCATGGGGCGCAGATCGGGCGGGATTACCGGGATCACATCAAGAATCATCCAGGATGGATGATTGCCCGATTGACGAAAAGCCTCGACAACCTCCAGTCTGCGGGTGGCCCGGACTTTTTTCTGACCGCTGCAACTCTTAAGCTCTTCGCGAAGCTCAGCAGCCAGATCATCAGGGCTGATCTCTTCGAGCAGCTTTTTCACCGCTTCAGCGCCCATCTCCGCCTTAAACCCTTTCCCTGCTTTGAAAAGGGGATCATATTTCTCACGGTATTCACGAAATTCCGGTTCTGTAAGCAGCTGTTTTTTACTCAGGATGGTTTCTCCGGGATCGATCACCACATAAGAGGCAAAATAAAGTATCTTCTCCAGGTTGCGGGGGGACATATCCAGAAGAAGACCCATCCGGCTGGGAATCCCCTTAAAGTACCATATATGCGATACCGGAGCAGCCAGCTCAATATGGCCCATCCTCTCCCGGCGCACCTTAGCCCTGGTTACCTCCACCCCACAGCGATCACAGACAATACCGCGATAACGAACCCGTTTATACTTGCCGCAGTTACATTCCCAGTCTTTCTGGGGACCGAATATTTTTTCGCAAAAAAGCCCCTCACGCTCAGGTTTAAGAGTGCGGTAATTGATTGTTTCCGGCTTCTTCACTTCGCCCCGGGACCAGGCCCTGATTTGCTCAGATGAGGCCAAACCGATCTTCAAGGCATCAAAGCTGTTTACGTCCAAAAAGAAATCGCTCCTTTCGCCGGATTCAAGCGTTGATTAATTATTATACTTACCTATACAGGTCACACAATAAAGGGTGCTCTACTGATCATCTTCGTCGCCATCTTTTTCAGAGGCACTTTCCATCTCTTCAAGCTCATTCAAGGAAATCTCCTCTATCTTTCCCGTCTCTACAGCAGCATAAGAAAGTGAAAGGGGCTCCCCGGAGATTTTTTCTTCATCCTTTTCGCCAGATTCTTCGCCGGGCTCGTCGTTTTCCGGCACCGGCTCAGACTCATCATCTTCATCACCGGTTTCATCCTTTTTGACATAAGATTCAAGGTCATCGTCAGGACCTGTTTCCAACCCCTCAATATTTACATCAAGGCGGCGATAGTCCGTTTCATCATCGCCTTCGCGGATCTCAACCTCGCCGGCTTCTTCACTGAGCACTTTTACATCCAGACAAAGGCTTTGCAACTCTTTGACCAGCACCTTAAAGGATTCCGGAACACCAGGCTCGGGAATATTCTCCCCTTTTACAATGGCTTCATAAGTTTTGACCCGTCCGATAACATCGTCAGATTTAACGGTTAATATCTCCTGCAAGGTGTATGCGGCTCCGTATGCTTCAAGGGCCCAGACCTCCATTTCCCCAAAACGCTGACCGCCGAACTGGGCTTTACCGCCCAGAGGCTGCTGCGTCACCAGCGAATATGGGCCTGTGGAGCGTGCATGAATCTTGTCGTCTACAAGGTGAGCAAGCTTCAACATATAAACATAGCCCACCGTCACCTCGTTATCAAAAGGCTCGCCAGTACGCCCATCATAAAGAATAACTTTGCCGTTTTCCGACAATCCCGCTTCTCTAAAAGCAGCAAAAACGTCATCCTCCACCGCTCCGTCAAATACAGGTGAGGAAATGTAAATCCCCAGCGATTTTGCCGCCATACCTAAATGGGTCTCCAGAACCTGCCCTATATTCATACGGGAAGGAACCCCCAGCGGGTTCAGCACAATTTCAACAGGCGTCCCATCGGGCAAAAAGGGCATATCCTCTTCGGGGAGAACCCGGGCAATAACCCCTTTGTTGCCGTGCCGTCCTGCCATCTTATCACCCTCGGAAATTTTCCGCTTTTGGGCAACATAGACACGCACAAGCTGGTTAACCCCGGGAGATAGTTCATCACCGGCTTCCCGGGTAAAAACTTTTACATCAACAACAATGCCCGACTCGCCATGCGGCACGCGCAGGGATGTATCCCTCACTTCGCGGGCTTTCTCCCCAAAAATCGCACGGAGAAGGCGTTCCTCTGCAGTAAGCTCCGTTTCTCCTTTGGGCGTAACCTTGCCCACAAGGATATCCCCGGAACGCACCTCGGCGCCAACCCTTACAATCCCCTCCACATCAAGGTCGCGCAGGGCATCTTCACCCACATTGGGAATATCGCGGGTAATCTCTTCCGGGCCCAGCTTGGTATCTCGGGCTTCAGATTCGTATTCCTCGATATGAATAGAGGTAAAAACATCATCCTGAACAAGACTTTCACTTAGCAGGATGGCATCCTCATAATTATAGCCTTCCCAGGGAAGAAAAGCGGTAAGCACATTCCGCCCCAGGGCAAGTTCGCCCTGGTTTGTACAGGCACCGTCGGCAAGGACCTCACCTGCTTGGACCTTCTGCCCCCTTGCAACAATAGGATGTTGATTTATACAGGTACCCTGGTTTGAACGCTTGAATTTTTGAAGGGTGTATATATCAAGACCGCTCTCTCCCCGGGTAAAATGGGCCGCCTCAAACCTCTCTCCGGTACGTCCGTTGATCCTGTAGTTCGGGCCCTGGGGATCTCCATCGCGGCGAATAATAATTTCCGTGGATGTAACACGGACCACCTCGCCATCGTCGTGGCAGACGATCACCGCTCCTGAATCATAAGCCACCTTTTTCTCCAGACCTGTCCCCACCAGCGGCGTCTCGGTTTGCAGAAGCGGCACCGCCTGACGCTGCATATTCGCGCCCATCAACGCCCTGTTGGCGTCGTCGTTTTCCAGAAAAGGTATGAGCGCTGTAGCCACACTGACTAGCTGCTTCGGGGAAACGTCCATATAGTCGATCTCTTGGGGCTTGCGCATTACAGTATCATATTGATAACGGCAGGTGATCCGGTTCCCGATGAAACGACCCTCTTCATCCAGCTCTGCGTTAGCCTGGGCAATGACATACTTATCTTCGTCATCGGCCGTCAGATAAACGATCTCTGCAGTAACACGTCCGTCTTTTTTATCGACCTTGCGGTAGGGGGTCTCAATGAAGCCATAATCGTTGATCCGCGCAAAAGTGCTCAGAGAACCGATAAGACCGATGTTCGGCCCTTCCGGCGTTTCAATAGGGCAAACTCTTCCGTAGTGCGAATGATGCACATCGCGAACTTCAAAACCAGCCCGTTCGCGGCTCAACCCGCCGGGGCCGAGAGCACTGAGCCTTCGTTTATGAGTCAGCTCAGCCAGGGGATTTGTCTGGTCCATAAACTGGGACAGCTGGCTGCTGCCGAAAAATTCTTTAATCGAAGCGATCACCGGACGTATGTTGATTAAAGCCTGCGGTGTAATAGCATCAACATCCTGGATGGTCATTCTTTCCCTGACAACACGCTCCATCCTCGACAAACCAATACGGAACTGATTCTGCAGAAGTTCACCAACACCGCGCAAACGGCGGTTGCCAAGATGGTCGATATCGTCCTCTTTGCCGATGCCATCCATAAGGTTTAAAATATAACTCACGGCAGCCACAATATCGGATGGAACCAGATGTTTTGTTTCCAGATCAACCTTACCATTGCCTATTATAAGGCTGGTTTCGCCGCGGTGCCTTATCCGGACCCGGAATATCCCCAGTTCTTCCATCTTCCGGGCAGACTCTTCATCAACAACCAGTCCTTCAGCAAAAACCACCTTTCCAGTATGGGGATCGATTAGATCCTCCGCCAGTTCATAATCGACAAGGCAATTGACCATGGAAAACTTTTTATCCACCTTGTAACGTCCCACCTGGGCAAAATCGTAACGTCTGCCGTCAAAAAAAAGCACCTCAAAAAGCGAACGGGCATTATCAATGTTCAGAGGTTCCCCAGGCCTGAGCCGCTTGTATATTTCCAGCAATCCGTTTTCCACGGAGTCGGTATGATCTTTTTCCAGAAGAGCCAGGATCCGGGGATCGTGATCGTATAGTTCGAGTATCTCCTGGTTGCTGCCGTAACCAATAGCCCTGAGGAGAACAGTCACCAGCAACTTACGGGTGCGATCGATCTTGACGTAAATACCGTCATTAACATCAGTCTCAAACTCCAGCCAGGTTCCACGATTGGGTATAATCGTGGCGCTGACCAGCTCTTTGCCTGTGGCCCCCGTGGGATCGGGTTTCTTATTAAAATAGACCCCAGGTGAGCGGACCAGCTGGCTCACAATAACGCGCTCAGCACCATTGATAATGAAGGTGCCGTTTTCAGTCATCCTGGGGAAATCCCCCATGAAGACCTCCTGCTCCTTAACCTCCCCCGTTTCCTGATTGATCAGGCGGACGTTAACCTTAAGGGGAACAGCGTAAGTAGCGTCTCTCTCTTTACACTCATCAACAGAATACTTTGGCTCTCCCAGGGTATAATTAAATATCTCCAGCACCAGATTTCCCGTAAAATCCTTTATGGGTGAAATGTCCTTAAAGATTTCCCCAAGGCCCTTCTGAATAAACCAGTCATAAGAGCTGTGCTGGACATCAATTAAGTTTGGAAGATCGAGAACCTCCTGAATACGGGCGTAACTTCGACGTTCTCTCTCGCCAGAAGCAACCTGAATAGACATAAACAGAAATCACTCCCCTAGACCTGGTTGATTGGTTGAATCAAGTCGGAAGCCTGGCCAGAAAAACGAATAGGCATTCTATTATTGTTTCCTTTTGGGCATATAATTATACCGAAGACCAAATAATATGAGTAGCGTCTATACCACTGGACATTTTTAGATACTATCATATTTTAAAAGGGCTGTCAAACATAATTTAATGTTATCGAGGGGAAAACCGAAGAATAGCCGCCCGTCCTGCCGGAACGGGCGGCTGTTACTTTACTTTAGCTCCACCGAACCTCCAGCCTCTTCAATCTTTGTCTTGATCGCTTCGGCCTCATCTTTACTAATTTTTTCCTTCACAGGATTGGGAACGTTATCCACCAACTGTTTCGCCTCTTTAAGGCTCAGCCCGGTAATTTCGCGAACCACCTTTAACACCTGAATCTTCGTATCGCCTGTCCCCGTCAGGACCACGTCAAATTCATCTTTTTCTTCTTCCGCAGCCTCAGCCTGGGCTCCGGCAGGAGCAGCTGCAACTGCAAGCGGGGCTGCTGCACTGACTCCAAATTCCTCCTCCAGGGCTTTGACCAGTTCGGATAGCTCTACCACTGTCATCCCCTTGACAATTTCCAGAATCTCGTTCACTTTGGACATACAATCTTCTCCTTTAATAATCATTTTCAATTCAATTTTTACTATGCAGTTTCCTTGAGTCGGCGAACCGCATCAAAAGCATAAACAATCTGGCGGATATTACCATGAAGAACACCCACAAGGCCTGCCAGGGGCGCCTGGAAACCTCCGCATATCCGGGCGAGCAGGACTTCACGCGGCGGTATTTCACCCAACGCCTTGATCTGCAATGGTTCCAGGGACTGCCCCGATAAAAGTCCGCCCTTAATGGAAAGCGCCTCGTGTTCCCGGCTGAACTCAAGAAATACCCGTGCCGCTCCCACAGGATCAGCGGCAGTATAGGCCACCGCAGTGGGACCTTCAAGATAGGCTTCCAGATTTTCAAGGCCAATCTTACGGCAGGCCAGCCTGGTAAGAGTGTTTTTAACCACCCGGTAGTTGCACTGCTCAGCCTTAAGGCGGCGTCGCAGATCCGTAACAGCGGACACATTGAGTCCACGATAGTCGGCAACAATGATCAGCTCCGCTTCTTTAAGCTCCCGGGCTATCTCCCCAATAAATTTTTCTTTTTTCTCTCTGGTAATCATATGATTCACCTCCTTATCCCCGGTAAGGGACAGTTAATGCTGTCTTGAAACGGTAAATACAAGAGGCTTTCCGTAAAAGGAAAGCCTCATCTTGCGCCTGGATATTAAGACGCCGGCAATTTTCCTCGGCAGGTAGCCCCGGTGGCCATTAAACTTATGTGCCTGCTGTCTACGGAATTACATTCAAATTGTATTCAGCTATTTTAATCAATCAACCCGAACTCTACTTGCCGGGAGCAGCAGCTTTTTGCGGGCTTACCCTGACTCCCGGTCCCATCGTTGAGCTAACACTAATAGATCTCAAGTACTGCCCTTTGGCAGCCGGGGGTTTCGCTTTCAGCAAAGCCTCCATGACACTATAAAAGTTTTCTTGCAACTGCTCCTCCGTAAAAGAGACCTTGCCGATGGGCAGATGGATATTCCCCGCCTTCTCGGTGCGAAATTCCACTTTCCCCGCCTTGATCTCCTCTATGGCCCGGCTGAGATCAAAAGTGACAGTGCCGCTTTTCGGGTTGGGCATCAGCCCGCGCGGACCGAGTATTTTACCTAGCTTGCCCACTGTTCCCATCATATCGGGTGTAGCCACAGCTACATCAAAATCAAGCCAGCCTCCCTGAATCTTCTCAGCCAGCTCTTCTGAGCCTACAATATCAGCTCCGGCCAGTTCTGCCTCCTTTGCCTTATCGCCCTTGGCAAAAACCAGCACCCGTACGCTTTTACCGGTGCCGTGCGGAAGGACCACCGACCCACGAACCTGCTGATCAGCGTGTTTCGGGTTAACTCCCAGACGAACAGCCAGCTCAACGGTCTCATCAAAGGTAGCCCTGCTGCACCCTTTTACCAGTTCAAATGCCTCTTCAGGATCGTACTGTTCTTCGCGATTGATCTTTTGCCTTGATTCCAGATACTTCTTTCCATGGTTTGCCATCTACATTTCCCTCCTGTGGTCCCTTCGGGCACCACGGCCCTCCCACATATATTGATCCCCGAACCGCCTGTAACCAAACTGGCAGTTTATGGTCCGACAGTAATACCCATACTACGGGCAGTCCCCTCAATGATCCGGGTAGCCGCTTCAAGATCGTCGGTGTTCAAGTCCTCCATCTTGGACCTGGCAATCTCGATAACTCTTGCCCGCGGCACTGTGGCCACCTTAACCCTGTTCGGTTCGCCTGAAGCCTTATCCAACCCGGCTGCCTTTTTCAGAAGCACTGAAGCCGGCGGCGTTTTGGTGATAAAGGTAAATGAACGGTCCTCATAGACTGTAATTTCAACGGGGATGATCAGCCCGGCATCCTTTGATGTCCTCTCATTAAACTCTTTACAAAAGGCCATTATATTCACGGCATGCTGGCCCAAAGCAGGACCTACCGGAGGTGCCGGTGTGGCTTTGCCTGCCGGTATCTGTAACTTGGCCATGCCAATTACCCTTTTTTTTCTTGCCATAAGTACTACCTCCCGGGGCAGGTGCTGCCGCCTAATATTTTTCTACCTGGTGAAAACCGAGTTCAACGGGTGTCTCCCGGCCAAACATGGATACTAATACTTTGACAGTACCCTTTTCCTGGTTAATCTCTTCAACTGTGCCCTCAAAATTTTTGAAGGGCCCGCTGATCACGCGCACCACCTGTCCTACCTCAAAATCTATGCGCGCTTTACCTTCTGCAGCCATGCCCATTCTGCGCATGATCCGGTTTATTTCTTTTTCACTCAGCGAGACCGGTTTGGAACCGGGGCCTACAAAACCGGTTACGCCAGGTGTATTGCGAACCACAGACCATGAATCATCATCCAGGATCATCTCAACCATAACGTAACCCGGGTAAACCTTTTTTTCTACGGTTCTTTTCTGACCGCCTTTGCTGGTAATCTCCTTTTCCGTTGGGACCAGAATTCTGAAAATGCGGTCTTTCATATTCATCGACTCTACGCGGCGGTTAAGATTGGTTTCAACCCTGTTTTCATAGCCAGCATAGGTATGAATAACATACCATTTTTTGTCCTCATTTTCCGTTTCCCTTTGTGCATCAATATCCATGGAAAAAGGAGAGCCAGGAAGCCTCTCCAACATCTCACTCCTTCAGCAAATTAGGTCTCCCGTTAGCGATTGATCACTAACCGTAAAACTGCCAAAAAAATAGTGTCCAGTCCCCAAAAGAGCACCCCAAAAAGCAATACGGCAAATACAACTACTCCCGTATAAACAAAAAATTCTCTCCTGCTGGGCCATTGGACTTTTTTTAGCTCCATCCGTACCTCGCGCAGGTATTTTACCAGCCTATTGATCAGTTTCATAAAAAATAACCCTTCCTAAACTAAAGACCACGGTCTTTCGCATAAATTTCTACTTTGTTTCTTTATGCAGCGTATGCGCTTTACAGCGAGAGCAGTACTTTTTCATCTCAAGTCTTTCAGGATTATTTTTCTTATTCTTCCGGCTGCTATAATTTCGTTCCTGGCACTGCGAACAGGCCATGTGTATCGTTACGCGCATCTGATCCACCTTCCATATCCATGCATCCCAATCTACCACAAATCCCGCAGGCCTGTCAATAAAAATTCAAGCCCCTCTATACATAATAAAAGGGCGGGTGGCTAATCCCCCGCCCCGCGGATTCTAATTACTACTCCATGACTTCGGTGACCACGCCGGCGCCCACTGTGCGGCCCCCTTCGCGAATGGCGAAGCGCAAGCCCGTCTCAATAGCTACAGGAGTGATCAGCTCAATACTCATATTGATGTCATCTCCAGGCATGACCATCTCCACACCATCCGGGAGGGTAACATTGCCGGTAACATCTGTTGTACGCACATAAAACTGGGGACGGTAACCCTGGAAGAAAGGCGTATGGCGACCACCCTCCTCTTTCTTTAAAACATAAACCTGGGCTTTGAAACTCGTCAAAGGTTTGATGCTGCCGGGCTTCGCCAGAACCTGGCCCCGCTCCACAGAATCACGGTCAATACCGCGAAGAAGCACGCCAACATTGTCACCAGCCTCAGCCTCATCCAAAATCTTGCGGAACATCTCCACACCGGTGGCAACAGTCTTCCGCGAACGCTCATCAAAACCAACAATCTCAACCTCATCACCGGTCTTGATCATCCCACGGTCAACCCGCCCGGTAACTACCGTGCCGCGCCCGGTAATGGAGAAAACATCCTCAATGGGCATCAGAAAAGGCTTATCCTTATCCCGCTCAGGAAGAGGGATGTAACTGTCTACCGCATCCATAAGCTCCCATATAGTAGCGCAGACCTCGCAATCACGCGAACCACAACCGCACTCCAGAGCCTTAAGCGCCGAACCGGTAACAATAGGAGTGTCATCGCCAGGAAAATCATACTCGGAAAGAAGATCCCTGACCTCCATCTCCACCAGCTCCAAAAGCTCGGGATCATCAACCATATCGGCCTTGTTCAAAAATACAACGATATAAGGCACCTCAACCTGGCGCGAAAGCAAAATGTGCTCCCGCGTCTGAGGCATGGGACCATCAGCCGCAGAAACAACAAGAATGGCCCCGTCCATCTGCGCCGCTCCGGTAATCATGTTCTTCACATAGTCGGCATGACCAGGACAGTCCACATGAGCATAATGACGATTGTCAGTCTCATACTCCACATGAGCCGTGGCAATGGTAATCCCCCGCTCCTTCTCCTCAGGAGCCTTGTCAATCTGCTCAAAGGTGGTCTTCTCCGCAAACCCCGCACTGGATAAACAGGACGTAATCGCCGCCGTCAAAGTGGTCTTGCCATGGTCAACATGACCTATGGTCCCAATGTTCACATGGGGCTTGGTTCGCTCATACTTTTTCTTCGCCAATTCGGCACCTCCTCCATAGGTAAAAAGCAAAAACAAACAGTATCGATGCTTACCTTTACCTTATTATGCCACAATTAAACAAAAAAATATAGCTGGTGGCGGCGCAGGGACTCGAACCCCGGACACTGCGGGTATGAACCGCATGCTCTAGCCAGCTGAGCTACGCCGCCGCCATGGAGCTCACGACCGGATTCGAACCGGTGGCCTTATCCTTACCAAGG
>CAYXKD010000051.1:0-13517 GCA_964464625.1 uncultured Syntrophomonadaceae bacterium
GGAATAAGACATGGTCACGGCCCGTCCCTTGCGGTTGATCAATGTCTGCTGCTGATTCAGCACCGGTTTTCTCGTCCGGAGGACCTCCAGCATTGAGCTCGATTCCAGGGTTAGCGATGGATATACTTCTAAAATATGTTTGCCCAGAACCTCCTCGGGATCCATCCCCTCCATTTCGGCAGATACCTTGTTATAAAACCAGGTAATCCCATCACGATCAATAATGTGTACCGCTTCGTCAGTTAAGTTTAATACAGTTCTTAGAATTTCATTTTGCCTGGTCAGCTCAGCAAGGTCCAATCTGTCTTCCCACCCTCATCAGATTTTATTCTTTTGAATCTCTTTACTTGATTCAACACTGCCGCCTTTTTTCCTCTAGCAGATGCCGAAATATTGGAGGGGACGACGAATTTCCGGCAGTATGGATAAATTGTATCTTTAGATAAAATAATCCCGAAGATTCAATCTTCGGGATTAAGACTGTGCACCGTTTTAAGATCAATCTTTTTCGGTAGGCTCCATGGCCACAACCTTGCCGGCGAGCATCCTGCTGACACCGTAGGATTCCTTGTTATGTTTGCCCCCACAGATGCTGCAGGGCTGTTCAGGATCAATGGAGTGTTTGGGCTGGGTGTAGGTGTAGATGCCTCCCTCAAAATTCCGCAGCACCACCCGGTCAGGAGACTGGGAGATAAGATACTGTGGTGACACAGGGATCTTCCCGCCGCCGCCGGGCGCGTCGATACAGAAAGTGGGAATGGCCAGGCCAGAGGTGTGCCCCCGCAGATATTCGATCATTTCGATGCCGGCTGCAACAGGTGTGCGGAAATGCTCAATGCCCTGCGAAAGATCGCATTGGTAAACATAGTAAGGACGGATCCTGATCTTGAGCAGCCCCTGGACCAGCTTCTTCATCACCAGCGGACAGTCGTTCACCCCCCGCAACAGCACAGTCTGGTTTCCCAGGGGGATGCCCGCATCGGCCAGGCGGGCACAGGCCTCTGCCGAAACAGGGGTGATCTCCTTCGGGTGATTGAACTGAACGTTGACGTAGATGGGATGATATTTCGCCAGCATCCGGCAAAGCTCCGGGGTGATCCGCTGCGGCAGCACCACCGGGGTGCGGGAACCGAAGCGAATGATCTCCACGTGGGGAATCGCCCGCAACTGCTTCAGGATATACTCGACCAACTCGTCGTCAATGAGCAGTCCATCGCCGCCCGAGATGAGCACATCGCGCACCGCCGGGGTGCGCCGGACATAATCGACAGCCCTGTCGATCTCCTCCCTGGTGCGAGGCATGTCGGTGACGCCGGCAAAACGGCGACGCGTGCAGTGACGGCAGTACATGGAGCACTGATCGGTCACCAGCAGCAGCACCCTGTCGGGGTAGCGATGGGTCAATCCCGGTACTGGTGAGTCCACATCTTCGTAAAGAGGGTCCGCCATATCGGAGGCTGCTTTTTGCAGTTCCAATGCGGTGGGTACTGCCTGCATGCGCACAGGACAGTTACGGTCATGAGGATCTATGAGAGTGGCAAAGTAAGGGGTAATAGCCATGCGCAGGGTTTGCAAACACTCCGCAATCCCTTCTTCCTCCGCTGCGCTAAGCTCGATCACCTGTTTCAAAATATCAGGAGTGGTAATCCGGTTGGCCACCTGCCAGCGCCAATCGCTCCACTGCTCTGCGGTTACATCATTCCAAAGAGCTATTTCGCGGTAATCGCGCATCATGTTCTCTCCTTTCTTTACATTTATACCGCTCTACTGCAGCGCAGTGTAATCCGGATCGTTTTTATGAAGATTGTAGTAATCGCCTATTTCGGAGGACTTCCCACCTCTCTTTTCTTCCGATGAAAGGAGACGCCGGCTTTTCAGCCGGCGCCCTTATAAATGAAAACTGATCTAGGCCTTTACATTGGCCTTTTCCGCTTCAATTATATCTGCCTCTGATGCCGTGCTCTTGCCGACGAGGCGGACAAAAATAATCAGCACTATCCAGCCCACAATTATCGATACAAAGGTGGTCCAGTAGGGCATACCGAAACCGGCGGGGATAAAGCCGAATACAGCCGCCACCACCGCCGCAAGGATTGCATAGGGCATCTGCGTGCGCACGTGGTCGATATGGTCCGCCCCTGAACCGGTGGATGAGAGAATGGTGCTGTCTGAGATAGGCGAACAGTGATCGCCGAAAATCGCTCCTGTAAGCACCGCACCCATGGTGGGGATAAGGATATCTGCGTTCAGAGCATAAGCCACTGGAATGGCCAGGGGCAGGATGATTCCCATGGTGCCCCAGGATGTGCCGGTAGCAAAGGACATCAGACAGGCGATGAGGAAGATCAGCAACGGAATGATCTGGTAGGGCACACCTCCCGATGTCACAAGGCCAACAAGGTATTCCGCAGCGCCCAGTTCACCGGAAACCGCACTGATGGACCAGGCCAGAACCAGGATGACGCAGGCGAAGAAGACAGACTTCATCCCTGATACAAAGGTATCCATGGCTTCGTTGAAGGCGAGAATCCGCTGCACCAGAACCAGCACAAGGGCGACTATCGCCCCGATCGTCGAGGTCCAGAGTAGCACAACGCTGGCGTCAGATTCTCCGATTGCTTCAAGAAGTTTGCCGGCAGTGGCCCCTCCGTTATGCACCCCGTCCCAGTAGAGGCCGTAGAATGTCGCTCCCACAAGAACAAGGATGGGCAGCAGGAAGTTGATCACCCTTAGCGGCGCCCCCTCCTTGGGCATCAGGTCTTTGGCGGCGGTGTCGACGAGGGGCACAGCACCGTCCCGTAGCACTTTGCCGGTGGTGCGAGCCCGTTTTTCCGCCGTATACATGGGACCAAAGTCCCGCATCAAGACGGAGACGATGACCACCAGACCCAAAGCAAAGATACTGTAGTAACGGAAGGGAATACTTTTCAAGAAGAGGAAGAAGACGTTCTCTTCTATGCCCACCTTCAAGAAAGAGTCCCTGATGATCCCCAACTCGTAGCCAATCCAGGTAGATATAATTCCGATAGTAGCTACAGGGGCGGCGGTGCTGTCAACGATGTAGGAGAGTTTCTCACGCGAGATCCTTAACTTATCCGTAAGAGGACGAGCTGTATTTCCCGTAATGAGGCTGCTGCCATAATCGTCAAAGAAAATAAGCATCCCGATGAGCCAGGTAGATAGTTGACCAGCCCGCGGCGTCTTCGCCTTTTTTGCCAGAGCCTCGGCTATGGCGTTGGCGCCTCCTGAGCGGGTAATCAGACCGATCATCCCACCCATGAGCAGTGTAAAGATTAGGATGGCGCAATTCCAGGGATCGGTTACGCTGCCTAGAACGTAGTTGTCCATAGCCTGAAGAAGACCTGTGCCAGGGTTATAATTGTTAAGAAAAGTGGCTCCAAGGACGACAGCGATAAAAAGTGAACCGATAACCTCACGCGTGGCAATCGCCAGGGTAATCGCTACAATTGCTGGTAGAATAGATAAAAATCCAAATTCCACTATCGTTCCTCCCTTTCACAATAATGTTTACCACAGACTTCACATTGCTAAACGATATCTTCAGAAGCCCTTTCATTTATTGTTGATCTGGAAGCAATCACCTCCTCTATCTTTTTGGCAGAATGTAAAACAAGTTAAATGTAGAATAGTATACACCTAGGACTTATACTTCGAGACAACCTCAAATATTCCTGCAAGAATATTTTTATAATATGGAAGGCTTTATTTAATCCCTACTTTTTGAGTCTTCTTTCCCCTCGTTGGAAAACAGCAGTTAATCCCTCCTTTTTAACATGACCAGAGGGACATAATATTTACTGTAGCGCCTCCCTGCACTGTCCTGAAAGGTTCCTTCCACATCAGGGACCATTACTGTAGCTCGCCTGGTGATCCTGCAGATTACCCCGAAGAATGTTTTTCCATCTGCCTGGAAGCTGACCTCATCCCCAACAGAGAGACCGTATTCTTCTCCAGCTATCTCAGGCATTAACGGCAGCCGGTGGCAACTCTCAGTGTGCCCGAATAGATGTAAAGCAAGCGACTGAAAACGTTCCCGCTGACAGTTAGATTTTTTATAACAGTGCAGTTCGATAATGTGGCAAAGTTCATGTTCGAAAACCAGCTGCAATGCCTCCAGACTGTCCCTGGTTTTTATCCCATTTACCACTTTTTCTCTCTCCAATTTCTCGTAGTCAAAGAAGAGGAGAAGGCCCATCTTGATATCATAACGTTCCTCCTGGGGAGGCAAGATGCTTAAATTACGAGGAAAGACAGTCATGCCGGCATTATTTCTCATCCGCTTTGAAAGAGAAAATGTGATTTTCCCACTAAAGCAATCTCCAAAGTAACTCTGAAAAAAAATCCTATCGTACAGTTCAAAGAGGTGTTCCAGATCCCGCTGGCATATGCGGGTGATGTGCCCCTGGGACAAATGGGGCGATTCCCCCACCAATCCCCGCCGCACCTCTTCCCTTTGAGCAGTTATCTGTGCAGCCGGGTAGTTCAAGTTGCAGAGATCGTATTTGTTCAATGCTATATTTCTTCTTTCAGGCAGTCCGGATGATCGAAGGCAGGGCTGTTTACGCGCCTTGATACAGGATAAGCTGCCATTTTATCCGCCGGATAGGGCTTTAGCATGTTTTGCAATACCGCTAACGGAGTGCCACCATTTAGCCAGAGCGAATAGTGCTTTTCCGGAATGATAAGCGGCATGCGATGATGAATGGGTGCAATGATGCTGTTGGCTGCAGTGGTGATAATGGCACACCTTTCGGGCTCTTTCCTCTCCCCATCTAGGCTTTCATAAAGAGCTCCCAGAGCAAAAGGTCCTCCGCCCGCCAGGTGAATATAAAAAGGTTTTCTCGATTTTTCCTCCCTGAGCCACTCGTAAAAGCCGCTTGCCGGGATAAGAGCCCGGCGGCGTTGAAAGGCGCTGCGAAAAGCCGGTTTATCCGCTACTGTTTCAGCGCGCGCATTGATCAGGACTTTCCCTCCACCTTTATCCACTGCCCAGAAAGGTAAAAGCCCCCATTTCATGCGAACCATCTCCCTTTGTCCGCCAGGGGGGGGCTGGCGCAGCGCCAGAATCATTTCGGAAGGGGCGATATTGTAACGCGATTCAAGCTCATCATAGAACTCTATCTCAAAAAGGAGTTCTAGAAGACGCCTCTCCGTAACAAGGGCAAACCTTCCGCACATAGCGTTCCTCTTCTCAAAGATAATGATGGAAGCGTCCCAGCAGCATCTCATTCTTTTAAAAAACAGGGAACCAATAAAACAGGGCTAAATTGTATTATAACGATAGCAGCACAGAAATCAACGGAAAAAGCAGGAACGCGAAAGAAAGCAGCAATCACACATAAATCAGTTGCCCGGTGCCGGGCACCGGTGCAACTGATTGTCTTATATTATCCATAGTTAGAAAGTGATCAGGGCATCGACAACTACAGGGCGGGAACCTTCCAGAATGATGGGGTTTAAATCTATCTCTTTGATTTCTGGATGAATCAGCAGAAGATCTCCCACTTTCTGAAGAATCGAGGTCAGGGCTTCGCGATCTGCAGCGGGCATCCCCCGAAATTCGCCCAGCAAATCTTTTGCCCTGATTCCATCAAGCATCTCCATCGCCTCTTTTCGGCTAAGCGGTGCCAGCCGGAAAAGAGTATCGCGCAACACCTCGGTAAAGATTCCACCCAGGCCAAACATGACGCAGGACCCAAAACCGGGATGCCGAAGAGCCCCTGCCACGAGTTCGCGATCACCACTCACCATTCGCGCCACCAGCACCGGAAT
The DNA here is from genome assembly GCA_964464625.1 of uncultured Syntrophomonadaceae bacterium. Taxonomy (GTDB): domain Bacteria; phylum Bacillota; class Dethiobacteria; order DTU022; family DTU022; genus JAAZIN01. The sequence goes on from CAYXKD010000051.1 coordinate 5,794, forward strand.
CTCCTCCCCCGCCGCTTCCCAAATCTCTTCAAAAGAGCGGCGCACTGCCGCCTCCTCTTTCAGATTTAGATGGATTAGCCCCTTGCCGGTTTTGTGGGCGATCTCTTCGGAGCAACCTTTAAGAACCACGGGATAGCCCAGGCTTCTTGCTCCAGCTGCCGCTTCCGCCGCCGAAAAAACCAGCTTTTCAGCAGAAGTGGGAATGCCGTAAGCGGCGAGCACTCTTTTAGAAGAGAACTCGTCAAGCATGCCTGCTCCCCTTTTTTGCGCCTCAGCGATCACTTCGGTTGCTTCTGATTCTGCCTGCGGCAATATTGGCCGCCCTTCAAGATTGCGCTGGCGGATCTGTCTATACTTCCAGAGCGCCACCATTGCCCGGGCTGTTTTTTCGGGAGAATCGTAAACAGGAATACCCCGTTTCCTGTATGCAGCTGTGTAATCATCCCGCTCGTCAAAAAACGAAGAGACCAGAAAAGGAAAATCATATTTTTTAGGCAGCTCCATGGCGGCGCTGAGATCGTCACGGAACGTCGCCAGGAATTCTTCGCGGGAAAGACCGAACAAATCCCCTGCATGGGTGTAGATCTGGTTCATAAAACCGGTACCCATAGCCCCGTGCAGGACAATACCATCTACTTCACCGCTATTTATAATCATTTCGGGAATGGTCACGCTGATCATCTGGGCATCGAGAAAAAAAGTCAGATCAACAGGGTTGGCCCGGGCGCCGTGCGGAGGAATATGCGGCCGGATCTGCTCCTGAAGCTGCTCTGAGAAGATGGGCACTTCCAGACCACCTGCATTACAGGCGTCGGACATGGCTGTGCCCGGGCCGCCAGAATTTGTGATCACGCCGATCCTCTTCCCCTTAAGCGGAGGCTGGGTTGCAAGAGCCCAGCCCTGCCCGTAAAGATCTTCCACAGAATAGACCCTGATAATACCAGCCTGCTGCAAAAGCCCGTCGTATAGATGATCGGGCCCGGCCATGGCACCGGTATGGCTTGAACCGGCACGTGCCCCTGCAACGGTACCACCCACATACTGAGCCAGAACAGGTTTGTGCGGCGTGATTTCCTGGGCAATTCGCAGAAAAGCCTCCGGATCCTTGAGCCCTTCGATATAAAGTGCGATGGCCTTTGTCTGATCATCTTCCCCAAGGTAAGCCAGGGCGTCATTTATATTGATATCGGCCTCGTTACCGAGGCTAATGGCTTTGCTGAAGCGGATCCCCCTTTTTTTCAGATAGGGAAACGTCTGGGTAACATAAGTGCCGCTTTGCGAGGCCATCCCCAGAAGTCCCGGCGGATCTTGCATAGGCATAACCGTAATGTTAAGAGAGATGGCGCTGTTGAGCAGGCCGATACAGTTGGGACCTATAAAGCGGATTCCATAACGGCGGGCTATCTCTTTTAGCTGAACCTCCCGTTCCAATCCAGCACTCCCCGTTTCCCGGAAACCGGCAGTAATCACCACCGCCCTCTTGGTACCAATTTTTCCGAATTGTTCCACCAGATCCAGCACCTGATCTGTGGGCACTATAAATATAGCCAGATCGGGCGTTTCGGGCAAATCCATTACCGATGGATAAGCTTTGTGTCCCAGGACTGTCTTATCCGATGGGTGGATGGGAAAAAATTTTCCACGGTATCCATCCTTGACTATGCTTAAAGCCTGGATTGCCCCCATTTTCGTAGGGTTGTTTCCCGCGCCAACCGTAGCAATAGAACGCGGATCCATCAAAATTTTGAGCGGATTTTCCTTCACAGCTCTGCCTCCTGTCTTTAAAAACCATTGCTGCCCTTCATGAAGAAATGTCGAGGTTCCCTCGATAAAAAATTAACAATAGTCTGCATAATATTAAATTTCAAGTTAAATGCATGAAATCCTGCCTCAAATTCAATAAGTTCCGTTTAAATCTCTATGCATGATATAATACAACTACAATCCACAAAAACCCTGCCCTATATTCGTGGAAAAACAAATAGTGCGCACAGATATTGTGTAATTAAACCGGTGGTGTATGATCCTGCACTCCCCGGAATTGGCATTAACCCTATCTCTTGTTCCCATTTTTTTTATGTGGGCTCTTGAGCAGGCTCCGGGCCCGGTAAACAACGGCGGATCCATACTTTTCACGGAGCCGGTCCCGCACCAGCTCCAGATTTACCTTTTTCTTTTCACTGTAAGAGCTATCAAATAGCGTGAGCTGCTCTCCTGAACCAAGGCCTGAAACACGCACCCCAACGAGTCTCCAGGGGGGGCGGCCCTTGTGACCGGTGAAGAGTTCCTCCGCAGTACGGTAGATTGCCAGGTCGCTGTCTGTCGGAACGGACAGAGTCCGGTCGCGGGTGATGGTACTAAAATCAGAAAACCTCAACTTCAGGGATACTGTCCGGGCAAGCAGCCCATTCAATCTCAAGCGATAAGCCAGATTTTCTGCCTGAGCCATCAGAACTGCCCTGATGACCTCTTCATCGTCTATATCCACCGAAAAAGTCTTCTCCTCAGAAAAAGATTTTGCCAGGCGGAAAGTCTCCAGGGGGCGATCATCAATACCGCAGGCACTGCGCTTCAATACCAGGCCGCTGTTACCCAAATGCTTTTGCAGCACTCCGGCAGGCGCTGCAGCCAGCTGCCCTATGGTAACGATCCCGATCCTCTCCAACTTCTGCACTGAAACCGGCCCCAGGCCGGGCAGCATTTTCAGATCGAGGTGCCAGAGCACTTCAGACACATCCACCGGCCAGAGCGGCCCCACCCTGTTGGGTTTGGCCATCTCCGAAGCTATCTTGGCTAGAAGTTTATTTTTGGAGACACCGATTGTGAGAGGCAGTTCCAGCTCTTCCCAAACAGCCCGGTGAATCCTCTCTGCCACCGCAAGCCCCTTTCCCACAGGCAGGGCCAGATAGGCTTCATCAATGGAGACAATCTCCATTTCCGGAGTAAAACGTCCGTAGATTGCAAAAACCTCTTCTGAAACACGGCGGTAACGGGCCATGTCATGCGGCAAGAAAACAGCCCCCGGGCAGAGTTTAAGCGCTTCCGCCGAAGGCATGGCTGAATGGATGCCGAATTTACGCGCTTCGTACGAAGAGGTGGAGACGACGCCGCGGGTTTTGGGGCTGCCGCCGACGATAACAGGCCGGCCCCTGTATTCGGGGTGATCGCGCTGCTCCACGGAAGCATAAAAGGCATCAAGATCACAAAGTAAAATATCCGGACCGTAATCTCCCTTCATTATAAGCAGACACTCCTTTACTTCCGCTGCGGGTACAATTCTTTACCGGCATCGTTCAACCCTGCACTCCAACAGCGATTGCAAAAAAGGCTTTTAAATTATTTTGAAGAAATAGATCTATCAATTAAATATGTACTATGATAAAAGAGGTGATTTGTATGCTTTTTGAACCTATCCAGGTTGGAAGCCTGGACTTGAAAAACCGGATCTGTATGCCTGCTCTGCATCATAATTACTCGCCCGAGGGATTCGTCACTGAGAAGCTTATAGGCTATTATAAAACAAGGGCTAGCGGCGGAGCCGCCTTGATCATCGTGGGAGGCTGCAGTATTGACCATGCCGGCGGAGGACCGCTGATGATTAGACTAAACAATGATAAATATATTCCGGGGTTACAGCGGCTTACCGGAGCGATCAGAGGCGCCGGTGCAAAAGTAGCGGCTCAACTTTATCAGGCAGGCGGTTACGCCTACAAAGCTTTTACCGAGGAGCAACCCTTTGCTCCTTCGGCGATCCCTTCAAAGCTGACCCGTGAACTCCCCCGCGAGATGACATTACAGGATATAGAGAGTACCATTGAGAGCTTCGCTGCAGCAGCGCAGCGAGCGAAAGAAGCCGGTTTCGATGCCGTGGAGGTAATTGCCAGCGCCGGCTATCTCATCTGCCAGTTCCTTTCCCCCTTAACCAATCTTAGAAACGACGATTACGGCGGTTCTTTTGCAAACAGATGCCGCTTCGGCCTGGAAGTGGTCGAGCAGATAAGGGAGCGCGTCGGAAAGGACTTCACCATCCTGGTCAGGCTTTCAGGACACGACTTTGTGCCGGGCGGCAACACCAACAGCGAAGCGGTTCGCTTTGCAGCAGCGCTGGAAACTGCCGGTGCTGATTGCTTCAATGTCACCGGGGGCTGGCACGAATCGCGCGTCCCCCAGATCACCGGCCATCTTCCCCGGGGCGCCTTTGCTTACCTGGCCCGGGGAGTGAAAGAGAATGTCAGTGTTCCCGTAATCGCCTCGAACCGGATCAATGACCCCAATGTGGCGGAGAAGATCATTATCGAGGGCAGCGCCGACCTTGTCTGCATGGGCCGTGCTCTCATTGCCGATCCTTATCTGCCGCATAAAGCAGTCAGCGGCAGCGAAAAATCCATCCGCCGTTGCATTGCTTGCAACCAGGGCTGCCTTGATGCTGTCTTCACTCTCCAGGAGGTGTATTGCACGGTGAACCCCCTGGCAGGGCAGGAAAGTGCTATTGAAATTACTCCAGCCCGAAAGCCTAAGAAAGTGCTGGTCATAGGTGGCGGACCGGCAGGCCTGGAGGCGGCTCGCCTGTCGGCGCGGCGGGGACATCAGGTAACCCTCTGGGAAAAGCTGTCCCGCACGGGCGGCCAACTGCATTACGCCGCACGCCCGCCTGGAAAGGAAGAATTCATCACCCTGCTCGATTATTACCGGCATGAGCTCTCTGATGCGGGTGTGGATGTAGTGTTAAACTGCACTGCCACGGAAAAAAATATCCTTGAATTTGGCGCCGATGCTGTAATTGTCGCTACGGGAGCTCTCCCGGCACCAGCACCTTTTCCTGTCGAAAGCGATGCTCAGGATAATGTTGTCACCGCCTGGGATCTTTTACAGGGGTCAGTTCAACCCGGCAGGAGGGTTGTCATCGCCGGAGGTGGTTCGGTGGGCTGCGAAACAGCACTGACCATCGCCTCCATGGGAACTCTTAGTGCAGAGGTTTTAAAATTCTTGATGGTATATGAAGCTGAGGCACCGGAAACATTGCTTCAGCTGCTGAACCGCGGTAACAGAGAGGTAACCATTGTCGAGATGCTGCCAAAGATCGCCCGTGACATGGGGGTCACCACTCGCTGGATCATGCTGGATAATTTGCAGCGCCTGGGGGTCAATGTGATTACGGAGGCAATGATCAAAAAGGTTACCCGGGAAGGTGTGCTCATCAGCAAGGAAGTCGGGGACAACGGAGGTGCGGCGGAAACAATTCTTCTTTCCGCAGACACCGTGGTCCTGGCTACTGGCGCCACAGCAAACAGCGACATCTATACCCGACTCAAGGGAAAAATTGAACATCTCTACCTTATTGGCGATGCCGCAGCCCCACGCAAACTTACCGAGGCGCTCCAGGAGGGCTTTGCCACCGGCCTGAAATTGGAATAACCAGGGAAGGAAGTGGCGCAGGGGCGATTTCCCCGTCACGAAGGATAAAGGAGTTTAATAATGGGGACAGGTTAATCTTACAGATCTGTCCCCTTACCTTGTTCAAGAACAACAGAAGGAATTTGAAAATTACCCGGTCAAAAAAATCTTGATGCTGAAGATACCGCCATCCCATTTTTTCTCCGTTTTTAGGCCCAGCTTCTCAATGAGGCGCAGCACCGCCTGGTTGCCCGGTATGACATTGGCCTGGAAAATATGCAGACCTTGCTTTTGGGCAACGTAAACCAGGTAGGAGAGCATTTCAAAACCGATCCCCTTCTTTTGAAAATCATCGCGCACCACGATGGAAGCTTCGGCGGAAAGAGCACTTTCATCAATACAATACTGAGCCACTCCGGAAATCACCTCGTAGCCCAGATATCTTTTAACCGCAAGTATAATCATCTCCCGGGTATAGTCGATGACCACGAAATTCTTCTGCAACTCTTCATGAGGCATATGGCGGCGTATAGTCAAAAACCTCTGGTAAAGACTCTTGTCAGAGAGTGCATAGAAAAAATCTTTCAGCAGCGTTTCATCACTGATTTTTACCGGCCGCAGGAACAGGCTGACTCCAGCCTTTGTAGTGCGGTGCGCCTCCAGGTGCTCGGGATATTCCCCTTTCTTCCCGGGAAAATAGGCCTGATCTTTGTAGATCAGGGATAGTTTCTTTGCCTCTTCAATGAGCCAGTAACGAAATTTGGGATGGGCGATGGCGATAAGCGACATGGCCCGCTCACGGATATTCTTGCCGTGCAGATATGCCTGGCCATATTCAGTAACAACGTACTGAATATCCCCGCGCGTCAGGGTAACTCCCGCCCCCTGCTGCAGCAGCGGAACAATACGGGAGGTGGAACCATCACGGGTGGTTGACTGCAGGGCTAGAATGGTTTTTCCTCCCGAAGCCATGGATGCACCGCGGATAAAACCTGCCTGGCCGCCGATACCGCTGTAAAAAAGCGTGCCAATGGATTCTGCAGTAGCCTGTCCTGTTAGATCAACCTCAAGCGCACTGTTGATGGCAACCATGTTTTCATGCTGGGCAATCAGCAGGGGGTTATTCGTATAATCAATCTCTTTCAGCTCTATTGTCGGATGGTCATCGATGAGCTCATAACTTGACTGTGAGCCCATGCAGTAAGAGGCAATGGTTTTGCCGCGGTTGATGGTTTTACAACTGTTGTCAACAACACCGCTTTTCATCAGCTCGAGCAGTCCGTCACCAAGAAGGTCGGTATGCACACCCAGATGCTTCTTGTCTCGCAGCGAAGGCAGGACAGCATTGGGGACACTGCCATAACCGACCTGGATAGTGTCACCATCATCGATCATCCCGGCAACGTAGGCACCGATCTTTACAGCAATTTCCGGATCGACCTGTCCCGGAGAATACTCCAGCAGCGGCTCATCATGGGGAACCAGGTAATCGATCTCTTTAATGGGTATAAAGCTGTCACCGTGAACCCGGGGCATAAACCTGTTCACCTGTGCCACCACCAGGGCTGCATTCTCAAGCGCCGCCTTGACAATATCAACGCTGATGCCAAGGCTGACATAGCCGCGGGCATCAGGCAAAGAGGTCTGAATCAAGGCCACATCTACAGGAACCTGCCGGCGACGAAAAAGGGGGGGCAGGTCGGAAAGAAAAATAGGCGTATAATCGGCCTTCCCCCTGTTCACCGCTTCGCGGGTATGGTGACTGATGAAAAAAGAGTTGTGCCTGAAATTATGTTTCATCTTTTCATCGGTATAGGGAGCCACCCCCAGGGTCCAAACCTGCAAAACCTCTGCATCGAAGAAAGCCTTGGGATGAGTTTCCACATAGGCAATCATCTGACCGACAAGGTGCTGCGGTTCACCGCAACCGGTGGAGATGAAAATCCTGTCTCCGGCATGAATATTACTAAAAATATCGTCGGTGGAAATAAATTTTTCTGGATATGTCTTTTGCCATTTTTTAAGCATTTGTATCGCCTCGCTTCAAATTAAGCTACAAAGAAAACATGGATCACTATATCATCTTTTATTCTTGATCTGTCTATGATTATTCTATACCCCTTTTTAAAAACCTGCCTGGAACCTGCTGCTATTGGAAAGGGGAAAGAGATAACCATCCTTAGCTTTCACCCATGTGAGCAAAGTAAGCCACATAACGTTTAAGCCGTTGGCAGGGAAAAATTCATGCAAGAGAGAAACAATAACTGTAGCTATCTATCAAACTTAATGGCAGGAGTGACATTGACAGATGAAATTATTCTTGGATACGG
>CAYXKD010000052.1:0-13474 GCA_964464625.1 uncultured Syntrophomonadaceae bacterium
GCCTGGCCCTTGTCCGGGAAGATTTTAAAGAAAACCCGGACTTCTACAACCTGCTTACTGCAGTTAAGAATGGGAAGCTCTACCAGTATCCCAATGCAACATCCTATTATTCAAACCTTGAAATTCCCCTTGTGAACAGTTATTATGTTGCAAGTGTGCTTTACCCCGGGCAATTCGAAGACATCGTTTTCGAGGATAAAGCCAACGAGATCTTTAAATTCTTCCTTGGAGTGGAGGGTTATCTTGGCGAACTTGAAGATTTTGGTGCAAGTTACAGCGAGGTAACCCTGGGAGGCAATTGATGACAGATAACCCTGTTGCTCAGCTGGAGCTCTATGATACGTTTATCAAGCGAAAAAAAATGGTTTTTGCCATTTCTGTTTTGGCCACTGTTGCTGTGGCGGTTTTCGCAATCAGTTACGGCTCTTTGAAGATCCCCCTTTCTGAAATAGCACAAACCTTTTTGGGGAGAGGGGAGTTGCAGTCTCAGGCGGTGATCATGGGCATCAGGCTGCCTCGCGTTACGGCGGCCATACTTGTAGGTGCTGCTCTGGCTGTTTCGGGTGCTGTAATGCAGTGCGTGTTGCAAAACCCGCTGGCATCGGCTTCAACACTGGGCGTATCTCAGGGTGCTGCATTCGGTGCGGCGCTGGGTATTATCGTCTTTGGCGGCGGAGTTGTTCAGTCCGACTCCGCCGCCACGGCGATTGCCATAAATAATCCCTATATAGTCACTGTGTGCGCTTTTGTGTGCGGCTCAATGTCTACTATCGTGGTGATCGTTCTATCCCAGTTCAAGAAAGATCTGGGTCCCGCGGGCCTCATTCTGGCCGGTGTGGCCCTGAGCTCTCTCTTTGCCGGCAGCAGCGCTTTGCTGCAGTACTTTGCCGATGAAACAAAGATCAGCTCTGTTGTATTCTGGACTTTTGGAAACCTGGGATCAGCGGGCTGGAAAGAGCTTTTAATTCTGGCGGTGATTTTTTTCTCAGCGCTGCTCTACTTTCTGCTGAACCGCTGGAATTACAATGCCATGGAGAGCGGTGCGGATACCGCAAAAAGCCTCGGTGTTAACACAAGGACGGTTATGATTACCAGCATGGGCATAAGTTCCCTGGCTGCGGCGGTGTCAGTATCCTTTGTGGGCATCATCAGTTTTGTGGGGCTCATTGCACCGCATATAATGCGCCGCTTTATCGGCAATGATTACCGCTATCTCATTCCCACATCTGCGGCGGCGGGGGCGCTGCTGCTCATCCTGGCCGACACCTTTGCCAGGTTCATCATCGCCCCTGTGATCCTTCCCATTGGCGCCATCACTTCATTTTTGGGAGCGCCCATGTTTATTTACCTTCTCTTCAGGGGGTTGCAGAGCAATGGTTAAAATAGAAAATATCACTTTCAGCTATAGCCCGGGCACAAAAAACATATTGGATGGTATCAGTTTTGATATAGATCAAGGTGAATGTATCGCTATTCTAGGGAATAATGGGGCAGGAAAAAGCACATTGATCAAGTGTATTAACCGGATTTGTTCCGCTCAGAAAGGCGCAGTCTTCGTTGACGGCAATAATGTGTATGAAATGAACAGAAATGAGGCGGCCCGGAATATCTCATATGTAGCTCAAAACAACAGGTCGCTGAATATGACTGTATTTGATGCCGTCCTTCTGGGCCGCAAACCCTATATCAAGTGGGATGCCACACAGGAAGACAGGCAAATCGTGCACGATATCATCAAAAAGATGCAGCTGGAAGATCTGCTTCTGCGCAATGTATCGGAGCTTTCAGGCGGAGAGGTGCAGAAGGTCATGCTTGCCCGGGCGCTGGCGCAGCAGCCCAGGCTGCTCCTCCTTGACGAACCCACGAGCAATCTCGACTTGCGAAACCAGCATGAAGTGCTGCGCACGGTGAAAATGATCGCCCGGGAGCACCATATCTCTGTAGCCATCGTCATCCACGACCTCAACCTGGCCATTCGCTACTGCGACCGCTTTCTATTTCTTAAAGATGCGCAACTGTTTTCTTACGGCGGGTTGGAGACGATGAACCCGGGGAATATTGAAGAAGTGTATCAGATGCATGTTCATATTGTGGAGTGCGGGGGCATTCCGGTTATAGTTCCCTTTCCCGAGGAAAGGGTAATGCCTGTCCATCCCCCCCAGAGGATGGAGCGGGCCGTCTGCAGCCAGGCCGTTGCGGCTGTGAAATAACTGTTTTCCCTCCAGGCAGCCCTGCAGAGCAATTTGTAACTTGCCTGCACTAGTCGGGCTGTGAGTGACGGTGCATACTCCTTTCTTGAAAGGGTCATATTAAGGCTATTGATCCACTCAAGGAGGAGAAAGTGATGAAAGCACACGTTAATGAAGAATGCATTTACTGCGGCCTCTGTGCCGATCTTTGCCCCGATATTTTTCAGCTGGGAGATGAAAGCGCCTTTGTTGCGATAGAGGAGATTCCCGAGGATATGTGGGACTGCTGCCGTGAGGCAGCTGAAGAATGTCCCACAGAGGCTATCGAGATAACCGAGTAAAACCCCACACAAATCATAATGGGATTATTGTTTAAGCTGGTGCCCGGCACAGCTGTGAGCATTTTTGAATAAAAAGTTGCAATTTTGCTCCGCTTTGGCTGTTCTTCCGGCTTAATGAGCCAAATTTTCGCTTTGCTGACTCACTGTCCCATCTCAATGCGCCCACGTGCAGGGAATCCGGCCGGCAAAGTGGAAATCTTTTAGCCGGCTGGATGAAACCCCGCAGAATTTTGGGGTGCCGCCGGGATCAGAGTCTGATGCAATGGTCCTGGATTGCCGGTGTATGGAAAAAGTATGCGACAGGGGTGACCAGGTTGGGAAACAGCAATGGGGCGGCTCCGAAGAGCGCCGCCGGGCGGAAGACGATTGTTGCAGCTCTGGGCGGTAACGCCATTCTGCAGCCGGGGCAGAATGGCACTTTTGCGGAGCAGATGGAAAATGTCCGTATGACCGCCGCGCAGCTGGCCGAGTTGATCATAAGGGGAAACCGGATGGTGATTACGCACGGCAACGGTCCGCAGGTGGGAAGAATTTTTCTGCAGCAGGAGAAGGGGCTTCAGGCGGGTATCCCGGAGATGCCTTTATTTGTGTGCGGGGCCATGTCGCAGGGTCAGATGGGCTACATGATTCAGCAGGCGCTCTATAATGAACTGCTTAAGGCAGGATGTCAGAAGACGGTGGTAACCCTTATCTGCCAGTCGCTTGTAGATGCCGGGAGTCCGGCCTTTGATAATCCCACAAAGCCTATTGGAAGCTTTTACAGCGAAGGGGCAGCTCAAAAAGTGGCTTTGGAAAAGGGAGAGACCTGGAAGGAGGATAGCGGCAGGGGCTGGAGAAGGGTGGTCCCCTCTCCGGAGCCGCAGGGCTGTATGGAAATTGATGCCATCAAGTCTCTCATCGCCGCAGAGGCTGTTGTGATCGTCTCCGGGGGCGGCGGGATTCCCGTAGTTAAAGGCACCGGGGGAATCCTGAGCGGAATAGACGCAGTTGTTGACAAGGATCTGGGGGCGCAGGTGATAGCCCGGGAAACAGGCGCAGAGGTCCTGCTGCTCCTCACCGATGTGGAAAACGTGGCTACCAACTTCCGGACATCCCGGGAGCAGAAGCTGAAAGAGGTTAACCTGACTGAAATAAAAGAATATTACCAGCAGGGCCACTTCAAAGCAGGCAGTATGGGCCCCAAGGTTCTGGCGGCTATCCGTTTTATCGAGGCGGGGGGTGAGAGGGCTGTAATCACCTCGCTGGAAAATGCTTTGACCGGGATGGAAGGAAAAACCGGCACCATGATTACAGCATAGATCCGGCTCCGCCCGCTGAATGCTGGACCCGGCGGGGGGAGCTTAAGGGAAGGGTTCAGCTATTGCCGGTTCAGGAATTCCTCGAGCCGGCGCACCATGCCGGGGTCGATGCGTCCCGCTTTAGCCAGCACTGTTACAATCTCCCGCAACTGCAAAAGGGCGTGAAGGCGGTAGCCCGCCGCCTGGAGTTCCCGGCGTCCCCCCTCTTCGCGATCGATAAGCACAACTACATCTTCCACAACCAGTCCGGCCTCTTCAAGCGGGGCAATGGAGGCCAGCTTGCTGCCGCCCGTTGTGATCAGGTCATCCAGGACTATGGCCCGGTTGCCCCGGCGGTATGCTCCCTCCACCGCCTGACCTGTGCCGTAGCTTTTAACCTCTTTGCGCGGATAGATGAGCGGCAGGCCTGTTTCAAGGGCTACCGCTGCGCCGATGGGCAGCGCTGCGTAGGGGATCGCTGCAAGACAGACTTCAGAAGGGGAGCCCGGCGGCCTCCCGTCGGGCCCCGCCTGCACCGGCCAGGTTTCTATGTGCAGCAGCTCCGCAATAAGCCCTGCGTAAGCACGGGAGACCTGGCGCAGCACAGCCGGATAGGAAGCCAGCAGGCGCAGGTCGATATATAGGGGCGATTTTTGCCCCGAGGCCAGGGTGAAATCCCCGAACTTGACGGCTCCGATATGGTCCAACGCCAGGATGAGTTCCTTTTGCGGATGGGTCGCTTCAATGGGAGGTGCCGTTAAGGCCTCCCCGATGCGGCGCCGCAGCTCCAGGGCGGCCCGGCGGGGGTCGCCGGCATAGATAATGCTGCGGGAGGAGTTTATAATGATTCCCAGGCCATCTTCACGGCGCCCCGCCGCCACGGAGGCTTCCAGATGGCCCTCCTGGGCTCCCACGCCCGGCAGCAGTATCCAGGCCTGTGGTGCCAGGGCGCGGATGGCAGCCAGGGCTTCGGGGCGCGTCGCCCCGGCAACGAGCCCTGTATTCCACGCAGCTGCCCGCCCGGCGACGAGCTCATAAAGGGGCCGCACAGGGCAGGGCAGGGCTTGAAAGTCGGCGGCTCCCGGGTTTGAAGTATAGCAGAGAAGAAAGACGCCGCGGTCTTTGTATTCAGTGAAGGGGGCGATGGAATCGCCGCCCAGGTAGGGGTTGACGGTAAGAGCATCGGCGCCCAGGGTTTCAAAGGCAGCCCGGGCATAAGCCGCTGCTGTTGAGCTGATATCGCCTCTTTTGGCATCAAGGATTACCGGGACGCCCGTTGTTTCGTGGATATAAGCGATGGTCTTGCGCAGTGCCTCCAGCCCCTCCGCTCCGGCCGCTTCATAGAATGCCGAATTGGGCTTGTAGGCGCAGACCAGATCGCGGGTGGAATCGATGATCCGCCGGTTAAAGGCAAAGAGCCCTTCACCCGGCTCCGTTGTATTGCGGTGCGGATCAAGGCCGATGCAAAGCAGGCTGTTGTTCCGCCGGGCGGCCTCCGTAAGTTGTGCGTAAAAAGGCATATATTATCCTTCCCTTCGTCCTTCTTTTCCAGGCAATAAGCCAAAGATTGGCACTCACTTTTCTCTAAAGAAAGTATAATGATTTTCCGGCGCTGCTGTCAAATGGAAAGGACCGCTTATTTACCATTAATAGAGGCGAAAAATAATGCTGGTGAGGGCCCGGTGCGCCGGGTTTTCTCCTTCTCCGGGAAAGGATCATCGCCTTGAAAGTCCAAAAGCCTCTAGAAAGAATTTTTTGAAAAAGAAGGTAATAGAGCCCCATGCATAGAATATAAAAAGTTTATCATATTATCTTTTATAACTAAGGAGGATTTAGATGGATACTTTACTTAACGGGGAAGAGGATGGGAGTTGCCGCTGCGGCAGGATCCCTGACGGACCCCTGGCGGAATCGCTGCTCCCGCGCATCCGCCGTGCAGCTGCAGGACACAATGCCATCACATTTATCGGCAACGCCGCCGGCGGGCCGGATGCACCGCCCCTCAGGGTTACCTGGGGTGAGCTTCATGAAGATGCCCGGGCCGCCGCTGCCGCGCTGCAGGCCCGCGGAGTTGTTCCCGGGGATCATGTGGCTATTTTGGGGCCCACCTCCCGCGCTTTGGTGACCGCTGTGCAGGCCATCTGGCTGGCGGGGGGCTGCATGATCATGCTGCCCATACCGCTGCGCTTCACTTCCATTGAGGACTTCATGCAGCAGACAAGATCCCTGATGAAAAGCGGCAATGTCTCCCTGCTGCTCATCGATGCGGAGATGGCCGCTTTTTACGAGCCCGCCCCGGGCGATCCGCAGGTGCTGCTGCTGAGCGAGATTCAGGGGGTGGGGGATGGAGCGTTTTCAGCGGATGATTACCGCGAGGTAGAGGATGATCCCTGCCGCCTTGCCGTGCTTCAATTCACCTCGGGCTCCACCGCCGAACCGAAGGGAGTGATGCTGCCTCACCATGTCATCGGAGCGAATATTGACGGGATGATCGAAGCGGCTGCCCTGACCGTGGACGATATCATGATCTCCTGGCTGCCGCTCTATCATGATATGGGTCTTATCGGGCTGCTCACCGTCTCCATGACCGTGGGCTCCTCGCTGATTCTGGCATCGCCCCTTGATTTCATGAACCGGCCTGCCGATTGGATGCGCTGGATAAGCGAATATCGCGGGACCATCACCGCCGGGCCGAATTTTTCCTGGGTCCTGGCAAACCGCGCCCTGAACAGGATGAACGATACCGGAGAGCGTCTGAACTTGTCATCAATCCGCATTGCTTTGAACGGAGCAGAACCGGTGGATCCCCTTGCCGTGAAAAACTTTGTGGCCTCGGCCTTGCCCCATGGATTCAGGCCTGGCGCCGAATTCTGTGCTTTCGGCATGGCTGAAGTGGCCATTGGCGGCAGCTTTCCGCCTCCCATGCGGGGTATGATCTGCGATGCTGTGGACAGGGCTGCCCTTGAAACAGAAGGTGCGGCCAGGCCCTCTGAACCGGGCCTGCCCACAACGCGCATACTGCCGCTGCTGGGCTCTCCTTTGCCGGGCCTGGAGATGCGCATCTGCGATCTTTCCACAGGAGAGCCTAAAGAAGAGCGCGAGGTGGGCGAACTTGAAATCAGGGGCTCTTCAGTGACGCCGGGATACTACGGGCGCCCCGATTTGAGCGAAGCGTTATTCAGGGGCGAATGGCTGCGCACCGGGGACCTGGCCTATTTCGTGGAAGGGCCAGGGGGCGGAGCACCGGAGCTGGTTATCTGCGGCCGGATCAAGGATGTGATCATCATTTCGGGGCGCAATATTTTTCCCGAAGATATCGAACGCGCCGTCGGGATGATCGAAGGAGTGCGCGCGGGAAATGTCATCGCCTTCGGTGTTGAAAGCGCCCGCCGCAAGGAGCAGATTGTCATTGTTGCCGAAGTGCGCAGCGCCGACCTGGCTGTACTGCGCCGGGCAATCCGCCGCCGGGTAATCGAGATCTGCGAAGTGCCGCCCCGTGACATTGTCATGGTGCAACCGGGGACGCTGCCGAAAACCAGCTCGGGCAAACTGCAGCGCAGCCTCTGCCGGAAGCAATTTCTCGGCAAAGAGCTTAAAGAACAGCAGTAATAAGGAGCAGCAGTAATAAGGTACCCGCTGCCCCATGGACTGATTATTTCATTATTGGGGATCTGTATTTGATTAAAACTGCACCCGGCTAGAGCATGCGATAATTTTCGCTTCTCAGCACGCCGGGTGTTTTTCTTTTTAACAGATCATCCAGAGCCGCCAGCAGTGATTCCCGGTCCTGTGATAAAACCGCTCTCAAGGGCAGATAATTTGAAGCATGGTTGGCCCTGAATATGCAGTTATTCAGCGATGACAAACCATCGACCATGAGCCTGATTTCCCGGAGCATCTCCCAGGGACCGGGCATCGTCAGTTCGCCCGCTTCCACCCGGCGGTAAATGGGGGTGCCGGGAACAGCCATGAAGCTGAGCAGCCCCAGGTAATCGGGATTGATCTCATTCAGCAGCCGGGCGCTCTCGCAGGCATGCTCCTCCCATCCCTCCAGGCCGGCCAGTCCGTTAATCACTGTTACGGAAAGGGGGATTCCCGCTTCTTTGACCCGGGCTGAACCGCGGGCAATCTCCGGGGAGGTCACCCCCTTGTTCACAGAACGCAGCACCGCATCGCTGCCGCTTTCAATGCCCAGGTAGATCATTCCCAGCTTCAGGCGACGCAATTCTTCCAGCTCAGCCACCTCTTTCTGCAGCAGATCCTGGGGATTGGCGTAGACAGATGCCCGCTCCAGCAAAGGAAAGGCTGCGTTAAGCAGATCCAGGATGTAAAGCAATTTATCCGTGGCCAGGGTGAGGGCATTTCCATCGGCAAGAAAAATCCGCCTCGTTTCGGGCCAGATCCGCCCGGCGGTGCTGATTTCATCTTTGAACTCCTCCAGATCGCGCTCCCGAAATTTCTTCCTTTTGTACATGGCACAAAAGGTGCACCGGTTATGCGAACAGCCGATTGTCGCCTGCAGGATGAGACTCCGGGCTTCGCTGGGAGGGCGAAAAATGTCACCTTCATATTTAAGCGGAAACATAGAAAACCTCCTGTTTATCCATTTTATCCATTAGTAATTGAAACAGGATCCTCGTCAAAAATTTTAACATAGGTTAATAAATAGGCCTTCCGGCCTTCAAAGGAGCTGTTTTTGACCCTGGAGTAGAGTTCAAACCCCAGCTTTTCAAAAAAAGGCACTGCACTTCCATTTAAAGAGGTTGTACCCAGATGCACTCCCCTGATACCATGTTTATGAAGATACCTTCTGTAACGGTTCAGCAGCGCTCTTCCAATTCCCTTCTGCCGGTAATCTTTTTCAATATTTATATGCAGGTGGGCCGGGTAGAGACTGTGGGGAAGGCTGAGTTTTGCCGGGGACAACTGCCCAAGTATGTTCAGGATATATCTGTATGTACTTCTCCCCAACCTGTAATCCCCCATGAGCGCTCTGCTGAGAAGGCGGGGGATTATTCGTGTCGCCAGCACATGGTTGTAGCGCCGGCTGTTCAAAGATCCGCAGAGATAGCCCACCGTATTGCCGCCGGCCCTGGCCACAAATGTGGATTGCGGTTCAAAATCGGTATAATAAAGGGTCAACATG
This sequence comes from uncultured Syntrophomonadaceae bacterium, assembly GCA_964464625.1. Classification (GTDB taxonomy): domain Bacteria; phylum Bacillota; class Dethiobacteria; order DTU022; family DTU022; genus JAAZIN01. The sequence goes on from CAYXKD010000052.1 coordinate 8,954, forward strand.
TCTGCAAAAAGTTCCAGATCATCAAAATAGGGCCTGATATCGCCGCCGGCGTAGCCTGTATTGCAGCAGATTCTCCTGATGGCAGCCCGATCCTGTCGTTCCGCTTCTGTGATTACAATGTATTCTGCAGCCAAACCCATTTTATGATAACAACCTCTTTAAAACCTTTTTGCTTATAATGAATTTTCATTTCAGCAGAATAATAAGATTTATCTATTGACTTAACCTTTCCACCATCTTAATTATACCATTGACAGCAAAAAAGATCTGGATGAGAATAGTACCCATGAAGAAGAGAAGCTTCCCTGTTATAGCGATCCTCGTTTTATTTTTACTTTTAACTTCCTGCAGCCGGCCTGTTGAACTTGTCCTTACTGCTGAATACGATGATCCGGTTTTGACCATTGCCGCCAGTGCTCCCATAGATGAAGCGCTGCTGGCGGAGCAGATCACACTTCTTCCAGACCTTCCAGTGACGGTAAAGGAAAAGGGGGGGCTTTTTGTTGTTACCCCCCTGGAGCCCTGGCCGGAGGCGGCGCAGATTACCCTTGCCGTTCAGCCTTTTTCTACGGCAGGGCTCTTTCTTGAGCACCCTTATACCTTTACTTTTCAAACTGCTCCGCCTCCCGAATTCGAACTGGTGGCGGTGGGCGATGTAATGCTCGATTACCTTACTTCCCGCCGTTTGCGGCACTATGACCCCGGCTACCCCTTTGCCGCCATCGCTCCCCTTTTGAAGGAGGGCAACCTGGTTTTTGCCAACCTGGAGTGCCCCATTTCGGACCGGGGCACACCGGTGCAGAAAACATACACCTTCCGGGCGCACAGCTTTGCCATCGAAGCCCTTGTCTCATCGGGGATCAACCTGGTATCCCTGGCCAACAACCATATTCTAGACTACGGGACTGACGCCCTGAAGGATACCCTTGACATTCTTGAGGAGCACGAAATTGCTTACGCCGGAGCCGGGCGGGAGGAGGCACATGCCCGCGAAGCTGCAGAATTTGAGATCAATGGAATTAAAGTGGTGGTTTTAGCCTACTCCGCGGTTTTCAAGTTCGGCTATCCTGCCTGGAAGGCGGGACCTGAGAAACCGGGAACGCTTTATTATCGTGAGCGCGAGCAATTCATAGACGATATTGAAAATGCGCGCCGCCGGGCCGATGTGGTGGTGGTATCGTTGCACTTCGGCGATGAATACACTCACCGCATCAATAAAGAGCAGCGCGAAACCGGTCGGCTTGCTGTGGACAGCGGAGCCGACCTTGTACTGGGCCATCACAGCCATACGCCGCAGGGCATCGAGATCTACAGTGGCAAGCCCATCGTCTACAGCCTGGGCAACTTCCTCTTCTATCCTTTTTCCGAAACCATTTGCAATGAAACCTATATCCTGCAGGCCCGCATCACCCGTAATGGCGTTGAGGGTTTGCGCCTTTTGCCCGTACTTCTCGGTGACAGCCAGCCCTACCCTGCAACAGGGCAGGAAGGAGCCCGCCTGCGCACTCTTTTCACCGGACTGCTTGATGATCTGGGCACCCCCTGGGAAATTGACGGCGACGCTGTGGTCATCCGCCAGGATCTTTAACCGGCTCATTCCTACCAGATATTGAAATTCACTGCCGATAAAGCGAAAACAGTGGAGTCTATTCCGAAGGTTCCGAATATTGTTGCTATAGGTACAATGGTGTGTTATGCTAACGATAAATTATTACTGCCGGTAAGTACCGGTGGAAAAAGGAGGGACTTAAATGATCACAACTGGTGAACTGATGTCCCGCAATGCCAGGAAGTTTCCTGATAAGGAAGCCCTGGTCAGCGAGGAGAGACGCTATACCTACAGCGAGCTGAATGACGCTGTAAACAGGTTGGCAAACAAGCTCCTTGCCCTGGGACTCAGGAAAGGCGACAAAGTGGGGATAATGTGTTTCAACACCGATTCCTTCGTCATATCTTATTTTGCCGTCATGAAGGCAGGCGGCATGGTGGTACCGTTGAATTTCAGGGTGGCTCCCCCCGAGGCAAAATATATGCTGGAGAACTCTGAATCACGCTTCTTTATTTTTGGCAGCGAGTTTTCAGAACTGGCCAGGGGAATGCGGGAACAACTGCCCGGTATCCGCAACTGGATCCTTGCTGATGGTGAAGCCGGGGATGATTTTCTCTATTTCCCCGATATCCTTAAAGAGGGCGACCCCTCTGAACCCGGGGTGGATATTGGCCTTTTTGATGAGTCGGCGATTATCTATACATCAGGAACGACGGGGAAGCCCAAGGGTGCAGTCTTTAACCATTACAATCATCTCAGTATCACCACAGCTATGTTGTCAGAGATCAATATAGCGGAGCAAGATCGCATTCTTCATGCAGCCCCTCTCTTTCACGTTGCAGAGCTGCATCTTTACCTCTGGTCGGGCACCTTTGTGGGCGCAACGCATGTGCTCATGAAATCCTTCCATCCCCGGGGGGCCCTGGAGATAATCGAAAAAGAAGGCATTACCCAATTTTTCGGGCCGCCCACCATGTTTCTCTTAATGATGCAGGAGAAGGATTTTGCAAAGTACGATCTTAGCTCGGTGAAATACTGGGCTTACGGGGCCGCCCCCATGTCCCGGGAGCAGGTGCTTAAGGCTATCGAGATGTTCAAGACAGATCGCTTTTTCTGCCTCTGCGGTCTCACAGAAGGCGGGCCGGGAGGAGTGAGGCTCCGGCCTGAGGACCAGGTGATCAAGGCGGGCAAGGGGGGGCTGCCCATAGTCAACTGTGAAAGTAAAGTGCTCAACGAAGAGGATGAAGAGGTAAAGGTAGGTGAGGTGGGAGAGTGGCTGGTGCGCTGCGAGAGCCAGATGCTTTATTACTACAATGATCCCGAAGAGACGGCGAAGACCATTACCGCCGATGGCTATGTGCGGACAGGGGACCTGGCCGTCGTAGACGAAGACGGCTATGTCACTCTTGTTGACCGGGCAAAGGATATGATTATTTCAGGCGGGGAAAACATCTACCCGCGGGAAATAGAGAATGTTTTGCTTGCCCACGAGAAGATCTATGAAGCTGCTGTAATCGGCGTGCCCCATGAAACCTTCGGTGAGACAGTTAAGGCTTATCTAGTCTTAAACAGCGGTAAAGAAGCCACAGGCGAAGAAATGCGGGAATATTGTAAAGGCAAGCTGGGCGACTTCAAAATACCCAGACTATGGGAATTTGTTGACGAACTCCCGCGCAGCCCTTCCGGAAAGGTTTTAAAGTACATGCTAAAAGAAAAGGAATAGCCCTATGGGGTCAGGTCTTGAAATATAACATTTTACATCTCCAAACAACGCACTTAACGCAAAAACTCCCATAAAACATGCTCTATCGCAGGGAACCTGGGAAACCCCCGCCGATCTGCCGGCATCCCGCTCTTTTCACCGGACTGCTTGATGATCTGGGCGCCTCCTGAGAAATCGAAGGAGGCGCCCAGATCATCTGCCAGGATCTTTAAATGGCTTATTCTTAACAGATGTTGAAATTCACTGCCGATGAAGCCAAAACAAAGGAATTCGTTCCGAAAGTTCCGAATATTGTTGCTATGGCCATAATAGTATGTTATGCTAACGATAAATTATCACCGTTGGTAATTACCGGTGAAAACAGGAGGGACTTAAATGATCACAACTGGTGAACTGATGGCCCGCAATGCCAGGAAGTTTCCTGATAGGGAAGCCCTGGTCAGCGAGGAGAGACGCTATACCTACAGCGAGTTGAATGCCGCTGTGAACAAGGTTGCCAACAAGCTCATTGCCCTGGGCCTCAGGAAAGGTGACAAGGTGGGTATGATGAGTTTCAATACCGATTCCTTTGTCATATCTTATTTTGCCGTCATGAAGGCTGGCGGCGTAGTGGTACCGTTGAATTTCAGAGTGGCTCCTCCCGAGGCAAAATATATGCTTGAAAACTCCGAATCACGCTTCTTTATTTTTGGCAACGAGTTTTCAGACCTGGCCAGGGGAATGCGGGAACAACTGCCCGGTATCCGCGACTGGATCCTTGCTGATGGTGAAGCCGGGGATGATTTTCTCTATTTTCCCGATATCCTTAAAGAGGGCGATCCCTCTGAACCCGGGGTGGATATTGGCATCTTTGATGAGTCAGCAATTATTTATACATCAGGAACGACGGGGAAGCCCAAGGGTGCAGTCTTTAACCATTACAGTCATCTCAGTATCGCCACATCTGTGCTGTCAGAGATCAATATAGCGGAGAAAGATCGCATTCTCCATGCAGCCCCTCTCTTTCACGTTGCAGAGCTGCACCTTTACCTCTGGCCGGGCACCTTTGTGGGCGCAACGCACGTGCTCATGAAATTCTTCCATCCCCAGTGGGCTTTGGATCTAATCGAAAAAGAAGGCATCACCCAATTTTTCGGGCCGCCCACCATGTTTCTCTTAATGATGCAGGAGTCTGATTTTGCGAAGTACGATCTAAGCTCGGTGAAATACTGGGCTTACGGGGCCGCCCCCATGTCCCGGGAGCAGGTGC
>CAYXKD010000053.1:0-13346 GCA_964464625.1 uncultured Syntrophomonadaceae bacterium
ACAATGTCTCCCGGCAGCCTTCCCAGGCCCAGGCGCCCAAAAAGAAGCAGAAGCAGCCCGGTAAGTGCAATAAATCCCCCGAGAAGCAGCAAGGCTTTTCCGAGAGAATCCAACTTAAAGAAGCCCTCCCTTTTGCCGGCATCTCCCATCCAACTCTGTCCCGCCTTGGTGAACCTGGTGCCTGGCACCAGTTTACTTTAAAACCCCGTCATCCCTGTATTGTCAAAGGATAAGCCCTGACCATCAGGCCCAATCCCATGTTGCAATCTAGCTTTATCAGGTGCCTGAAGGTGCCTGGCACCGCTGTAATTAAAAAAAGGCCTCTCCATTATCAGTATCCCCCATCCAGTGCCCCCTGTCACCGGCTAGTTAGTAAACTTGGTGCCTGGCACCAAGTTTACTAAGTTTACCAGAGGCGGAGCTGGGGGTCGTTTTTGAGGGTGAGTTTCAAGTAGCGATATGCTTCCCGGGTGACCATGCGGCCGCGGGGGGTTCGCTTTAACAGGCCCAGTTTCATCAGGTAGGGCTCGTACACATCTTCAAGGGTTTCCGGCTCTTCGCTTATGGAGGCGGCCAGGGTGTCAAGTCCCACGGGTCCGCCCTCATACTTTTCGATCATGGTGAGAAGGAGGCGCCTGTCGATCTCGTCAAGGCCCGAGGCATCGAGCTGCAGCATCTGCAGCGCCTCCCAGGCGGCCGCCTCGGAGACAATGTTGTCCGCCTTAACCTGGGCATAGTCGCGCACCCTTTTCAGCAGGCGGTTGGCAACGCGGGGGGTGCCGCGGGAGGCGCCGGCGATGACCTGCGCCCCTTCGGAGTCAACCTCCACATTGAGTATTCCCGCCGAACGGATAATAATCTCGATCAGCTCTTCGGGGGCGTAAAATTCCAGGCGATCGATGATGCCGAAGCGGTCACGCAGCGGGGAGGTAAGCGCCCCCGCCCGCACTGTGGCCCCGATGAGGGTAAAGGGAGGCAGGTCAAGGCGAAGCGAGCGGGCTCCCGGTCCTTTGCCGATGATGATGTCCAGGGCAAAGTCTTCCATGGCCGGGTAGAGGATCTCCTCGACGGTGCGGCTGAGGCGGTGGATCTCGTCGATGAAAAGTACGTCTCCCTGGCCCAGGTTGGTCAGTATGGCCGCCAGATCGCCGGGGCGCTCTATGGCGGGGCCGGCGGTGATGCGGATGTTCACACCCATTTCCCAGGCTATAATGTGGGCCAGCGTGGTCTTCCCCAGGCCGGGCGGTCCGTAAAGGAGGACGTGGTCCAGGGCTTCCTTGCGCTCCCGGGCCGCAGTGATGTAGATGGAAAGCTTCTCCTTTATGTTCTCCTGCCCGATAAATTCTGTCAGCGAATGGGGGCGCAGTCCATATTCTATCTGGGGATCATCATCGCTGCGCCGTTTTGCCGATACAATTCTCTCTTCCCCCATTTTCTCCCCCTCTTAGCCGCCCGCTAAAATATGCAAAGCTTTCTTTAAAAGTTCCTCACCGGTGAGCCCTTCCTCCTCCCCGGCAGCCCTGTTTACCGCCGCGGCCGATTCGGTGCGCCCGTAACCTAGCGCCACAAGTGCCTCGGCAATCTCCGCCTGCAGAGAATGGGGGCTATCCAGGGCGCCGGCAAGGGCCAGCTGCTCCGTAGAATAAAGGCGGGGCAGCTTCTCTTTCAGTTCCAGGATGAGCCGCTGGGCCATCTTCCGGCCGATCCCCGGAGCCTGGCAGAGCACAGAAATATCCTCTTGAAAAACTGCGGCGCAGAGATGGGGCACCGTGAGTGTTCCCAGCAGCGCCAGACCCAGGCGCGGCCCGAAACCGGAGATGCCTGTAATCAGCTTGAAGAGATTGCGCTCTTCGGCGGTGCGAAAACCGTAGATATAAAAATTGTCGTCCCGGAAGATGAGCCTGGTGTAGAAGAGCACTTCGCCACCGATAAGCCGCTCCAGCCCTTCGGTGGTGGCGGGGATTTCCAGGGAAATACCCACCGGCCCCACTTCAAGGAGAGCCTGTCCCGGAGAGAGGGCCACCAGTTTTCCGCTGAGATACTCAATCACCGCGCCTGCTCCCTTCGACCGCTTCGTGATAACGGCGGTGCTGCAGGTGGCACAAGGCTATCGCCAGCGCATCGGCTTCGTCATCAACAGGGGGCCTCTCGGGCAGCCGCAGCAGCAGCTGGACCATGTTTTGCACCTGCATTTTGCCGGCATTGCCGTATCCTGCTACGGCCTGCTTCACCTGGAGCGGGGTGTATTCAAAAAGCGCCACATTGTTTTTTGCCGCGGCAAGAATAATAGTTCCCCGCGCCTCTCCAACCTGTAGAGCGGTGCGCACATTCTTGCAAAAAAAGAGTTTCTCCACAGCCATGGCTGCAGGCTGGTAGCGCTCAATGACGCCCCTGACAGATTCAAATATTTCTTCAAGACGCAAAGCAGGAGCAGTATCCCTGGAGGTGCGGATGCATCCCGAAGCCACCCGGGTGTACTCACTGCCCCTCTCCTCCACCAGGCCGTAACCGGTGATGGCAAGACCGGGATCAATTCCCAATATGACCATGAAATCACCAACATCCACTATTTCTAAACGGATATACTATTCTTTAGCAGAGGCGCCAAATCCTTTTTGTTGCTGCCACGTGAAAAGCACCGGACCTTTATGCCGGTGCTTTTTACGAAGGGGGTTCCTCAAAATAAAATCTATCAGCAGTTGTTCAGCTGGTGTATTCCTGCAGGATTTCATGGAGTTCATCCAGGGAATGAAGCACCACTCCCTCTTCAAGTTCCTCCCGAATATCATCCCTTACCTTGTGGGGGGTTGTTTCGATCATCTTCCCTCCGGGCGGCCTGCCTTCAAAGATAGCGATTACATCCTCCGAACCATTGTTGAAAATGCCCAGATAGTAACGGCCTTCACAATGGGGGCAAAGATCATCCAGGTATGTGAAGGTAAAGTAGGAGCCCGCTGCTCCCGCTCTTATATCGGCAACATACCAGCCTGCAGTATTCTGTAGATGAGACATGATGCTCTGGATGCTGGTGTTGCTTTCATGAAGGGCCACCGCCATCTCCACCAGGGCGGGCGGGGGCAGCTCCAGTTCAGGAGGAATGCTTTCAGGCTCATAAAGGGCATGATGATCACAATAGCGGTAAAGGTACTGCACCAGGTAGGGCTCGCGTTCGGGCAGCCCGGGAGCGGTCTCCACCTCCTGGCGGGGGCCCCGGTGAAGCAAATCAAGGAAATCAGGGTTCATATCCCTGGTATAGTAGAGCACCAGGGCCAGCGGCCCCAACCCGGCCACAAGAACAATCAGCACGAATCCTGCCCACAACAGTGGGCGAATTTTCTTTTTATCCTTCTTCTCTCCTGCCAATGGGGCTCATCCTCTCGGAAGCATGGTGGATCATGGCCCCTATCATACCCCCCGGCAGGATATTTTATACATTTAAATTCACCTTATTCCATCAATTCATCGGGGATTTCAAAATTTGCATAGACATTTTGCACATCATCATTGTCTTCCAGGGCTTCCATGAGATTGAGAATGCGCTTAACTTCATCGGGGTCGTTAATCTCGACGGTGTTTTGCGGCAGCATGGTCAGCCCGGCGCTTTCAACAGCTATGTTCTGCTTTTGCAGGTATTCCTTTACCTCTTCAAAGAGCCCGGGCGGTGAAATGATGCTGTAGGTGTCGTCTTCTTCCTTGATATCCTCCGCTCCCGCCTCCAGCGCTATGAGCATGATCTCATCCTCATCAAGAGAGAGACCTTCCTTCCTGATAATAAAGAGCCCTTTCCTCTCAAACATCCAGGCCACGCAGCCTGATTCGCCGAGGTTCCCGCCGTGACGCGAAAAAAGATGCCTGATATCGGCCACCGTGCGGTTGCGGTTGTCTGTAAGCACCTCCAGCATCACCGCCACTCCCCCGGCTGCGTAGCCCTCATAATTTACCTGGTCATAGCTCTCTCCCTCCAGGTTTCCCGCCCCTTTTTGAATAGCCCTGTTGATATTGTCGTTGGGCATATTGTTTTCCCTGGCTTTCTGGACTGCCAGGCGGAGGCGAAAGTTCGTATCAATATCACCGCCTCCTTCCCGCGCGGCAACAATAAGCTCCCGGGCCAACTTGGTAAATATTTTACCCCTTTGCGCATCCATGCGCGCCTTGCGATGTTTAACGTTCGCCCATTTTGAATGTCCGGCCATCATGATCCTCCTTTCTCCATACTCCCCCCGTACATCTGTATAATCGATAAAATCTAACGCGGATAGGAAGCGCTCACCACGGTCCTGATGCCGCCGCGGGGATTGAAATTTCCGGTGACAGTCATGGAAACAGGACTTAAGAGCGCCGTCAGATCGTCCAGGATCCTGTTGACCACATCCTCCTGGATGATCCCCACATTGCGGTAGGAATTCAGGTAGTATTTGAGGGACTTCAGCTCAACACAGGCTGCCCGGGGCACATAGCTGATCTTAAGTTCCCCGAAATCGGGCATCCCTGTCCAGGGGCATAGTGAGGTGAATTCCGGAAAGATAATCTCCACCTCGGAGCGGCGCCCGGCGTAGGCAAAGGGAACCGTCTCCAGCACCTCCTGATCCACCTGATCCGGTTTCAGTGCGTCAAAACGCCTTTGTTCGTAACGATCATCTTTCATCTGCAACCACACCTTCCTTTTTTGCCCAGCGAACAGCCAGATAGCAAAAGGGAGTATCGGCAAGCGCCAGGACCAGTTTAACAAGGTACTGTCCGGCAATCATATTCACCAGCACTGCATTGCTGACTGTGCCGGCAAAGGCCAGGGTGATAAAGATGATGCTGTCCAGAAGCTGGCTGCCCATAGTGGAGAGGTTGTTGCGCAACCAGAGGTGCCGTCCCTTTGTAACGCGCCGCCAGAACAGAAAGGCCCAGACATCGTGAAATTGAGAAACAAGGTATGCAGCCATGCTTGCAGCAACAATGCGGGGGACAGCCCCCAGAACAGCCTCGTACGCAGCCTGGTGCTCCCAGAAGGGCGCCGGCGGCAGCAACCGGCCCAGATAAAGAAAAGCGGTCATCACCAGGTTCATGATAAAACCGAGCCAGACAATGTCATTGGCTTCTTTTCTGCCCCAGACCTCGCTGACTGTGTCGGTAATTACAAAGGTAACAGGATAAGCAAAAACCGCTGCGGGGAGGATGAACCGCCCCAGGGTAAATAGTTTTCCGGCCATGATATTGGAGACCAGTAAAGATGTAATGAAAAGAGCGGTAAGAAACCGTAATTTCCTTTCCAAAGAGGCCACCTCTTGTTTTTTGATCAAGCAGGGTGTCTGCGACCTGCTGCTAATATTATAAGCCATCCCGGGAGAAGAGGAAAGTTTTTTGCCGCAGCCTTTGAAAATGCGCTCTCCGGGGCTTTTGCTTTTTCGGGAGAGGCCCTTTATTCCGGGAAACCTGCAGGATTTACTTTTGCGAGAACCAGGCGGGGCAGGGATGAGCATTGGGTTGGCCTTTAAATTGTGGTAATATTGGGATAAGGGGGTGGGCGCTGTATATTTGCCCCAAAGGAAATCGGAGCTCTGGATCGCCGGAAAGCGCCGCAGAGGAGAACAATATTGACACAATGGTGGAATAATATATTTTTCCTCCACGGGGAAAATGTACAGTATGCTGGATTTAAGTGATTCATGACTGATTTGGAGGTGATATTTCATGCAGATCAGCGGCAGGAACAAGCTTACCGGAAAAGTTGTTCAGGTTACGCCGGGTATTGTTACAGCGGAGGTTGAAATTGACATCGGTAATGGAAAAAGGATCGCCGGGGTAATTACCAAAAGATCTCTGGATGATATGCAGATAAAAGAAGGTGATGAGGTCACCGCATTGATCAAGGCCACCTCAGTAATGTTTATCAAGTAGTGGGACAAACATTGTGCCCTCTCCCCCGGTTGTTTTGCTAAAAGGGCGGAGGATGGGGATTGTTGCCGCCAGTGCAAAAAAAGGTCACCCTGTCTATCCCAGGTAGGGTGACTTTAAATGAGGGTGGTAAGAGGAAAAGATAAAGCCAGGAATTAAAATCGCAATATGCGCCCTCTAATGCAGCCTAATCCTCCAGCCCGCAGCCCGGGAAGAAGAGGATCTCTTCTGCAACTTTATAACTGCTGATAAGCTCCCGGCCCTCATCTGAAGCCAGGAAATCAACATACTTTTTCGCCAGATCGTATTTCACATGCTCATGAACTTCAGGGTTGATCGCCATGACCCCATACTGATTGAAAAGGGCGGGGTCACCCTCAAAAAGGATCACCAGATCAAGATCTTCTTTCATGGCCACATAGGTTCTGCGATCGGTCATGCAGTAAGCTTTTTTCTCTTGAGCCATCCGCAGGGTGTCGCCCATGCCCGAACCGGCAGCGATATACCAGTCCTGATCTTCGGCGACGTCAACACCGGCAGTTTCCCAGAGACTCAGCTCAAGGCGATGAATTTCCGAATCATCGCCCCGGGAGATGAACTCTGCACCACCGGCGGCAATTTTTTGCAGGGCTTCAACAGCCTTTGCCGCATCTTTCAATCCCGAAGGGTCGACTGCCGGACCGGCGATGATGAAATCGTTGTACATTACATCAACACGATCAACAACCAGCCCTTCCGAAACAAGTTCCAGCTCGGCCTTGCGGTCATGCACCAGCAACACGTCAACATCACCGTTCCTGCCCATTTCGATGGCCTGTCTGCTCCCCTGCGAGATCACCTTTACTTCAATCCCCGTCTTCTCTTTGAAAACAGGGTGCAAATAGTCGAGCAGGCCTGAATCATAGGTACTTGTAGTTGTGGCCAGGTTAATCTCACCGCCGGCAAGGTCATCACCATCTTCCCCGCCCTTGCCTTCATCATTAACACGGGGTGTACAGCCGGCTGAAAACAGTGCAACAAGTAGAACCAGGCCCATGAGCAATGCAGCGGTGCTGAGTATATTTTTTCTGCGGGACATTTTATCATCTGCCTTTCCATTAGAGAGTGTTAGGAGCGTACGGCCCGGCCTCTTGAAACTCTATGCATATAATTTTCTGTTCTTTTTGCGCCGGCAGCCCCTCGAAATGAAAAACACCGAATTCCCCGGCGGAATCGGTGATATTGCAGTATCTCCGAAACCTTCTTTCCACCATGGGAGGCATAACCGTTTCCAGTTATACCCTATCGTCTGCGGCCCTTGGCCTGTGCTTTAGAAACCGCAGATCGAAGGTCTGTCGGTTGTTGGCGCCGACAAAAAGCTCTTTCTGTTACGGCGCCCATACTTGCCTGAATCCTATTTTACTGCTAAACTTTTCTGCTGCACTTATTATATAGCAGCAATGTTACTTGATCAAGTCTATTTTGCTGCCGCCATTTTGCTGCCGGCCGTGGTTATCCCCTGTTCGCCCGGTTATGGCCGGCCATCCGCCCCTCCATCCCCTATCCCGGCCTCTTTATCGGGATCCAGTTGCCCTCTGGCAGTTTTGCCCGCAGCTCTTTTATGGATGAATTATCGCAAAGGTTGTTTTTCATCTTACTGGTTCCTGCTATTCATCCCTCTTATCCATCAGGACTGACTGGCACTCTGCCGTTAAATCAATTAAAATGGTAACATCGCTCCTACTGATAAAACATGAGCAGAGAATCGAGTTTGCCTGTCATCATGAAATAGAATGCCAGCAAAATGTTTAAAACGGTAAGGCCCAGGCCAAGGCTGTTTAAAAATAACCCCGCCCTGGCCAGATCCCGCCGGGGGGAGGATAGGCTGGTAAATCCCATGGCCAGACCGGCAACGCCGAGGGGCAGCCCCAGCAGCGGTATAACCCAGCCGGCCAGCATGACGATTCCGCAAAGAACTGAGCTGCGCGCCGTCTTGGGAGTGCCGGATAAAAGCCGGTTTTTATCCTGTTGGCTGTTCAAAAAAGCACCTCGTTTCGTGATAATTCTACCACAGCCCAGGAGGTGAGACAACAACCGCAGCACAACAACGGGGGCTCACTACCCGATGTAATTTGCAACCTGCTCTTCATTCCCCTTCACGGGATCATCTCTTGCATCCGGGAGGCACATACAGGGCGGAACCTGGGGGAGCTTTCAGTTGCTGCAGGAATTAGCGCTTTTCAGGCGAAAAAAATATTGTATACAGTTTGCTAAGGAGTAAAAATCATGCCAAAGCCAAATAACAGATTCATCTTTATCCAAATGATTCTCGTCGCTTTTTTCTGGGGCGGCACTTTCAATGCAGCAGGCTTCGCCCTGTCCGGATTGCATCCCTTGACCATTGCTTTCCTCCGTTTCGCCATTTCAACAGCTGTCCTTCTGCTAATCGGTTATCGTGAAATAGCAGGCACGCCCATAAAAATTGGGGACTGGTTAAACTTCATTTTACTGGGCCTTACCGGGATTTTTGCTTACAATGCCTTCTTCCTTTATGCCATGAAGTATACTTCACCGATAAGCGCTTCGCTCATCGTGGCGATCAACCCCATAGTTACCGCAGTCCTGGCATCGCTGCTGTTAAAAGAGAGATTTACCCTGCGCCTTGCCGGCGGGGCCCTTATTTCCATTATCGGGGTTGTCCTCGTGATCAGCGAGGGGTCCTGGGAAATAATCAGCTCACTTAAATTTAACTTTGGGGATATCCTGACGCTGGGATCTGTCATCAGTTGGTCCTTTTACGCAATTGTGGGCAAAAGGGTCAGCGACAGTTTTTCACCCCTGATCACCACTTTTTACGGCTTTCTTACCGGAACCATCATCTTGATGCCTTTCGGACTCTTAAGCAAACCGGGGTTAGCTGCATTACCGGAAGCAGGATGGCCCGCCATCGGCGCTGTGCTCTACCTGGCTCTCATCGCTTCGGTGCTGGCTTTTGTCTGGTGGAATAAAGGTGTGGCCGCCCTGGGAGCAAGCCGTTCCTCCATTTTCATTAACCTGATCCCTGTGGCCACCATCACCATATCGCTTTTCTTTCGTGAGACCATAACGGCGGTGCAAATTGCCGGCGGCATCCTGGTCATCGGCGCAGTCATGCTGACCACCGGTGAAAAACCCGCCCCGCTGCCCGAGCTCCTTTCCGATAAGAGGGAAACAGCCCGCATTGCAGAAAAGTAAAGCCCGCCCAAAGGCGGGCTGGTTTGCTTTGCTGCCATAGGGACAGGGACTTTGGCAGGTGAAAAGAGGGGCAATCTCCTTAAATTATTTTGAAATGAGCGAGGATTATCGGCTCACACACAACACCTGGCCTGGCTGGGAGTGGGAGAACAGCGGGAGCACCTAAATCTTTGCCGGAAGAGGGACAAATCGAGGTAATGTGAACAAGCAAGTATAGGGGGACGGACGGTAATGTGCCGGGCCCGTCCCCAACTATCTGATCATCCAGATCTAGTAGTTTTCAGCCAGGAGCTCGTAATGCGCCTGCGGATGCTTGCAAGCCGGGCATTCCTCCGGGGCGACTTTGCCGATATGGACATATCCGCAGTTGCGGCACTTCCAGGCCACCTCTTCGTCCCTCTTGAACACTTTACCCTCGCGAAGGTTCTTAAGCAGAGCAAGATATCTTTTCTCGTGCTGCTTCTCTACCCTGCCGATGGCTTCAAAGACATCGGCAATTTCGTCAAATCCTTCCTCGCGCGCATCGGCGGCAAAGCGCTTATACATATCACTCCACTCATAATTCTCCCCGGCAGCGGCGGCCTCCAGGTTTTCCTCGGTGGTGCCGATACCGTTCAGGAACTTGACCATCATCTTGGCATGTTCCTTTTCATTCTCTGCAGTCTCCAGGAATACTGCGGAAATCTGCTCGTAACCTTCCTTTTTGGCGGCGCTGGCGAAATAGGCGTAGTTGTTACGGGCCATGGATTCGCCGGCAAAGGCCTCCTTCAAGTTTTTCTCCGTTTTGGTTCCCTTCAGTTCTTTCATTATGATCTCCTTTCATTGTTTGTCCCAGTAAATTTGGGTCAAATAGAATCTTACCAGATTGCTACCGATATAGCCAGATCGATCCGGGGTCGATCCGGGGTGCCGCTCCAATCATCCGATGGTCAGGGCTGGAGTCCGCTGTTCGTCAGCGTTTCCTCCAAAAATGAGGTTTTCAAATCCCCGGCCAGGATCTCCATAAAGAGCTCGTCGTAAAAGGTTCCATTGAGCAGGTAACTTGCTTTTCTTCTGCCAAAAACAGCGAAGCCTGCTTTTTCATAGCATCGGATGGCCGGCTTGTTAAACTCAAATACTTTCAGCATGATATTGTTCAGGTTTAGAATCCTGAACCCGTATTCGACGATAAGCTGGACAGCTTCCGCGCCGTATCCCTTGCTCCTATATTCTTTCTCCCCGATAAACAGCCCTGTGGAGGCGGTCCTGTTGATATGATCTATTTCGAAGAGCGAGCAGTTCCCGATAAGCTCATTATTTTCCATCAGGATTATGGCGTACAGGTGCCCACCCCTGGCCAGATCTTCCAGAAAACCTCTCTCACTTTTCAGGCTGTATGTGCCGACAGCCGATCCCAGCCTGACAGATACCGAAAGATCATTGATCCATCTGGTATATATCTCCAGATCCCTTTCATCCTCGGGGTTAAGGGGTGAAAGGTAAACAGTTTTACCTATAATTTTTTTAAAGTATTTCATTTTATGCCTCATCGCTTTCAAGAATAAAGGAGGTCAGATCTTGAATTGCCAGATCCCGACTTCCCTTTTTTGCAGGCCGCTATGCAAGGGGACGCCCCATAAGCTCACCGCTTACTGGGAGAACGTTTTCTGTGCTGCACTGAGCGGGCCGAAATGAATGCAGCCTTGTTATGGCTGAAAAGTGATAATTCAAGACCTGACCCCACTCACCCTGAGGTTGTTTTTTTGACATCATCAATAAAACGTTTAAAATCACCCAGGCTTTCGTTGATCATACGGTAAATTTCCCTGCTGTCTACTTGATCGTACAGGTGAACAACTCTGTTCCTGAATCTGGCCATGGCCATGTAGGTATCTTCCATATCTGCACTGAGAATTTTTTTGCGGCAAAGCAGTCGGAAAGCATCTGCATTGGACTTGGGGACCTCGTACGCGTTTCGGGCGATAATATGGTTGCAGATATCCAGCATTGCCTCTATTGTTGTCTGTAAATTATATTTGGCCGAATCATATTCTTTGAAATCACTGATAAACAGATGAACAGGAACATCTTTGAACGTGGATAATTTATCCAAATTTTCCTGGATGATTCTTAGTTTTTCAGAGACCTTCCGTTCATCAACCATCACGCACAGTTTCCCCCTTTAATGTTTCAAGAAATTCCTCCCTTATTTTTCTCAAGGGGATACCGTAATCAAAATAATGGCGCAGAGTTTGCTCGACAAAATCAGCGGTTTTAATCCTCTCTTTTTCATAGATGATTTCGCCTGTGGAGATGATCTCATGGCAGAGATCAACCCTTGCTTTATTTAAATTAATTACATCCACATCTTCACGCTCCAGCAGGATGGAGATATCAGCGCTGATTTTCATTTCTTCCATAAGGGGTTTGTCCTTGTTAAAGATGATAGCCATGTCCAGATCACTTAGCAAAGGAACATAGCGATCGGTGCCGTAGGAACCGAAAAGGTATACCGTCAGGATGTCATCGTTGGATGCAAAGTAATCCAGCAAGGCAGGCAGCTGTTCCCGAAGCGCTTCCTGGCGCATGTTTTTCACCTCACTCAAATTATACCTTAAATAACAAGATCTGTCTATTGATTCCGATCAATCCAACCCGCTCAGCAGGGTCTGATAAAGCGCTTTGGTGTGTAGGGGATCCTTGCAGTTGATGATGACATAGCTGTCCTTTGTAAAAATGTAGAGAAAAGGGCCCCGCTCCGATTCGAGATAAAGGCGGCCCCGGCCCATTTCCTCCAGGGTAAAGTGCCCTTTGCGAACCTCTCCACTGTTAAAGCCGTTGTTTTTCGAGAGGACCCTGGGGATCTCATTTTTGAGGTCAATCCCGGTGATCTCCTCCCGGGGTATGGCGGAGCCGTATATCCCGCTGATAACAATTCCCTGGGGTTTTATCTCCACCACCGGGCTGCGATGGCTGTAGATCATCAGGCCGGCAATGGTGATGAGGACAATGCCGGCGAAGGCCAGCACAGCGATCATGACTGTTTTTTCTCTGCCGCTCTTCTTGTTGTGATCGAATTTCTGCGCTGCCGGCAACATCAAAACAGTGCCAGCGCTGCAGAGAATCAAGACATAAGGAAACAGGTTGGGACACCAGCGTGAGGTGACCAGCGATCCGGCAAGGGCGAAAGCACCGATTCCAAAAAGGCTGTTCGCCATGAAGTTGGCCAATCCGGTTATATCTACATTTTTCTTCTTTTCCGGTGGCATGGTGTTATAGCCGGCAATGAGCCAGTGCTGCTTGCCGTATTTAACAACGGCACCGCAGGTAACAAACATGATAAAAATGATCAGGCCTGTTAGAACCACACAGAACAGCCCCCATCCGCCGGTTTGCATATTTTATATTATCATATTTACGGGGTCCGGGGACTCATGGTATTCAATTTTATTGCATATCCGGCAGAAGAGATGTTCGCCCGAACCCGTGCTCTCAGAAAATAAGACGTTTGAATATGTGTATAAACCGTAGTATTATTGTGTATGAGGTGATGATCATGCGGACAAATATTGATATTGACGACAAGTTGATGAAAGAAGCTATGCGCGTTGCTTGTACGAAAACAAAAAAGGAAACGGTTGAAATTGCATTAAACGAGCTGATTGCAGCCCGAAAACGTAAACAGATACTGCAATATCGCGGTAAGCTTTCCTGGAGCGGGGACCTAGACGAGATGCGGAAAACCCGGTGAGCGGCATGCTGGTCGACACCTCGGTGTGGATAGATTTCTTTAATGGAATCGACTCCGCGCAGGCCGATGCCTTGAGCGAATATATCGAGGCGGGCCTCGATATATGGATTACTCCGACCATCCTGCAGGAGTTGCTGCAGGGTTTTTCTGTGGATCGTGATTTTAAGATCGCCCGCGACCTTTTGCTTGCCCACCCGATCATTAAATTAGACCCGGTAGAAGCAGCTTTGGGAGCCGCTACGCTTTATCGTACTGCCCGTAAGAGCGGGATAACCATTCGCAAGAGCAATGATTGTCTGATTGCCTGGTACGCTATTCAAGCGGAGTTGCCGGTGTTGCACAAAGATCGCGATTTTGATTTGTTGACGAAAGTAACCGAGCTAAAGACTGTAAAAATAAGTTAGGGCGGAGGTTGGTTGTTGGATAAAAGCGAAAGCCCGGTGCTCAGTCCGGGCTTTCTTTGAAATAGTTCTCCGGCGGTGACCTACTCTCCCGGGGGCTTACGCCCCGAGTACCA
>CAYXKD010000054.1:0-13324 GCA_964464625.1 uncultured Syntrophomonadaceae bacterium
GGCGAAGATGTCGATATTAACAGTGAGGAACAGACGATAATAGTAAACCGGTGCCAGGCACCGGTTTACTAACCTGCACTCTCTTTTCTCAAATAAAGGTTGAATAGGCTTAATATATGTAAATAGTGGGATAATTTGTCTTGACTGGTCTAGGGGCCAAGTTTATAATAAATTGAATCAGTATAAATAGTTAAGGCAGGATTAAACATTACAGGACAGGCCCACGACTTAAATACGCAAAGCGTTCCGATAATCTTTACAGGTTGAAGCAGAAATATCAAAGATGCATATCTCAGATTTGCATCAGCTGTTCAGGGGATCATTAAACCTCCAGGGAGGAAGGTAAAAATTAATGATACTTAAAATTGCAAGGGCTGTGCAGAATCTGCACCGCGAGGGAAAAAGCCTTTTGCTTAACAGGAAGGGCTCGGTGTTGGTCATCGTGGTGGTGGCTATGGCCGCCCTGCTCATTCTGGGCGTCTCCCTGAGCACCCTTGCCCTGAACGATCAGCACCAGGCCGTCCGTCAGCAGAAAAACAATGAAGCTTATTATCTTGCCCGCAGCGGCGCTGAAGCGGTGGCTAAAGTGCTGCTGGACAATCAGGCAAACATGGCCGGCTATATCGGCGGGACCACCGGATCGGAACTGGGCAATGGCAGATTTGAAGCCGTGGTGGAGGAGGGTGAAGATGGGACAATCCTTATTCACTCCACCGGCTACTCGGGAGACCACTCCGAGAAGGTCACCCTAACATTGATCCGGGGCGAGGAAGAAGAAAGCGGCGGCAGCGGCACCGCGTATATGCCTGATTTTGATATGGCGGTGTTCTCAAATAGCAACATTAACCTTACAGGATCTTCTAAGATAAACGGAAATGTCGGCACTAATTCTACTGATCCGGGAACGGTGGAATTAGCCTGGAGTACATCAGTTGAGAATCTCTATATCGGTGAAGGCGGGGACCCCGATACAGTTGTTCAAGCAAAAAATCCTCCGGGAAACTACTCAAGTATTTATAATCTTGCCGGGGATCGCACCTATCAGATGCCTGCATTTCCTGAATTCCCTGACGACCTTAACCTCAAGGGAAATCTCTCAACGAAAGATGCTCCCATGACAATATCAGAAGATGGTTATTACGACACCATCGACATATACAGATCTTTGACTGTCAACGTAGGTGATGGCGTCAGGAAAATTCGGGTTAAAGAATTAAAGTTTAATGGATGGGGAAGTATCCCCCCCGACATCGGGTCAAGTACTATTTTTATTGATGGATCGGGTACGCTTGAATTATATATTGAGAACAGGCTTCATACGAATAATGGCGTGCTTCAAGGTAGTTCATCCATCAACCATGGAGGCGATGCCGGCCAGTTAATGATTTACTACGCCGGCGATGATGATTTCACTATTTCAGGTAATGCAAAAATTTATGGGTGTTTTTTCTCTTACTCATTGCTTTCAGCTTTTAATCTGGGTGGGAGCGGTGGTATACATGGTGCAATTTTTTTAAAGGGTCCTGAAGCCAATATAACTGGTGGTACTGAAGCGGTTGTAACTGTGCTGTATGCACCCGACACACATGTAAATTTCCCTGGCGGGAGCGGTGAGATTAGAGGCGCTATCGTATGCGATAAGTTTTCTGCTGGAGGAAATAGCAGGGTTTATTATGATGCGGCAACAGTAGATGAAATTTGGAGTAAGGTTCCTGATTTTGACTTTGACTTTGGCTCGGACCCGGGGGGCGGCCCGGGTTCAAGTTCAACCCCTGTTTTCGAAATCGGCTACTGGACCGACTGATTTCCGGGAGGTGTGGCATGGTCTTCCTGAAACGCGATGACGGTTTTACCCTGGTGGAGGTGCTTGTTGCTGCGGCGCTGCTGCTCCTTGTTGTGCTTGTTGTGAGCGCCTTCCTGCTGCAGGGTTTCCGCTTCACAAGCTCCGCCGGCAAGCGAAGCGAAACCGCTCACCTGGCCCAGGAGGATATGGAGAAATCCATAGAAAATGCGATCACCGGCGCTGATCTTGAATTTGAAGGCGAAGATGTCGATATTAACAGTGAGGAAGAGACGATAATAGTTTTTGGAGAAGCGGTCCATGGTAAATTGATTACAGTAAGGAGGAGCTATGCAGGGGAAATGAGCGGAGAGGTTATTTACCAGTACTTTGTTGTTGATGGGGCGGGGAACTGATGCACCGCGATCAGAGAGGTTTCACCCTTGTTGAGGTGATCATTGTTTCGGCCGCCATTGTTCTGGTTTTGGCGGGCATTTACTCTTTTTTTTCCTTCGGGCAGAGACTCTTTGATTCCGGGGCCGGGCAGGCCGATCTGCACGGTCTTGTGCGCGCAGCCGCGGAAAGGGTGATCCGGGAGCTGCGATTTGCCGGAGAGGTTGAGCTGCTGGAGGAGAACTGGGATCCCGCTTCCGCCTCAACTGACGAGTACAGCTACATTTACTATGACTCCCCTAACCGCACCTTGATGCTTCTCCATTCTGCGGCTTCCCAGGCAATATCCGCTCCTGTTGTTACCGGCGTAAACTTTTCAGCAGAGGGGCAGATACTGCTTTTCACCATCAAGGGCGAAGAGGGATCAACTGTTTTTACACTGGATTCTTCTGTAAAGCCGATGAACTTGAGCAGGGACATCGATATCAGCAACACCGGTGATTCTGGCAACTCGCAGGCGCTGCGATTTGCTCTACACTCCGGCCCATGAGGCTGAGGGGGCGGCGCAACTCGCCACCGGGGCTGAAAATGATGCAAGTTGATGTCAGGTGTTGTAAGTTGATCTAAGGCGTTCCAGGGGATGCAATAGATGTAAGAGATGTAAGATTGCAGAAAAAAGCAAAAACTTCCTTGACTGGGATGGGGATGGAGTCTATAATGGCAGGACAGGGAAAAATATGATGTAAACATTAATATAATATTATGGTTTCAGGGCAAACCCGCTGAAAGGCGGGGACGCAAAGCTACGGGCCTAAGGCAAAGCTATGGCGGCCGGGTTGCCGGGAAGCGATCCCAGGGGCAGCCCTGGGTTTTTTACATACCTTTCCGGGTTATAATTTAAGAGTTTTAAATTGACGGCGATGTTGACAAAATAAAGCATAACATGGATAATAAAAGAAATTACGCTATTTTACCACATTCTCCAGGGAGGGAGATTAATGGGCAGTTTCACTAGAAAAAGGCTGGGTGATGTTCTAGTTGAAGCTGGCGCAATTACTGAACATCAGCTACAGGAATCGATAGAGGAACAGGTTACCAGCCATAAGCGGATCGGTCAGATCCTGATAGAGAAGAGCCTGATCACCGAGGATGAACTGGTAGACATACTGGAAAAACAGCTGAGCATTAACCGGGTTAACCTCTATAACTACAATATAAATCCTGAAGTGGCCACATCCATTCCCCTCTACCTGGCCAAGCGCCACCTGGTAATTCCCATTGATAAAGAGGGCAGCACCCTTAAACTGGCCATGGCTGATCCCATGAACATCATTGCCATCGATGATGTGGAGATGCTCACCGGCCTGAAAACAGATCCTGTGCTTGCCTCGGAAAGTTCTATCATTCACACCATTGAGCAGCTTTTCAGCTTGGCCGAAAGCATTGAAGAGGATAGCGATGTCAAGGAGAAGACCGAGGATGAGATGGTCCAGCTGCGGGCCCTTGTTGAAGAGGCGCCCATTGTCCGGGTGGTCAATTCACTCATCCACCAGGCTGTCAGCGAAGGGGCCAGCGATATACATATTGAACCCCTGGACAAGGGTGTCCGCGTGCGCATGCGCATCGATGGGATCTTGCATGACCTGATGACGCCGCCCAAGGATACACAGCCCCTTATTGTTTCGCGGGTCAAGATCATGGCCAACCTGGACATTGCCGAGCGGAGAATGCCCCAGGACGGCCGCATCACCATCCAGGTGGGCCTGCGCGATGTGAATATGCGTGTTTCCACCATGCCCACGATCCACGGCGAAAAAGTGGTAATCCGGATCCTTGACCGGGAGAAAGTTATCCTTCCCCTGGACAAGCTGGGCTTCTCTGAGAACAATTACAAGATGTTCCTCAACTTTTTACTCAGCCATACGGGCATGATCCTTGTTACCGGACCTACGGGAAGCGGCAAGACCACCACCCTCTATTCCGCCCTGAACTACCTTAACCGGGCTGAAGAGAACATCATCACCGTTGAGGACCCCGTGGAATACCGCCTTGACGGCATCAACCAGGTCCAGGTGAACCCGCGGATCAAACTTACCTTTGCCAATGCCCTGCGCAGCATCCTGCGCCAGGATCCCAATGTGATCATGATCGGTGAGATCCGCGATCTGGAGACAGCGGAGATGGCCACCCGCGCCGCCCTTACGGGGCACCTTGTTTTAAGCACCCTGCATACCAATGATGCCTGCTCCACAGTCACCCGCCTTCTCGACATGGGCGTGGACAGCTATCTTATCACCTCATCGCTTGTGGGCGTGGTTGCCCAGCGGCTGGTGCGCCGGATCTGCGAGCACTGCAGGGAGCAGTACCAACTCTCTGCCCAGGAGCAGGCCCTTTTCTGGAAAGCCTTTGGCAAAGATGCGCCGGAGACGCTGGCGCACGGCAAGGGCTGCCGGAATTGCAATGAGACGGGATACCGCGGCCGCTTTGCCATCCACGAGATGATGCCCATGAACAGGGAGATGATCCGCCTGGTGCTCACGCGGGCTTCCGCCGACGAACTCTTTGTAAAAGCTGTCGAGATGGGCATGGTTCCCCTGCTCCAGGAGGGGCTGCGCCGCATTGAGAGCGCAGAGACCACTGTTGAAGAGATCATCCGCGTTGCTTACAGCGGCGCAGGCAACGATGAACTCCATGGGGTTGAGCCTTCCCTGCCGACATCCTTTGCCTTACCGGTAGAAGCTGAAGAAGCTGATGCCCAGGCCGCCCTTCTGCACGATCCCGGCGCCGCCGAAGTGGCCGCCGCCGAAGAGGCCGCCGCCCCCCCCGAGCCTGCCCTGCAGCTGGAGAGCAGCGGCCCCGATTTGATTTGCGCCGGCGAAAAGGCGATCCTGACCTTTGCGCTGCTCAACAGCGGTACGGCCACGCTGAGCGATATAGAGATTACAGCTCCGGAATTCGATCCCCGGTGGAAGCACCTTATCGGCCAGCTTTCCCCGGGAAAAGAGGTGCAGTTCAGCGCTGAACTGACTGTTCCGGAGCATGAAGATACAGAGCTGGAGACAGAAATTAACGCCACCGCCCGCTTCGGTTCAACCGTGGTGGAGGCGCATAGCATGCTCACCCTTGAGCTGGCCCGGCCTGCGCTGACCATGGAGAAAAGCGGGCCCCTCCAGGCGGAGGCGGGGGAGGCTGTGGATTACCAGTTTATCGTGATCAACAGCGGCAATGTCCCCTTAAGCGAAGTTACCGTAACAGATCCCCTCCTGGGAGAAGGATGGCGCTACACCATCGGCGACCTTCCCGCCGGGGGGATGTCGAATTTCAACATGGAATCCTTTGTTCCCGAGGGGCTTACCGGCATTGTGGAGATGGATGCTTTTGTTGAGGGCCGCTACGGATCTATGGAGGTATCAGCCGGGGACAGCTACGAGATTGAGATTATTGATGTGACCAAGCCGGAGATAGGCATGGAGCTTAGCGGACCCGGGACAGCCCGGATAGGGGAGATGATCACCTTCCGCTTTAGCATCACCAACAGCGGCACCGTAGCCCTCAGTGGAGTCAAGGTTATGGCGCCTCTCTTTGGTAAATTCTGGTGCAACACCATCGGCAACCTCGGCGTGGGGCGCACCGTGAAGTTTTCCTTCAGCTATACTGTTCCCAAGGAGGCGCCGTCACTTCTGGAGAACGAAGCCAGGGTTACCGGCAAGGCGGGGGATGTTGAAGTCTCCGCCGGGGCTCTTCACAGGGTTGAAGTGGCATCATCCTGACTGATTTGGAAGCAAACATTCCTGGTCAACGCAATGCAATGTAATGCAACGCAATGCAATGTAATGTAATGCAGGATTAATATTGATTATCGGAGTGAGCTCCATGGTACGGCAGATTAACCCTCTTCTGCAGGCAGCAGTTGAACAGGGGGCTTCAGACCTTCATCTTTCTGTTGGTCTGCCACCCTTACTGCGATTGCAGGGCAAACTGGTTTCCCTGGATGAATCGCCCCTGGATCCCCAGGATACCGAAGCCCTGGCCGGGCAGATCATGAATGAAAAACAGGGTAAAACCTTTAAGGAGAAAGGTGAAATCGACCTGGCTTACTCCAGCCCGGGGCTGGCCCGCTTCAGGGTAAATATCTACCGCCAGCGCGGCAGCACCGGTATAGCCATGCGCGTGATCAATACGGTGATCCCCACGCTGGATTCTCTCTGCCTCCCTGAAGTGATACATAATTTCTCCAGCTGCCAGAAGGGGCTCCTTCTTGTTACCGGGCCCACCGGCAGCGGCAAATCGACCACCCAGGCATCGCTCATCGATCTTATCAACCAGCAGCGCAGCTGCCACATCATCACCCTGGAGGATCCCATTGAATATCTCCACCGCAACAAGAACTGCATGATCAACCAGCGGGAGATCGGGCAGGACAGCAGCAGCTTTGCCGCGGCGCTGCGCGCGGCGCTGCGCCAGGATCCCGATGTTATCCTTGTCGGCGAGATGCGCGACCATGAGACCATCTCCACGGCAATTACCGCCGCCGAAACAGGGCACTTCGTCATGGCCACGCTGCACACCGTTGACTCGGTGCAGACCATCGACAGGATCATCGATGTTTTCCCCTCTTTCCAGCAGCAGCAGATTCGCGTCCAGCTGGCCAACACCATTGTGGGCATCATTGCCCAGCGCCTGATCCAGCGCAAAGACGGCAAGGGGCGTATCCCGGCGGTGGAGGTCATGGTGAGCAACCCTGCCGTGCGCAACCTCATCCGCGAGGGCAAGGTCCACCAGATCTACTCCGTCATCCAGACGGGGGGGCGCCAGGGGATGCAGCTTATGGACAGCCACCTGGAGGATCTTTTCCGGCGGGGCCTTATCGACAGGCAGAGCGCCCTGGACAATGCCACCGACGCCGAAGAGCTCGGCAAAACCCTGGATCGCAGGGGTGAAAGCCCTCTGTCCATGACTGCGGAGCCGCCTGACAGGCGGAACCGCTATCGTTAACGCAAAGGAGAAGAGAGCTTGGCAAATTTCCGCTATCTGGCAAGGAACTGGGAAGGGGAGACCAATGAAGGCACCCTTACCGCCTCGAGTAAGCGCGAAGCGCTGGAGCTGCTGCGCGCACAGGAGCTCTTTGTAATTCAGATCAAGGAGCAGGTTGCAGCGCTGCCGCTTAAGGGAGGCTCCCTGGAGCAGCAGCTCCGCACCCTCTTGCAGGAGAAAAAGCCCAAAAGCCGCGACTTCATGATTTTCTGCCGCCAGTTTGCCACCATGCTCCAGGCGGGGGTGACGGTGCTGCAGATTCTGAAGATCCAGGCGCAGCAATCTGAAAACCGCGCCATGAAGGAGCGCCTGCGCCAGGTTGCCCTTGAGGTGGAGCGCGGCGGCACCCTGGCCGGGGCCTTGGAGTCGCACGGCACCTTTTTCCCCACCATCATCATAAGCATGGTGGAGGCCGGAGAGGCCGGCGGCATCCTCGACGAGGTCATGGACCGGCTGGCCCTTCATTTCCAGAACCAGCATGACCTTGAAGAGAAGGTCCGCTCGGCCACCATGTATCCCTTTGTCGTTGCCGGCCTGGCCGTGGCGGTGATGGGGCTTATGGTCTTCTTTGTCCTGCCGCAGTTTGCCCGTATGTTCGACAGCATGGGTATTACCATGCCTCTCATCACCAGAATTCTTCTCGGTTTTAGCAGCATCCTGACTAATTACTGGTATCTTATCATCGCCCTGATCATACTGCTGGCGGTGCTGCTGCTGCGCTACCTGCGCACCCCCGGGGGGAGGGAGAACCTGGATACGCTCCAGATGCGGCTGCCCCTTTACGGCAAGATCTACAGCACCATGATCGTGGCCCGCTTCGCCCGCACCCTGGGCACCCTTCTGGCCAGCGGCGTGGGGCTCATAACGGCGCTGGAGCTGGTGGAGAAGGTGATCAACAATGTCATCCTGGCAAAGGCCCTGGCCGAATCGCGGCGGGTCATCCGCCAGGGCCGGTCGCTGGCCATGCCCCTGGCGGCAAGCGGCCTCTTCCCGCCCATGCTTGTGGAGATGGTCCATATCGGCGAGGAGAGCGGATCCCTTGACAGCATGCTGGCGCGCACCGCCGATTTTTACGAGAGCGAGCTCACCTTTACCCTTGACCGGCTCACCTCCATTATCGAGCCGGTGCTGCTCGTGGGGATCGGCATCTTCGTGGCCATACTGCTCATCTCGCTCATGTCGCCCATGCTGCGGATGTACCAGTCGTTTTAAAATGTTGCTGCTTCAAGCCGTCCCCTCCGGGGGAGAGGCTTTATAGATAGATAGCAGAAATACAGAGCAAAGGAGGTGAAAAGATGATCTTGAGAATTGCTGAGATTTTGCGGCGCTCAGGCAGGGAGGAAAGAGGTTTTACGCTCATTGAGCTGCTCATTGTGCTGGCCATCATCGGCATCCTTGTAGCTATTGGTATTCCCGTGTACAACACCACCATGTTGAATGCCGCCCGGAAGGCCCATGATTCGAACCTGCGCATGATCGACTCCGCTGTGCAGCAGTATCGGGCTGGGGAGGGTAGCTATCCAAAAACGATAGACGATCTTACGACCGCCGGTAATAAGTACTTGGATGAGCTTCCCAAAATTCCCGAATTGCTCCGAGGAGATTTGGGTGCTGATAGCTATACCTTTACATTCGATGGTGAAGTACCCTGGGCAGCACCACTTGGAGAAGGTTGGACAGGTTATCGCAAGGAAGCGACAAGTTAATTAATTGATGCCTTAGTACTAAAGAAAAATCACGACATGGCCTTAGTTTGCAGGACTTTAACTGCATCGTGTTACCGGTAACCCTGGTGGCGGTCTGGCGCCGCCACCCTCTTTTATTAACGGAGGTCACCTCTAAAGCGGAGGCAGGAGGGTAAGGGGGCATGCTCCCGGAGGGAAAAATATGAAGCTGCAATTTAGGGAAGGCGGCTTTACCTTTACCGAGGTGCTTGTGGCGCTGGCGCTGCTGGCTATAGTCGCCGCCCCGGTGGCCCTACTCTTTACCACATCCTGCACCGCCATGGCCCGGGCGGGCTGCCGCACCGCCGCCGCCAACCTCTGCCGCGAGAAGATGGAGCAGATTAAATCCGGCGGCATAAGCGGCTGTCTTGACTCCATAGAGGGCAGCCCCGGCGGCCTCTACCTGGAGGTGGAAGAGCTGAACAGCGGCGCTAGAGTGTTCCGCCGCGAAACAAGCCTGCAGCTTATCGATGCGGCGCCCGGGGGCGACTCCGGCAGCATACCCCTTATCCATATTGTCCTGCGCGTCTCCTGGTCCGAACATGACATCGAACATGCCGTGGAGATGGAAAGCTATCTGGCCCGGCTATGAGCCGGGGGTGCGGGGGGATTCGAGGGGATTGGGGACAGCCCTGCAAGTCCGGGCTGCTCCCCGGGGAATGGGATTCAGGTGGATGTATGAAAGAAGAAAGCGGTCTCACCCTCATAGAGCTGCTCCTGGCGCTGGCGCTTCTGTGCCTGGCGGCGGCGGCAATCAGCGGCATCTACTATTCCGGTGTCCGCGCCTGGCAGGGAAGCATTGAGAGAATGGACTGCCAGCAAAATGCCCGCGTCGCCGTCGATTTTATCGATCGCGAACTGCGTTTTGCCGATTGGGTGATGGTGCCTCAGGAAAGTGGGAGTGAGATCCGTTACAAGCTGAAGGGCGATTTCAAGCATGATGAGTCGCAGTATTACAGACGCTTTCGCCTTCAGGGGGATCAGCTGCTTCTAGAAAAAAAACATAACAAAGTATCCTGTAATGTTGTTGCACTGGGGTTGAGGGAGCTCCATTTCAGCCTTGACCCCTCCGGAAATGTGAATATCTCTATCACCGCCGGCGGGGCCGGCAGTACCGTAACCATGCAGAGCAGCGTTTGCCCGCGCAACCTTCCGAAAACTGAAACGCCCTGAAATATAAGGGGGGGGCCGGGTGAATGTTCAGCCTGGCAGCGACGAATGCGGCTCTATACTCGTAATAGTACTGATGTTTGTTGCAGCGCTCTTTATTCTGGGAAGCGCTCTCCTGGTCATAACGTGGACTGAAAATATTATTGCTTATAATCATGAGCGTGACTTGAAGCTTTACTATATCACCGAGGCCGGTATAGAAGCCGGAGTGGCTGCATTGAGTTGCTGCTGTAACTGTGAAGGGCCCATCTGCGGCAGCGTGGGCGGCGGTGACTATCATGTGGAGATCGTGGATGAACCGGGACTGGATCAGGGGCACCCTTATGTTAACAGGATTCCCTGCCGGCTCATTGAAGGACAGCGCCTGGTAATCTCCACGGGGAGCCTGGAGGGCAGCTCCATGGCCATGGCGGTAATTGTCGAGATCACAGGGGATTCCTCCGCCGGTGAGCAGACTGAAATAGCCGGCGAATTGCCTGAGGAGCCCGGTGCTGAAGGAGTGATGATCACGGAATGGATAACCATGTGGAGGCTTTAGCGGAGGAGGAGCAGATTGTTAAAGCGCCGCAGGTGCGCTTTAAAAAGCGTTACTCTGCTATCGGGCTTGACCTGGGCTCATCCCAGGTCAAGATGATGCAGTTGAAGCAGGAAAAACGTCAAATTTGCCTCCATCAGTTTGGGATCTACAGTCTTCCCGAAGGGGCTGTCACGGCGGGGAGAATCACCGATGGCGGGCTCCTTGCCGAACGGCTGGCCTGGATTTTAAAAAGGCGCCGTTTCTACAAAAACAGGGTCAACCTCTGCATCGGCAGCCAGGCGGTAATCCTGCGCCATCTGCAGCTGCCGAAGATGTCGCCGCGCGAGATTCCCGCTGCGCTTCGCTTTGAGGCGGAAAAAAGCATCATGATTCCTTTGGAAGATGCGGTGATGGATTATGTGGTTTTAGGTGAGCGCCTTGTGGAAGGCAATGAGATCATTGATCTTGCTGTTGTGGCTAGCCCCAGGGATGTGGTCAACGACTACCTGGAGGTGATCATGAAAGCCGGCCTCTATCCCGATGTGATTGAGGTGGAGTCTTTCGCCCTGCAGCGGCTCCTCCCCTTTGTGGGAGTTGCTATACCGGAGGATAGAGAGGATGCGATCATGATCCTCGACATAGGGGGGGAAAACAGCAACCTTATTGTGCTGGACAAGGGTGTTTTCAGCTTTGCCCGCACCCTGACTGCCGGTGTGGATCGCTTTTGCGAGAACATCTCCGAGGAGCGCGGGGTCAGCCTCGATGCGGCGCGCCACCTTCTCTTCGGCAGCGATCCCTTTACCGTGGAAGGAGTCCAGGAGATAGCCGATGATCTTGCCACGCAGATCCGCCGCTCCCTGGAATTCTACGTGTACAATGTGGATCGCGGCAAAAAGGAAAAGGAGATCAGAACCATGTACATATGCGGCGGCGGCGTCATGATCGACAGGCTGCCCTCCTTTCTCGGCTTTGAATTGAAAGTTGAGCCCAGGGTCTTGAACCCCTTTGAATTCATCGAAAGCGGGAACAGGTTTATCGCAAGGGACCTCCAGAAAGAGGGCCATCTTCTAAATGTTGCCGCAGGCCTGGCGCTGAGGGGGTGGCTGCGGTGAAAACCGAAATCAACCTGCGCACCCGTGAATTTACCATTACCCGGGAGTTTTATCTGCCCCGCCTGCTGACCACCCTGGCGGTGGTCCTCTTGCTGGCGCTGTTACTGGGCGGCTCTCTATTTGTCTATCTTTACGGGATGCAGCTTGAGGTGGATCACAACTATCTTCTGCAGGAAAAAACAGCACTGCTAAACAGCGTTGCACCCATTGAAGAGATAGAGTTAAAAACAGCCGACTTGGAGAAGCGGGAGAAGCTGGCTCAGGTGCTTTCAGAGGAAATCCTCCCCTGGTCTGCCCATTTCAAGACCATAAAGCGCATCGCTGAAGAAAACAGCCTGGGGATAACCTCTCTTGCCGCCGCAGGGGGCGGTGGGGTTCAGATTACCGGAGTGAGCCCGTCAATGCGCAACATTACGCTGTTTTTGCAGGCCCTGGCTGCAAACATGGACAGCAGCGAAGCGGTATGCAAATATATAAACTATGCAGGGGAAGGCACATTCAAGTATGAAATTGAGCTGCTCCTGACTACAGGAGGTGATCACTAGCTGTGCCTGATGTGAAAAAGAAGCCCAACATTGCCGTTCTGATTCTAATGCTGCTGCTGATTGTTGCCGCCGCTCTGCTCTACTGGTCCCTCTTTTTAAAGCCCGCCCTTTCAGGCATCGGCGAAGTGCGGAAGGCAAATGCTGACCTGGAGCAGGATATTGCCGCCCTCAGAGAAAAACTTTCCCAGAAATCGGAAATCGAAAAAAATTGGCAGGATATCTCCGGCCGCGAGGTTTACTTGCTTTCCAGGATTCCCCAAACTCTGGATCTGCCCCAGGTTTTGGGGACGCTGGAGAGGCTCGTTCTCTCATCGGAGCTGAGCCTGGAATCACTGAATGCCGGTGAAATCCAGGATGAGGAAGAATACCGCTTTATCCCTGTATCTTTACGGATGAGCGGCGGGGAGGCGCAGCTCCTGTGGATGCTGGAGCAGCTGGAGAAGTTTACCCATATGACCCTGACAGAGCGGACCACCATCGAAGTGGAGGGGGAACCCAGCCGGCTGAGTGTTGATTTCAAACTTATACTTGCCCCGAAAGGGTAGGGTGAAACGATGGGGCCAAAAGAGAATCGGGTATAGGTTCGAAGGGCGTCACCTTAATCGAGCTGATTGTTGTCCTGGCCATCCTGGCCATCATGCTGGCTATTGCTGTGCCGGCACTGGGCGGCATGAACGAAAGGTGGTGCCTCGAGGAGGCGGCCTGGCGCCTCGCTTCAGATATGCGCCTGGCCCGCCAGATGGCCATAAGCACCGGCAAGGATACGCGGTTCGAGTTCCTGCTGGAATCGGGCATGTACCGCATGTTTCTGCCCACAGAGAAACAGATCGTGAAATTGCCTGAAGGAATTACCTATGCATACAATAATTTTCCCAGAAGCGGAAATGTGAGCAAATTTTCCCTATCGCCCCTGGGGGCTCCCGGCCCCGGCGGCACGGTGGGCCTTAAAAACAGGCGCGGCGCCAAACTCTACGTGATCATCACCCCGGCCACCGGCCGGGTCCGTGTCTCCCCCACCCCCCCCGACAGCTAATAAGTAAACTGGTGCC
>CAYXKD010000055.1:0-12915 GCA_964464625.1 uncultured Syntrophomonadaceae bacterium
CGCCGCTCCTGTTGGCCTGTTTTATTTCTTTATGCCTTTCTATGCGATTGCCCTGCTGAGAGGCCCTTTTTACTTGCCTTTTTTTAACCCATAGGTGATAATCAAAGCGAATAATGAATCCGCTTTTTATTTTTAATGGAAGGGAACTTTTATCCGGACAGGGCAGTCAGTAAAAATAAAGGGGGTTTTGATAATGCTCATAGATAGAAAAAAATTGCTTTTTTTATTCTTGGCAGCGTTGTTTTGCCTCGCTGCAATGATCACCGGCTGCGGCGCGTCAAAAGATATGGCCAAAGATGATTACCAAAGCATGGCACCCATGTCTCCCGAGGAAGATGGATGGGTTGACAGCGAAGAAGGCTCCTTAAATGACAGTGACTCGCTGGACCGGGGCAATACAGCCCAGTCAAAGTTACGGTACATTATCCGCACAGGCTCACTTATGGTGACGGTCCCGAACACACGCGAAACAGTAGAAAAAGTCGAGCATATGATCACCGCCGGCGGCGGCATCATCAGCGAATCCAATGTTTACGAGTTCCGCGAGGGGCATTACGCTGCAGAGCTGACCCTGCGCGTTCCCGAAAACACTTTTGACAGCTTTATAATTCAATTGCAAGAGCTGGGAGAAGCGGCAAACATTCATAAAACGAGCGAGGATGTCACCCTGCCCTACCTGGATATAGAGACAAGGATCAATAATCTGAAGGTTCAGGAGGAGAGGCTGCGCGAGATCCTGGCTATGGCAGATTATGTGGAGGAAGTACTGGAAGTGGAGCGAGAGCTTTCCAGGGTCAGGGGTGAAATCGAGGTCCTGACTATGACCTTTACCCATTTGCAGGACCAAATCGCCTTTTCGACTATTGAGCTTTCTATCAGGGAAGAGTATATCGACACCCAGACCATATCGCAAAAACCTTTTGAAAATATAGGGAAGCGGATAAAGGAAACCTTTTTCCGCAGCATCAATTTTGTTTCCTCAGCAGCAGCTTTTATTCTCATTGCCCTGACGGCACTACTACCACCGCTGCTCATCATTACCGTTTTTGTCTTATTGATTATATGGCTCGTCAGAACAATCAGGCGTAAAAAAGAGGGCCGGCCGCCAGGTGGCGCCCCCCCGGCAGTGAAAAATTGATTATTTAAAATAGGGTGAGACAGCAATAATTCCGAGAAGAAAGCGCAGCACTGAAAAGCTGCGCTTTCTTCTCGGATCAAAATGAAGGGACTGACATGGACAGATAGGGATAAGAAACACATTAAGGAAATCTTTGGTATAGTGTGGAGAGGCTCATCCCTCCGGACAGCGAAATACTATGATAGACTTAAGGTAATCGAAATGAGAGAGGTGGGTCCGGCTATTGCAAAAAAACAGTAGAAGGGCGCTTTACCTGCTCCCCCTGCTTTCCGGCCTGGTGCTAATCCCTGCTTACCCTCCCTGCGAACAGGGCTGGCTGGCCTGGTTTGCCCTGATCCCCTTGATTTTTTTCTGCTTGCAGGCCAACCCGCGGCAGGCAATATGCGGCGGTTTTCTTTTCAGCCTGCCCCTTCAGCTCTACCTGAACCTTTACCTGAGCGGTGTTCTTTTTGGACACCTGTCACAAGGGCTTGCCGTCACGGCAATGGCCCTGCTGGTCCTCTATTTATCTTTTTACAGTGCCCTTTTTGCCCTGGGTACGAGTTTCGCCGGCCGGCTGAAAAACCCGCTGCTGCAAGCCCTTACCATCCCGGCGCTATGGGTGCTGCTGGAATACATCCGCTCCTGCGGTTTTCTGGGATATACGGCAGGCTTTCTCGGTTACAGCCAGTGGCGCTATCCGGCGGCGCTTAACATTGCCTCCGCCTTTGGCTACTGGGGTCTACCCCTGCTCATGGTTCTTTTTCAGAGCATCCTGCTGCTGGCCCTTACCCGGTCGCTGCGAGGAAAAACGCTGATGTGGGCCTGCCTGATCTTCATCTCTCTCTTTGGCGGCGGTGCCTCTCTCCCCGGGCTGGCGCCGGTGGCACGGGAGGAGGAACCGCTGCGAACCGTGCTGATCCAGGGAAACAGCGCTGCAGAGGAGATCCTCACCTCTTCAGGAAAGGAGATAATTCTGCAGCGTTACCTGGAGCTGACCAGAAAAGCCCTGGAGCAGCAACCCGGAGTGGAGCTGGTGTTGTGGCCGGAAACAGTGGCAACGCTACAGATGGAGGATGACAGGCCGCCTCATCCCCGGAAGCTGGCAAGTCTCGCAGAGGAACTGGGGGTAAGCATTCTTTACGGTGCCCAGCTTTATATGGAGGATGTGCTCTACAATTCCATGATCCTGCTTTCACCCGATGAAGGGGGTATGCAGGTTTACCACAAGCGGCGCCTCGTCCCTTTTGTTGAATATTTCCCCCTGGAGAGCCTGTTGAACAAAATGCTGGACCTCGATGACCTGACTCTGGGCACCTACACAGCAGGTAAGGGGCCCAACCTTTTCTATTATCGGGGGATTCCCCTGGCCGGGGCAATCTGCTTTGAGTCTTACTTCGGGGACTACACCCGCCTTTTTGCTCACCAGGGAGGCTACCACCTCTTTATCGCTACAAATGATATCTGGTTTGGAGAGACCATCGGGCTGGAGCAGCATGCCCAGGTAGCCGCCCTGCGGGCTGCTGAAATGGGTTTGGGGGTCACTCAGATTGCAAACAGCGGCATATCCATCTCTTTTGATTTCCAGGGGCGGGAGCTGCTGCGCACGGCGAAGATGGAGCGGGGCTTCTATTTCCTCACACTAGACCTGGCGCGACGGCCCACCTTATACCGCCAGGCGGGAGATTTTGTACCGCTCCTTTGCCTTCTCTACCTGGTGGGCTGCGCCGCCGCGGCAGCCCTGAAAGCTAGATGCCTTTTACGATCACCAGCGGCGTTCCGGCATCGGAAGAGCCGCTGACCAGATCGGCCAGGCTGGCAATAACATCATCCAGTTGCCGCGGGGTGGTCCCTTCGCGGGCTTCTTCAACGCCATCGGGAAGGTTGATCACTTTCTTCCGTAAAAGCTCTTCGATCTCAGCGCAACTTTTTCCCTCTTCATGAAAGTAATAATCAGCCAGCAGCTTATATTTAACCCCCTCGCGCTTGCGGTTCAATCCCTCTGTAGCAGCAAAGACAGGTTGGGGATCAGCCAGTTCGTAGATCCTTGTAGAGGGATCACAATAAGCCCCATCCCCGTAGATCATGACCTCAGCCTCGACCCCCAGCTTCTCTCTGATCATCTTTTGCAGCAGGTTCACTGTTTCCAGGCCTTCCCGGGGGGCCAGCTTGATTTTTTCTCCTGCAGATATATTGCTGCCCAGAAGCCCCCATTCTGAGTATGTTTCACCGGAGCTGCAAAGTTCATCCAGGGTAATACAGCGGGGGTGGCAGGCGCTAATTGCAGCCCTGGTTTTTACGCGAGAGTGGATGTCGGCGGCGACGACGCCGTCAGGCTGGTAATCAAGAATGCGCAGGGGATCATTGCAAAGGACTATCTGAGGTGCAGCTCCGGCGGCGCTAATGACCTCGCGGTAAAATTTGATATAGTCGATACCGGTGACAGGATGGAGGAATTCCCGCCCATTCAGATCATCCAGTGTGATAAGGTCCTTACCCAGCGACGACGCAAACCCGGAATCGATTACCGGATTGCCCACCTCGTCGCAGGGGAAGGATAGCTGCACAATCACTTCGCCCCCGGGCAGGCTCAGGGCAAAACCCCGCAGGACCAGGGCAAACCGGTTGCGACTGGCGATGGGGAAGACAATGCCAAGCCTGCCGCCGGAGGGAAGCTGCAGTTTTCCCCGAACTTCTGCAGCCACATCGGCTGTTGTCACATAATTGTTTTGTGCCCGGGCAACGACAGACTCGGTAATGCAGACAATGTCACCGTCTTCCAGAAGCCCATCCCCATGGCAGCGAGATAGTTGTTCGAAAACCTCTTTCACAATATCCATCCCGGGAACAACAACACCCATTTTCACACCAAAAGCAAAAGATCCGATATAGTCCGGTAGTTTAACCAACAATCAGGGCTCCTTTCCCCAAGTGCAGGCAGAGTTTAACTGCGATCCTTTTATTTCATGAAGCACCTTTTGCGCTTCCTGGTAATCGTCCCAGGTGTTTACATTAAAAAAGGAACGCTGGCCAGGATCAAAAGGCGCGACCTCGGAATATCCAATATGCCGCACATTGATTTTATCATAAAAGGCGGTCACTTTGCATTCGCCCTCTTCGATCTGTCTCCGGATCGGTTCAATACAGGAACGGTGATAGTAAGCATGCAGCGGCTGGTAGTAACTGCCGATATGAGGCACAACCACATCATAGTGCGGTGCGAAGGCAGACATGTAACGGACAAGATCCAGGTTGATAAAAGGCATGTCACAGGCTGCAACAAACTGGTATGGCAGGTTGGAGCAGCTCAATCCCGCATGGATGCCTCGCAGGGGACTTTTGTTTCCGCCGGTGATCAGATCACCAATGAGCCTCACAGGAAGGCTTGTAAAGCTATCCTGCTCATCAGCTACTACGGTTATTTCTTTGAAAAGCGCACTCAGGCGGTAGACGATGAGTTCAATTAGCGAAGAACCGTCCATTTCCAGGAAAGGCTTGGGGCAGCCCAGACGGCTGCTGTCGCCTCCCGCCAGAATAATCGCCCCGCCGAACCGGGAACAGCTGCTCAAAAAAAACACCACCGTTATTTTAGAGGGTTAACCCTCAGGTCTTTATTATACATTATTGCTACAGCGCCATCTCCTTGCGCCTGACCCGGTAGCCCACAGCAACCATGAGAATGCACAGCTCGTAAAGCAACAGCAGCGGCAGCGCCAGCGCTATCTGGGTGAGAGGATCGGGCGGGGTGAGGATTGCGGCAAGGATAAGGATGATTAGAATAGCCAGCTTACGCCCGCGGCGCAAAAGATGCGGTCTCATCAGATCAAGCCTCCCCAGAGCCCAGGCGAGGAGCGGCAGTTGGAAAATCGCCCCGAAGAAAAAATGGAAGGAGAAGAAAAAAGAGATATACTCGCTGATGGCCAGTTTCGGGACAGCCCCGCTGCCGGCATAATCCAGCAGAAAGTGCAGAACCTGGGGAAAAAGTACAAGGTAAGCAAAGGTAACGCCACCGCAAAATAATAAGACAATCCCCACCAAAGTTTGCAGCAATACTTTTTTTTCTAAAGGAGTCAGGGCTGGATAGATAAAAGCAATGAGCTCGTAAAGAATAAAGGGTGAAGCAATGACAAGGCCGGCAAGCAGGGCCAGTTTCAATTGAGCCGTCAGCGCTTCAGGGGGTGAGAAATAAACAAGGCGCAGCCCCCCCGCCGGCCGGGTCAGGAAGTGGCGTATGGGTGCCGCCGCAATAAAAGAGGCTATGGAGGCAGCAAGAAAAATTGCGCCCGCCGTAATCAGGCGGTGACGCAATTCGGCAAGGTGCTGCAGCACCGTCATGGTAGCGCCTCTATCTTTGCTCACAAAAACGGCGATGCCTCCTGTTAGAAATGTTTCAGAGAAAAAGTTTGCTTGCCACATAAAAATCGTTATCAAAGCAACAGGAAGAGTTTGACCCCTTTATTCAGCAGGCATACCCGGGAGATCCGTAAATATTTACACTTTCCCCTCTTTTTCCTCCGTTGCAACAGCAGGCGCCTCAGGCTTACTCTTAATCCCCTCTTTCAGCTCAGTAACGCTCCTGCCGATAGCCCGAGCCAGCTCCGGCAGCCTGTTAGCTCCGAAAAGCAGCAATATGGCCAGCAAAATCAGTAGTACTTCTGTCGCGCCCAGTTTCATGCTTACCTTACCCCCTAAAATGTATTATCTCAATACCGCCAGATCCCGGCCTGCCCGGTAACCCTCGCGCTTTGCCAGAATATCCAGATCCATGGTGTATATTTCCTCCAGGTTGAGGAGGACATCCCGCCCCAGTTCTTTTACAACAGCTGTTTTCAGGTAGCTCTTGCATCGCTCACAAATTTGGACCCTTCTCCCGGGATAATCGTCGGCGTAGAAATAACCCAGCTGCTGCGGATCCTTGTTCCGGCAGAAGGGGCATTCAAGACGGGGAAACTGCCAGTTGGTGTTACAGAGACAGCATTCGAGATTGCGGACACCCTCATGATCAAGCATGGCCATGCCCGGGTTCTGACCGCATACAGGGCAACAACCCTCACCCCAGAGAGCAAAATCGATTGTTTCCCCCACAGCCTGAGCAAAACAGATATAAAAAGGCGCCAGTGCATCCCTTGCCAGGCCGGTAATAAGGAGAGAGTCAACAGGCTCTTCATCCTTCCATCCCCATGCTCGAAGCAGCTTTTCCAGCTCTCCACTGTCCAGCAGAGCGCCACCGGCAAGAAGGGGGGGCAGACGGCTTTCGGACAGTTCAGGCAGCTCCATGATCTTACAGAGCGTTTCAGCCTGCGGGAAAATGCTCACAAAGGCTTCAACAATCTCACCGAGAATCGTCCTGAAAAGAGCAGGATCAATGGTCAGAGTTGTTTCGCTGAGCAGGCAGCGTCCTTCCCGGAACAGCTGCCGGTGATTTTCAGGGATTCCTGAGTGATCGTTTTTCATTTGAGCGCTGTAGCGATGCCCGATCTTGAACAGTTCCCGGTGAAGCCGGAAGAAAGGCTCCGGGGCTTTCTCATCCCGCAGGTAGTAGTTGATTTCACGATCCAGTTGTTCCAGGGTCAAGTTTTTATTGTCCATTACAGATTCTCCCGACGGCGAAAAGTTATTGCTTTTTTTCATCTTCTTCTTCCACAGTAAGTGATTTGCCAACATCGCTAAAAGCCTCTTTGAATTCCCTGATACCCCGTCCGATGGAGCGCCCAAGCTCGGGTAGCTTCTTGGGCCCAAAGAGAAGCAAAGCTGCCAGCAGAATCATGATTATTTCGAAAGGACCGATCTGACTAAAAGACATGGCCTAATATCACCCCTGTCACAATTAGGGAGACAGTTTTAGTGGTACTTCTACACAACGGTAAAATATCCTCTCTTCATTACTGCTAATATTTTATGGAAATGGTCAAAAAGTAAGTCACCTCCGTGAAAATAACGGAGGTGACTGTAATTCCGAAGGCTGCATGTGGAATATTGGGCTTTGTCTAGTCCCCTTCGCGGGGCGTCAGCTTAAGCGCCACAAAAAGAGCCGGCGCCAGCAGGGTTGCCCAGATACCGCCAAGGCAGTAACGGAGAAAACGCAGGGCCGCCAGTACTTCCAGGTTTTTGGAAGTAAGCACCGATCCCAATCCCATGACGATACCGAAAAGCACAACCAGACCGATAAGGGCTTTGATTATCTGAAAACCCCAGTGGGTTCGCGGTATGGAGCGCACTTTGTCCTTCTCAATAATATAGCCAAAGGCAGCACCCGCCAGAAGACCCATCAATTTCGGCATATCGCTATGCGGATCGAGAATGGTCAGGATCAGGGGAGCTACTATGCTCAGCAACAGGAGAAAGGATCTGCTAAATTTCCTGTCCCATCTTTTCACAACAAACAGGCTGCTCAGCCAGACCATAAAGAGCAGCAGGGGAATACCCATGGCATATCCCCCGAGAATGTCTCCTGGATAATGGAAGGCGAGAATGATCCGGGAAAGGGGGATCATAATCAGCGCCACAGCAGTCCAGATCCAGAACCATCCTTTCTTCAGCCGCATTGCCAGGTAACCCCATACAGTCACTGCAGTAAAGGTGTGACCGCTGGGGAAAGCATAGCTTGTGAGCTGGTCTTCACGGATAGGCCGCTCCAGGGCGAAAACATCCTTGGTTACACCGCTGGCAAGGCCGGTGACCAGTAGCACCACCGCTCCCCAGAAACCCAGGGGCTTACTGACACACCATATGAGAATGCCGAAGAAGATTATGTAAAACTCATCGTTGCCCAGAAAAGTGAAAAGTTGAAAAATGTATGCCACCGGCTTGATCTCGAGAAATTGCTGCAGATAGTCAATCATAACCATGCTGCGGGTCCAGCCCCAATAATAATATAGCAGCGCACTGCATAAAAGCACCAGAGCCCAGGAAAATATCAACCAGAAGATCTCCCACCCACGGCGCTGAGAAAAATAGGGTTTTGTGACAGGGGGGCTCTCCATTATAACTCACTCCTTTCATTGTCTAATTTTGCCTCATAAGGAGGCATTTTCTCAACGGCTAAATTCTCCACCATTACAACTTTTCCCTGCTGCCGCTTTCAGGTGCAGGCGGTGAATGTAAATTTCATAAGTTTTGCGGACAGGGTCGTCGACTACCCTTACAGGGATAAGGAAACGTTCCTGAAAAAAGGATCCTTCGGCGAGAATTTCCTCAATAAAGGAAAAGGTTACGGGTCGTCCGGGATGTGAAAAGTAGATACTTCCGCCGGGTTTGAGCACAGCCAGCAGCACCGCTTTCAAGGAGGGCAGCAGGCGGGGTTCATAGGCGATATCGGAAGCCAGCACAAGGTCAAAATGCTCATTGCAGGAAAATGTGCGCCAGTCGGCAAGGAGCAGGTTGTAGTTTTCCAGGCGGTGCAGGCGAGCGTTGGCTTCGCAGAGATGGAGGGCTAGAGGCTGAAAGTCAGAGAATGTTACAGAGGCACCCTGAAGCCCACAGGCCACTCCCGGCAGCCCCACCCCGGCGCCAAGCTCGAGAACTTTTTTCCCTTCAAGGCGGGATCCTTGCAAAATAAAGGCCCCTAAACCGCGGGCAGCCGGCCAGGCTTCAGCCCAGCAGGGAACCTGATCGGGATCGGCGGGATCATCAAAGAGAACTTCAAGGTCAGCTGCCATATAAAAAGGTAATATTTTTCCATCAAGATCCACATGTATTGTAACAGTCTCAAGTGGGCTCATTATTCTCTCTCCCGCCTTTTTCGTTAAAACCTACAGTGGCAAGGATGGCTCTGGCCCGCGGCAGCATCTGACGAGGAACAAAAATATCTATTCCCCATACATAGCCGCCCACCACTCGCACAAACCCCATCAGGGAATCGATATCTCTTTGCTGCACCGGAATGGATGATTCACGAAGCAATCCGCAAATAATTTCTGCTTCGATATCATTACCAGCCTGCACCAGAAAAGCCCATTCCTTTTCCATCACTTAACCAGCCCCTTTTAAGCTGTTTCACAAGGCGGATCTGCCAAAGATATTTCATAATCCTTCAGTTTGACGAGAACCATAAATATCTTTATGATCGCTGAAGGGAGGCGGCATTATTGATACACCACATGAAAAACTTACCTGAACTGGCTGCAGCAGCCGGCCTGAAGGCAGCGGGAATCGCCCCTGCCTCTCCTCCTGCTTACCTGCGCACACGGCTGCAACGGCGCCTCGATGAAGGAAGAACAACTCCTTTCGAAGAAAAAGAGCTTTCGCTGCGGCTGGAGCCCGAAAGACTTTTACCCGGATGCCGTAGCATTGTTGTTGTGGGAATGCCTCTACCCTTCAGGGGGGAGGAGGCGCCCTTACCGGGCGGGGGGCCCCGGGGCAGAGTGGCCCGCTGCGCCAGGGGACCTGATTATCATCTCCTTCTGGCTTCGGCTGCAGAGCAGCTGCTAATACTGCTAAAAAAAGAGATTGCTGCTCCGCTTAACAGCCGGATTCTTGTTGATCGCAGCCCGCTTGTGGAGCGCGAACTTGCCCGACTGGCCGGCCTGGGCTGGAGCGGTGAAAACT
The DNA here is from genome assembly GCA_964464625.1 of uncultured Syntrophomonadaceae bacterium. Taxonomy (GTDB): domain Bacteria; phylum Bacillota; class Dethiobacteria; order DTU022; family DTU022; genus JAAZIN01. The sequence goes on from CAYXKD010000055.1 coordinate 9,665, forward strand.
GCACCCTCATCACCCCGGCAAGCGGATCTTATACAGCCCTGGGAACAATCCTCATCGACAAGGCCCTTGAGCCAGATGCCCCGCTGCAGCAAGGCTGCAGTCATTGCGGCAGCTGCCGCAAGGCCTGCCCCACGGGAGCGCTGACAGCACCTAATATCATTGACCCTTACCGCTGCCTCTCCTATGTTACACAGGCGCCGGGCGTTGTCCCCGCTGCGATGCGCCCTTTGATGGGCAACCGCCTCTACGGGTGCGATCTCTGTCAGGAGGTCTGTCCCGATAACAGAGATCTGGCGGCAGCACAGATCGGTGCATCAGAGCCCGCCACCTTCCCCTTCTTCCCGGCACACCCCTTGCTGGAGCCAATACTCTGGATGACCCGGAAGGAATTCACCAGCACCATCGGCCTTACAGCGGCGGGGTGGCGGGGTAAAACCACATTGCAGCGCAATGCGGTAATCGCCCTGGGCAACAGCGGTGACCGCGATGTTGTTCCCGCGCTGGCACGGCTCTTGAATGAAGACTCCCGGCCGCTGATCCGCCTGCATGCCGCCTGGGCCCTGGGACAGCTGGGCGGAAAGGAAGCCCGCCACAGCCTGGATCTACAGCTTCATCGCGAAAGAGAGCCCGCCGTCATTGACGAGCTGCGCCTGGCAGCGGAGCTCGCAGGAACTTAATTTGCCAGGCCGCGCTCCTGCATGAGTTCCAGCAGCAGATCGGGCCGGTCGGTAATGATCCCATCCACCTCCAGGTCGAGCATCCTCTTCAAATCGGCAGCCTCGTTGACTGTCCAGACATTGACGCGATAGCCTTTCTTTCGCGCCCATTCCATATAATCCTCATCAACCATCTTCAGCTCAGGGTGAAGCGCTTCCGGCCTCAGGATGGCGATCAACCAGCCCTCGCTCAGATAGCGCGGTAGATCCGGCGCATAAAGCAAACCGACGGGGATCTTCTTGTCAGCAATCTTTACCCGCAACAGGGCAATAGGGTTAAAGGAGGAAACAACAACACGGTTGTAAAGATCGTACTTCTGGATCACCTCCACAACCATATTTTCCAGTCCATCGGTGGCAGGGCTTTCTGTTTTGAGTTCAATGTTGATCAGTGTCGCGGGGTGGAGTGCTTCGATCACTTCTTCCAAAATGGGGATGCGTTCCCCGGTAAAGGATTCATCAAACCAGGAGCCGGCATCAAGTTTTTTAATCTCTGCAAGAGTGTACTCTTTTACCGGTCCTTTGCCATCTGTAGTAGCATCAAAATCATAGTCATGGATAACGATCAACCTGTCATCCTTAGAAAGCATTACATCCAGCTCGATCCCATGCGCGCCCATAGCTTCAGCAGTCTGGAAGGATGAAATGGTATTTTCAGGAGCCGCTTCCCTTGCACCGCGGTGACCCATATTAATAACAGGCCGTTCATGATAGAAATCGGCCATAGGATCGGGGGTCCAGATCCAGTAACGCACTGCTATAACAAGGACAGCAAGAACGATGAGCCCGATTATTATCCCCAGAAGCCATAATAATGCCTTGCCGATGAAGCCGAAAACTTTCACCATAATTCAGACCTCTCCCTTCAGATAAAGGCTTACCTGTTGACCAGGAGACCATCATCCGCTTTCAACAGCCGACAATATCTTTTTTGATCGTCTTTCAAGGAAATAACTGCAAAGTTTTGCACCATCCCCCCTTTCTTTCCAGGGGCAAATCCCCGAAGTTGTATCCATAAAATTCTTTAAAGGGATGCGTAATCCTTTTTTGTTGGGGAAAAAACTCTGAAAAGGGATCCTTTTTTCTGAAATGTATTGCGCCGAAACAGCTCCGGCAGGTAAAAAAGCATATCTATGGAATGAGAGTAAAAGAATCAAATGCTTTCTAAAAGAAAGGAACTTTAAGTGTCCAATCTGCTAATACCGATCAAATCGGGATTAAAAAAAAGCCTGCAGGTGCTCTGGTTGCTTGTAAAGATTATTATTCCGACAACATGTTTGGTGCATTTTTTAGAACATTTTGGTCTGCTAAAACTTGCTGCCACTTATTTCACTCCTCTAACTTCCTGGATCGGGCTGCCGGGGGAAACGGTGCTGCCATTGATGCTCGGCTTCTGGACCAATTTTTACGCCGCGCTGGGTAGCATAAATAATCTTGAACTCTCTTCCCAGCAGATCACCGTCCTCGCCCTGATGCTCGGCATCTGCCACGAACTGCCCATAGAGTCGGCTATCTGCCGCAGCACAGGATTAAAAATTTACCAGTCAATTTTACTGCGTCTCACCACCTCTTTTCTGGCAGGTTTTCTACTTAATGCACTGTACAGGACCATAGGAGGCTAGGCTGATGCTAATAGTGCTTACAGTGTTAAAAGAGGGCCTGGCCAGCGGCGTCTTATCCATTCTGCGGATAGCCCCCTTTTTTATTCCCATTATGATAGTTGTGGAAATTGCCCGCCACTACAAAGTTCTTGAATTGCTTTCCAGCAAAATTAAGAGGGTGCTGGATTTTTTGACCTTACCCCTGGAAGCAGCTTTTCCTTTGCTTGTGGGCGTCTGCTTTGGAATAGTCTATGGATCAGCGTTGATTATTGATTATGCCCGGGAAGGTTACCTGGAGAAAAGAGATCTGCTGCTCATCGGTATATTTTTAAGCATCGGACATTCCTTGATCGAGGACACCCTTATATTCACCGCTTTTGGCGCAAACCCGCTAATAATCATATTCATCCGTTTCACCCTGGCTTTCCTTATCACCAGACTTGCCGCCTACGTTATGGATTTGCTTGCCAGCCGGAGAAGCCTCAGACAGGTGGAGAAAAAAGAAGAAGCAGGATGAAAACAGGAATTTTTAGTACATTATAGAAGATCATTAGTTGAATTCTTTTGAAAAATAAGGTCAATATGCAGGGGAGGAGAGGATTATGCAGTTCAAGGGTCTTACTTTCGGCATTCCCAGGGAGATCATGCCCGGTGAAAGACGTGTTGCTGCCATTCCGGAAACGGTGGAGAAACTTGTTGCCGGCGGCGCAGCAGTGCTGGTGGAGAAGGGCGCCGGGGAGGGCGTCTTCATATCAGATGATGATTTCCGTAGTGCAGGCGCCCGCACAGTGGAAGATGTTGCCGTTTTGTATGCTCAATCCGATGTGGTTCTCAAAGCGAAAGAGCCTCTGTTTAACACTGAAAAAAAGATGCACGAGGTGGAGATGATGCCCCGGGGGCAGGTTCTCGTCACATTTCTGCACCCTGCCGCCCC
>CAYXKD010000056.1:0-12319 GCA_964464625.1 uncultured Syntrophomonadaceae bacterium
AGGTTAATCGCTTGGGAGAGGTTGTTCAGTTGATGATGGGGCGGGAGATGGAAGGGAACGCTTCTGTCATCTCTTTACACCGCCTCGCTCATGGGCGCACCGCCGGTGGGGCCGGTGATCTGGAGCGCAGCCTTGATGGTGCTCTACCTGGAGCTCATACTGGCGATCACTCTCAGCGCCTCGGCGCTTTTACGGGGGCAGATCGCCGCCGGCGGGGTTGCCTTTGCCGCCATGATGCTGCTCTGGCTGCCGCAGCTTTTTTTCGATCAGACAGCTGCGGGGAAATATATGCCCTACCGGCTGAATTCACTCATCCCGGAGCTGCTGAAAGGGAGCGCTGCTCCGGCGGATATCCTGCCGGCGTTGCCGGCGCCTCTTATGGTGGCCGCTGCCTTTCTCCTTGCTGCTGTGCTCTCTTTTCGCCGTGCAGAGCTATAAATTGAAGAGCTGCTGTGACAGGAGATCCGGCCCCGGTTTTGCTCTTCACAAATACCGTTTATTCCACAGTTTAATTGCGGCGGCGCAGAAGAATAAACAGGAGTGCTGCAATGAAGACAGCGATCAGAACAATAGCGGTAATTGCAAGGTAATTAATTTTATTGTTACCCGGATCTTGCTCTTCCCCAATGATGTCATCAAGAGTTCCTGCTATTGTCTTACCTGTTGATATCTCGTAAATTCCTACACAGGTGCTATGCTCCACCTGGATATAGGCGGCATCTTTTCTGTAAACATGGTAGTCCAGTACTCCCAGTGCTGATTCTGGAATGGAAAGTTGGCCCAGTACATTTTTATCTGCATCCAGCACGTATACTTTAGAGGCCCATTCCCCTTCTGTACTGATATCCCAGACTCCCCACCAATCTTTTCCGTATTGACCATTGTCTATTTGGGCCCGAATTTTGCGGTCCTCATTCGCGATTTTTGTAAAAATGATGTGAGCGCTTTCAATCCGGCGGTCTTCCAAATTTTCTTCTGTTATCTCTTCCGGCAAAGGGTCCCCTGTTTGTGTTTCCGGGGAGGGATCTTCTTCATCGGCGGTTTTCGTGGGAGGTATCTCTTTGGTGCTACTTTCTTTAGGCTCTTCGGCGTTTTTGGATCTGTCCCCTTCGGTCACTTGCTCACTGTCACTGTCATGGCCGCCTTGTTGGGTCTCGCTCTCATTTTCTTCGTCAGGGTAATAAAGCGCCGGAAAATACTTGTCACTTTCGGCGCCGGAAGCCTGGGTTACGACAATATATTTAAAGCCATGCTCCAGGTAGGAGCTGTAGTCGACACGGCCGTTAACTGACTGCGGTACCTCAATTGTGCCAAGCAGTTTTCCATCTGCACTGTGCGCCCTGACCGTTGCTTCCCATTCATCATTGCTGTCGGTGGCAATAGGCCATTTCTGGTCCGGGCCTATCCATGTGCTGTAGGTGCTGACAATGACAACATTTTTCCCCTCTATTTGAGCAAAATGATAGGCGGTATTCTCTGCTGGCCCGGACCAGGCATATGCAGCCGCAGGACAAAGGCAGGCCAAAGCAGTGAGCAAAATAAGAGTGCTTACTTTAATTCTCATCCTATCTTCCCCCAGTATTTATTTGGCGGTTCATTCAAAAAGGCCTGGTATACTGTTCATCATTCGAAACGGATGGTCCCGAAGCAGCCGTATCTTTCCGCTGTTTCTTTATATAGAGCTGCTCCCAGCATTTTGACGGTTATTTCATCGAATTTTTCTGCAGGATCTATGTCCAAGAATGCCCCGGGGTAGAGCACTTTGCCGATATAATAGGTGTTGGCAAGGGCAATTTCCAGGTTCGTGTAGTAATAGTTGTACGGCAGTAAACGGTGGACATTTCTCTCGGAAAATGCGCTCAGCTGTGCGTAATAACCGGGCATATCATCGTAATTTTTCTTCACGATATGAAGGCCTCCTGCATCCAGGAAGATAATATCGGGATCAAGCTCCAGTAATTTCTCTTTATCCAGGACAGCATGGCTGTCAATACCGGCAGCATCGACAACATTAATCGCCTGGAGGGCATTAAAAAGCGCATAATTACCTGTTGTGCTCTCGATCCCGAACATTCCCCCCATAGAGTGCGCCCCCAGGTAAACTGTTTTTTGGGAACCTTCGGGTATTCCCGATGTGCGGTTGAGCAGATCTGTTTTGGCATCTTCAAGGAAATTTACAATTTCCCGGGCCCTCTCTTCATTGCCTGTTACCTTTCCGATCAGCATGATAGAGTTACCGATGGCCGGATCAAAGAGTTCGGTTTCACCGTAACTTAAAGCGACAACAGGTATGCCGGTTTTCTCCTGCAGCTCTTCAACTTCTTTAATTTCGTAGTTGTACATGGTGAAGATCACCTCTGCACCGGCCAGTGTCAATCTTTCAGCATCGGGGGTATTTCCAGGGCCGCCAAAACCGATAACAGGGTAGTTTTTAAGGTGCATGTTGGCTTGCAGATAGGGCTTTCCACTTGTTTCCGTGGCAACTTCAAAGTTTTCGACGCCAACGAGCCTTGTTGTATCGGCGACATAACAATACAGGCGAAGTGCTCCCGGACCGATGGCGGCAAATTTATCAGCATTAACGGGGATATCAACTTTACGTCCCAAAGCATCTACAATCTGGATCGTCTCTAAAATTTTATCGCTACCGGCGCCTCCCGGCCCCTTTGGGATGCAGCCGGACAGGGTAAGTATAGTGGCGATTGCGAATATGACAAGAATACTCCTTTTCATAATACCAGCGCTCCTTACTGCCTGACTGTTGGCTCATCCATTGGAATAATAACGGGAACCCCGTTATGGTTAATAATCGCTGCAGATATTCCATAGACATGACGGATGTTACTAGATGTCAAGATTTCCTTTCCGCCAGCGGCAAATATTTTACCTTCTTTAAGCATGATAAACTTGTTGGCAAAACGAACGGCCAGGTTCAAGTCATGCATAGTCACGATTGCTGTCACCTGTTTTCCGGAGACAATCTGTTCTATCGTTTTCATGACATCGATCTGGTTTTTAATGTCCAGGTTGCTTGTGGGTTCGTCGAACAGTAAAACCTGCGGTTCCTGCGCCAGGATCCTGGCGATCGTTACTTTTTGTGTTTCTCCTCCGCTTAATTGGGTCACTGGTCTGAGGGCAAAGTCGTTCAGCTCCAGTTCGTCCAAAGCGTGCTCAACCACCTCGAGATCCTGTCGCGTGGCTTCCCAGATTATATACGGTCTACGTCCCAGCAAAATCGCATCAAATACGGTAATATCTGCAAACTGGCTGCTTTGCGGCACATAACCGATTATTTGCGCCAGTTTTTTCTTTGAAAGGTTCCGGATATCCTGTCCCTGAATATAGATATTTCCGGCCTGATACTTCAAGATTCGATTCAAAGTTTTAAGAAGTGTTGTTTTCCCGGCACCGTTTGTCCCCAGGATAGCTACCAAGTCGCCCTTACCGGCGGCAAAGGTGATCTCTTTCAACACCGGTGCCTGCGGATAACTAAATTTCAAATTGCTTACCTGAAGGATCATGCCCGGCGTCCCTTTCGGTTCCTGATCAGCAAATATATAAACATGGGCCCGCCCAAAAGGGAGGTCACAGCGCCTACGGGAAGCGTAATGGGCGATATAACAGTTCTGGCCAGTGTATCGGATAACAATAGAATGATGACCCCGGCGAGGGCAGAGGCGGGGATCAGGTGTCTGTAGTCGGATCCGATGACTCTGCGCATTATCTGGGGGCCTATGAGACCTATGTACCCGATCATGCCCAGGAAAGAAACAGACACAGATGTAACGAGGGCTGCTGTCAACAGACCGGAAAGCCTGATATAATCCGTGGAAACGCCGAGGCTTTTGGCGTACTCTTCCCCGCTGTCAAGTGCATTGTAATCCCACCGGTGGTAGTAAAAAAACCCCAGGGCCAGGGCGGTCGGTACTGCCATGATCGCGATTTCTTTCCAAGAGGCCCTTCCCAGGTCGCCAAAGGTCCAGAAGAGAGCGGAGGTAACCTCGATATCGGTTGCAAAGTATTGCAAAATCGAAATTGCAGCCATGCAGATTGCTCCCAGAGCAACTCCGGCCAGGATGATCGCTTCGGGTGAGAGACCCTGGATTCTGGCCAGGCTGAGCAAAACAAGGATAGCGCCAATGGAACAGAGGAAGGCCAGCAGCGTGGTCAGATAAGGACTGCTGATTTCGATAGCGCCATCGCCGCTGCTGATGACTTTTCCGGCTCCGAAGATGATTATGGCGATATTGGCGCCGAGCGCAGCTGCATTGCTGATGCCCAGGACATAGGGGTCGGCCAGGGGGTTTCTCAGCGTGTTCTGCATGACACACCCCGAGATGGAGAGACCGGAGCCGGCGATAAGCGCCGCACAAACACGTGGCATGCGTATACCCCAGATGATTATTGTTTCATTGTCATTACCATATCCCAGGATAGTTCTTAACAGATCCGGAAGTTTCAGACGAGCCGCTCCCGAATTGACAGCAATTAAAAAGAAAACAACAGTTAGCAGGGCCAAGCAGGACAGGATTGCCCATTTTTTCTTCTGGTGGGTGTAGTAGGCAACTGCCCCGCTTTGCGAGGCCTTCTCCCTTTTCAAATCCAGGTGCATATTTCACCAGCCTCTGGAGTAATCCTGAAAACAGTCAGGGCACAATTTCTTTCCACCTTGCAGGCGAATCATGTTTTCTGCTGTGTTCTCTCCGCATTGATCGCACTTTACGTTGCCAAAAATAAATGCTTTCTCCGGGGGCTTATAATCCAGCGCCTTGATCAAAAATATGCTTTCCGCCGGTGCTTCAAGAATGTACTCCTTGTTCCAACCAAGCTCTGTCGAGAGGTCCGGGTGCATTACAATGCGAACTGCCTTTTTTGTTTGCCTGTTGTAGAGCGACAGGGCCATCTTCCCGGTGGATCTATATAGAAGGTTTCCTTTTCCCAGCGTGCAGCCGGTGATCACCTGTACAGCATCAACGCTGCAGGCATCGTTCTCTATTTCACAGACCAACTCTTCATCTTTAGCGCGGTCAAACTTGCTGCCGGTCCGTTCCAGGGCAATCAGGGATTGACGATAACCGATTGCAAGTCCGGCGCAAGAATGCCCGTGAAATTCAACACACGAACTCCACAGCTCCGTATCCAATTAAGACTCCCTCCTGCTAGAATTCAGGATTATTCCGTCGTTTCGCCATGCGATTGTGGTTATCGCAGTCTCGGTTTTCTCATAGACATAATTTTCATCGGCAACAGACTCTAGATAGTCCATGATCGCTTTCTCCTGTTCCTGATTAAGATCGTGATAAATCTTCATCTTGTTAATATAAAATTCAGTTGCTTCATCCAGTGTTTTTTTCATCCTCCACTTGGTCTGAAAATGATGAATTTCAGGCAGCAGTCCCCGGTACCACAGGATGGCAAAAGAAATCATCATGCTTTCGTCGACGCTGTTTTTATCCCCAGAATGCCCGAGCAGCTCTGATAACTTAGCGGTTACAGAATCATTCCTCCGTGTGGGTTTTGCCAAAAAACAGTATTTATTTGAAGAGGCGATCATTTTTTCAAAAGCAGACGTGTCGGCAATGGCCGGTGAATTGTGGGCGATAACAAGATCAAAACGTTTTTCCCATCTTCTTTCGATCAGATCAACCCCTATCCAATCCGCACAGACAAAATCGATATTGTCCCTGTGGTTCTGGGCTGCATTGACCCTGGCATAGTCAAGCATCTCTGGGGAAATATCGACAGCGGTCACCTCTTTAACGCGCTCACTAAGGGGAATGGCATAGGTGCCGGTTCCGCATCCGATGTCCATTACCCGCATCCCCTCGTCAAAGTCAACCGATGCATCGAGCAGTCTCAGGAACCCGTCTTTGTCCCAACGTGGTAAAGGAAATTTTCCGAACCGTCCGGCCATGTCCCTCCAAAAAGAGATATTGGACTGTTCACTTACCATTTCGGAACGCCATCTGTTTCTTAACGCCTCCAGCATAAAATCCCCCCTGTTATAACCAACCGGTAATGAAAGACAGATCCGCACAAGCCGGTCTTCCAATATGATTTGCACCCGACCTTTCCAGGTCGGGTGCAAGAGAGGGATCGAAAATCAGCGGGCCCGATCTGGACGGCAGCGAAACTGCAAGCAGATTCCTCCCGCCAGAAGGATCAAACTCAAGTAAAGTGACAACCCGTTAGCGGAAGCTGTAGACGGAAGGGCTTCATCTCCTTTACCGGTTTCCTGTTTACCTGGTTCCTGTTCCTGTCTGCCGGTTTCTTTTGTACCGGCCTCGCCATCTTTGTCTGTACTGCTCTCGCCATCTTCGTTGGTCCCATTCTCGGGTTCGGTAGATGCCGCATGGTAAACTTCAACTTCGAAAAACTGGCTGGAACTGCTGCCCTGGGTAACCCGGAGGTATTTTATCCCGGATTCAGCGTAGCAGGAATAGTCTGCAATACCATCCGCGCTGTCAGGGACGTCAACGGGGCCCAGCTCGTTTTTCTCTGCATCATAGGCCTCGACCTCAGAGGGCCAGCCATCGCCCCCCTCTGTTGAAACCGGATAACTCTGATCGGGCCAGACGGCATAGGTGGTCAGGCGGGCCTTGTTTTGGTTTTCCAGCTGCTCAAAGAGGAAAACCATATTCAGTATCTTCACATTTCGCGTATACTCGTTACCTTGGAAAACGACCTTGAGATAATTGATCCCCGGTTTGATATAGGCACTGTAATCTACATAACCAGCAGCGCTTGCCGGTACAGCGATAGGGTCACCGATCTGGCTGTTGTCTTTCTTGTGTGCCGTGACAACTGCATTCAGCGAGGGATCACTGTCATCAGTGCGGATCCAGTTTTCTCCTTCAGCGGTGCCGTAACTGATTCGGATTACATTATAGTATTCCGATTGAGTAAAGAAAACGTCAATGGACAAGGCCGCTGCCATAATTGGGAAACAGGCTACCGCCACTGACAGGATGGTAAGTAAAACAAGCGTCCGAGCAACCTTTTGCTTAAATTTCATCCTGATATCATCTCCTTTATAAATTTGTGGAACCGGTACTCAGCAGGATAAAAAGGTGGCACTAAAACAAAAATAGTAACACTTTTGTATTGTTATTCGCTGATTCTCTTTATTTTCCTTCTTGTGATGACAAAATATATTAATTCCTATCAAGTTACAGCATTCGAGCAGTAGGCTCGTTGATTCCAAAGGATCACCCCTTTCAGGTGTGAGCGCGGCTAACCTTTAACTCTCCGGCAGAGCGTTGGATAAGCAGACTCCGTGGAGATGCGGCATTAGCTGCGCCCCCCGAAACAAGGTTCCTGCTTAGACTCACCATGATAAAGCAGACAGGGATTCCTCGCTCCGTCAGGATGGAGAAAAAGATCGATGCTTCTGTACGGACAGTGCTGCTTTTTTCATAAGGACAGCTTCCCGGGCATGCCCCTGATTTGTGATTTGAAGGAAATGGGCAATCTCTGTCGAAGTGTTCAAATATTGCAGCGAAGGTATGGATTATTTCAATAAAGTGAGGGGGATGCAGTGCTAAAGGTTAACAATTACGGTGAGATTACACAGTTGATGATGGGGCGGGAGATGGAAGGAACTGTGCTCTACTGGACCGCCGCCTACCTGGTGGACGGCCTGCTTATTGACACAGGCTGTGCTTATACCGTTGAGGAACTGGGCGGTTTTCTCGAAAAGCAGGAAGTTGAGCTGGTGGTGAACAGCCACCACCATGAAGATCACATCGGGGCCAACGCTTTCATTAAGCAGCAGCTGGGACTGGAAATATACGCCCACCCTCTGGCTATTCCGCTGATCAAAAATGGCTTTCCACTGCTTGAATACCAGGAGATGGTCTGGGGCTACCCGGAACTGACGGAGGTCCAGCCTCTGCCAGAAACAATCAGGACGAAACATTACAGTTTTGAAGTTATCGAGACGCCGGGACACTCCCTTGATCATATCGTTCTTTTTGAGCGGGAGAAGGGTTGGTGTTTTAGCGGTGATCTTTTCGTATCAGAAAATTTGAAGGTGCTCCGGGCTGATGAGGATATCAACGGAATCATTGCCTCGCTGGAGAAGCTGCTGGCCCTGCCGGCAGAGGAGCTGACCCTCTATACCTCCCTGGGGCGGGTTGTCCCTGATGGCAAAAGAGCAATGGCCTCCTTCCTGGAATATCTGCGCGATTTGCGCCAGAAAGTAGCAGGGCTGGCGGGCGAATCTCTGACAGCACCGGAGATACGCGATCATATTTTCGGCCGGGAGACGCAGATGGCGCCGCTTACAGGAGGTCATTTCTCCGTGCTCAATCTCGTCGAGCAGCTCATGCCCAAAGAATAGACTGGGGCGAAGAAGCCAGCGGGCCGGGGTGGAACCCGGCCCCTGCGGTTGTGCCTGGTGTTCGGTTTGGGGATGGATGGCAGCGGGCGGGGATGGAACCCCGCCCCTAGGGTTGCACCTGGTGCTCGGGCCGGGATGGAACCCGGCCTCTACTTGGGCTTGTAGTAGCCCTTGCTCTGCATGTAGTTGAAAATCCCTTCGCCGTGTTGCTGCTCTTCCTTCTGGATATGGTTGAGCGCCTGGCGCACATTGGCATCGATCATTTCGAAGATGGCCGTGTCATAGGTTGCAGAGATATACTTTTCGGTGGAAAGCATATCCTGGCAGATGGCGGCATCATTTTGCGCATCTGCCGCGAGCTGCCTGCCGATCCCCTCCGGACCCGGCGGTGGCGGTTGGGCTTGCTGCTGTCCAGACCCCATTGCCGGCTGTTGTCCTGCCAGGATCTGGTTGACTGTATCCAGGTGCTGCTGCTCCTGTCCGGCATAGGTTGTGAAAAGCTGTTTCAACTGGGGGTCCTTCGCCTGCTGGGCATAGGAGCTGTACTTTAAGATGCAGAGCTCCTCGTGCGCTTTCTGGTCTTCTAAGAGAAGGCGCTCTTTTTGAGTTAGCTGGATCATTTTATTTCACCTCCCTGGTCTGAAATAGCTTCTGCCTAGGGCTTTTTTTTATACCTTTGGGCAGGATCCGGGAAAGGCATGTTGGAATATCTTTTTAGGAAAAGCTGGAGATTCGCCAGCGGCAGGAAAAAGCTGAAAGGAACCGGGTAGATAGCGGGGCCGGGGTAAAGAGCTTTAGTAAAAGAGCCTTCAAAGGGAGGGCAAAGCACCCTTGTGGTAACCAAAGTGACGTAAATGCGTCACTTTGGTTACCTTTTTGTGTGCGGCAACCTTCCCCATTTTTTATATCCAATGACTGGAGCGGTAAAAACCAGCATATAATGGCCTTTTAGCCCGCTTAGAGCGGTTTTTGTTTACCCTCAACACCTGGCACAGGTTTTGCAGTATAGATAGGTAAAAGAAAAAATATAGTGAAGGAGGTTTGTAAAGTGGCTAACAGGTGCGAGTTCTGGAAGGAATACGATTCTGTAGGAGGTCCTGTTTCTTATTGTGAGCTGGCCGCTTTCAACCGCCCGGTCAACCCCGAGTTTCTGGTTAAGATCGGGTGCACCGAGGCCAAGAGAAAGGAGTGTCTCGGGAGCATGGAACTGAACATCGGAGTGGGCTCTGTCCCGGCTCCGGAGCCGCTGCCGGATCCCAAACCGGCAATAATGACACCAGTTGTTTCCTTTAACCCGCCGGCGGAGATTTGCAAATCCTTTGTTGGTGTGGCTCAGGCGAAGGCGACAACCAAGATGAGTTCGCTGATTCCGCTGGCTATCCTGGCAGGCGCCTACATTGCCCTGGGTGCAATCATGTTCACCATTATCACCAACGACCTGGCGGCAATTGTCGGTGACGGCCTGACCCGCCTCATAGGAGGAGTCTCCTTCTCCCTGGGTCTGATTCTGGTTGTGCTCGGCGGCGCAGAGCTTTTTACGGGGAACAACATGATCATGACCGGTTTCCTGGAGAAGAAAGTCAGTGGCAAACAGCTTTTGAACAACTGGTTTTGGGTTTACCTGTTTAACTTTGTAGGATCGTTACTGGTGGTTTTCCTTTTCTACTATTCGGGGATCTGGAAAGCCAACGGCGGCGCCATTGGAGTGCGGGCGGTAAATGTTGCTGCAGCCAAGGCTTCGCTGCCCTGGGTAGAGGCTCTCTTCAGAGGGATCTTCTGTAACTGGCTGGTCTGCCTGGCTGTCTGGTTGGCCAGCGCCGGAAGAGATGTTATCGGCAAGATCCTGGCAATCATGATTCCCATCGCCGCTTTTGTTGCCGCCGGGTTTGAGCATAGTGTTGCGAACATGTACTTCATTCCCATGGGGCTGGCTCTGGTTAAAAACTCGGCTCTTGCCGGACTGCTCAATCCCGAAGTGATTCAGGGTTTGACCTGGCAGGGTTTCTTCCTGAACAACCTTATTCCCGTGACCATTGGCAATATCATCGGTGGGGCCGGTTTTGTGGCTGCCATTTACTGGGGAGCTTACCTGCGTCCCTTGGTATCGAAAAAGACGGACCTTGCCGCCAACGGCAAGATCTAGGAACGAGACGGTAAAACCTGATTTCTAATTACAAAGAAATCTAACCAGGAAAGGGGTGACGACAATGGAAAAATTAGTTCAATGCCCGCACTGGAAAGAGTATCAGGGCTTAAACGGGTGGGTCATGTTTTGCAGTGCCGGAGCTTTTGCAAAACAACTGACAAAAGAAGAGGCAGAGCAGTGCGGTTGTACCATTGAACAGAGAGCCGCCTGCAAAAAAATAATGGAAAGCAATCTCGGTTACGGGCTCGTACCCGAAATCGGTGATGTTGAAGAAAAAGCTGTCCTGCAGAAGGAGAAAGCAGCTTCTTAGCTTAAGCGTTCCTGTGGTGTTCAGCATGACGATAGGCCCCGGTGAAAAATGCCGGGGCTATTTCTTTCTTTTTCTGTGAGCGGAAAAAAGGGTTTTTCCCCTCTTCGCAGAAAGATCAGATCAATAAAGTGTGGGAATACAGTTTTGTTGTACCGCTTTTTATCTACCATTAGGGAAGGAAAATAGAGGCTGTGTATATCAGCAAATTCATGGCTCCGGAAATAATCTTTGGCAAAGGTTCTATCAACCAGGCTGGTGAATGTTGCAGCCGCCTGGGCTCCTCCCGGGTTTTTCTTGTTGCTGATAGGGGGATTATCAAGCACGGTTGGGTTGACAAGGCGCTGCCTTACCTGGAGGAGGCGGAACTGGACTACCAGATCTGGTCCGATTTTTCAGCCAACCCGCGCGATTACGAGGTGCAGGAGGGAGCGCAGCTTTATGCCGAAACGGGCTGCGATGCGGTGCTGGCCATAGGCGGGGGCAGCACCATTGATGCTGCCAAGGCGGTGGCCACTCTCTCCACGAATAAGGGCAGGATTCAGGATTACGAAGGAATAGACCTCCTTGAAAATCCGCTACCTCCCCTGATTGTAATTCCCTCCACTTCCGGATCGGGCTCGGAGGTTTCCCAGTTTTCCATAATCGCCGATAGCGAGCGAAGGATTAAGATGACTATCATTTCCAAATCGCTGATGCCTGATATCTCCATTACCGATCCGCTGATCCTCTCCACTATTGACAGTCGCGTTACCGCCCAGACGGGGATGGAGGCGCTGAGCCATGCCATTGAAGCATACCTTTCACTGGCGGCGACGGATATGACTGATATACATGCCCTGCATGCCATTGATCTGATTTCAAATAATTTGCGCGCCTCTGTGGCCAGCCAGGTCAATGAAGAGGCCAAGGTGGCCATGGGGAAAGCGAGCATCCATGCAGGAATTGCTTTTTCCAATGCCGTTCTCGGACTGGCGCACGCCATGACGCACCAGGTGGGGGGACGGCTCGATTTGCCCATCGGAGAGATCAGCGCCATTATCCTGCCCCATGTGATGCGGTTCAACCTTCTTTCCTCAATCGATAAGTATGTGCGCATTGCCGCTACCATGGGGGCGCGGGTGGAGCAGATGACTCCACGCGAGGCTGCAGAAAAAGCCATTGCCATGGTCTGGGAGCTGGCCCAGGATGTGGGTATTTCCTCGGGTCTTGCCGAATTGGGCCTGCCTGAGGATGTGCTGCCGGAGTTAAGCGAGAATGCCATCAAAGACGCCTGTTTCATTACCAATCCGCGTGATGCCGATGTCTCCGACATCATTGAAATATTCCAGTCTGCACTTTGACTTTTAAACAAGGGTGAATTGAATGGTAATCAAAAATAAAAAAGAGCTCATTGAGAAGCTCACAGGGATTCACAGCTCGAAGAAATCTTACTATGTGGAGCTAAAGAAGAAGATCTACGAAACTACCCGGCGCAATATCCAGCTGGAGATTATCAACCAGCTGGCCAAGGGGATCGGCATTG
>CAYXKD010000057.1:0-12128 GCA_964464625.1 uncultured Syntrophomonadaceae bacterium
AAGCACAGGTTCAAACTTTAACACCATGTTTTGTTTTTTATTCCTGAAGTCAGGTTTTATTTCATATTATTATACTGTAAGATGTCACTGGATTCAAATAAAAGTTCTATAATTGTGAAAGCTTCTCATCACGATGGGGCCATCCTCAGGGGGGGTCCTTTCTATGGTTTCAAGAGGATTTAAGCGGCAGTTCAAATATACTCCCTGCCTGATGGTCCAGGCACCTTTCACCAAAAGCATGGTGCAAAGCTGCGATGGCTCTGAAACCGCTGCAGTGGCAGGGGGCGATGAGTTCCAGTTTAAAATGCCGCAGCGCGGCAACAGTGCTTTGCAGGCTCTCTTTTGAGGCATTTACAAGATGGGTTCCGCCTAAAACAGCATATATCCGCTTCTCCCCCGTCAGGGAGAGGACGTGCTGCAGCGTCTTGATCAACCCGGCATGGGCACAGCCCAGCAGTACAACAACGCCAGCACTGCTTTCCACCACCAGAGCCTGGTCATCGAAAAGCCGGTCTTCGGTAAAACGCCCTTCTTTCTTGATCAGGAAAGGTGACTCTATCTTTTCAGCGCAGGGCAGGCGGGGAATTTCCCCTGTGGTCATGATGCCTTCGCCTAGATTTACCGGCCCGCGCTCCAGGTAAAACCTGGCTCCAAGCGCCTCCATTTCCGCACACTTCCAGGGCACACCGATATATCTTGGCGAACCGCCCTTGCGTGATGCGTACTTTTCGGATAATAGATCGGGGTGGCCGTAAACGTCCAGTGTAGCGGGAACCTGAACCCCGATGATCCATTTCAAGCCGCTGGTATGGTCATAATGCCCGTGGCTCAACACCACAGCATCAAGCTTGGTAAGGTCCAGGCCCAGAGCAGCGGAATTTCCCGCCAAGGTGGAACCTGCTCCGGTATCAAAAAGAATCCTCTTGCCCCTTGTCTCCAGGAGCATGGCCAGTCCGTGTTCTCCCAATAAACCGGAACGAGGAGTCCTGTTTTCACAAATTGTGGTAATTTTGATTTCGCTGGGTATTGGTCTCACACTTTCCTTAGGAAGTTTAATTTATTTCCCCGGTATCCGTGAAGGGTCAACCCCCTTGCCGATGACGGTAATGCCATATAGCCTGGTAGAGAGCAGCGGTGCCCAGGTTTGAACAGTGCATTTTCAGATCAGGCAGTCCTCCAAGCTCGCTGGCAATATCCTGCGGTGTAATGGCCAGGGCTTCTTCAAGAGTTTTACCCAGGGCCATTTCCGTCAAAATGCTGGTTGTGGCAATTGCCGCGGGGCAGCCGTACACTTCAAACTTTATTTTTGACAAATGGTGCTCCTTCACCTTGATGTATATCCGGATACAGTCGCCGCAGGAGGGATCCCCGATCACCCCAACCCCGTCCGGCCGGGGAATCCGCCCTACATTCCTGGGGTTTTGAAAGTGATCGGTCAGTTTGTTTGTATATTCCATAACTGTTTCCCCCCAACAACTTTGAAGATTCACCCTGTCACACTTCACCGGCACCAGAGATTTTCCGCCAGAGGGCGGCAATGTCATCGGCCGCGGGACCCCGGGTATAGTTGACCACCGGTTTCCCCTGAACCAGAGCTTCGGTAATCTCCCGGTAAAAAGGAATCTTCGAAACTACATCCACAGATTCCTCGCGGCAATAGGTTTCAATGGCTTTCGCATTATCTTCATCCAGGTCGCAGCGGTTGATGCAGACGACAGCGGGGACCTCGAAAAATTGGCAGACAGTAAGAACCCGCTTGAGGTCGTGAATCCCGGAAATGGTAGGCTCGGTGACAATTAAAGCCTTTGTCGCCCCTGATAAAGAGGCAATAACCGGGCAACCGATCCCCGGCGGCCCGTCGGTAAGCAGATATTTTTTCTCTCCGGCGGCGGCTATATCCCGGCCCTCCTTCCGGATCAGGGTGACCAACCTTCCTGAATTCTCTTCGGCCACCCCCAGGCGGGCATGGACCAGCTTGCCGTAAGGAGTCTCCGAAAGGAACCAGTGCCCCGAGACAACCTCCTCCATGGTGATGGCCTCCTCCGGGCAGGCCCGGCTGCAAACTGTACAACCTTCGCAGGAGATGGAATCAACTTCGTAGCTCTCAGATATGGCATCAAAACGGCAGAGATCGCGGCATAAGCCGCACTCAGTACAGCGCTCCCTGTCCAGAACCGCCACGGAAGAAGCAATGAAAGGATGGCTTTCCAACTGCTGCGGCGTCAGCACCAGACTCAGGTTCGCCGCATCCACATCGGCGTCAACCATCACTGCATCGCCTTTAGCCAGGACTGCAAAAGAGGCTGTTAAAGTGGTTTTTCCCGTACCTCCCTTGCCGCTGATTACAACGATCTCTTCCATCAGCGGGCCCTCCCTTCATCTTCCAGGATCCGTCTTCCCAACTCCCTGAAAACATTGCGCCAGCCGGCCAGATGAGTCACCGCCGGTTCACCCCGCGCGTAAAGAGCGGCCAGCTCGCGATCCCAGGGCATCTTTAAAATTATGGGCACCTCTTCTTCCCGGCAATAGGTTTCGATTTGTTCCTCACCCTCGCCGCCCAGTGAACGGTTGATGACAACCCCACCGGGAATGCCCAGTTTCTGCAACAGCTCCACGGCGATTACCAGGTCATTCAGGCCGAAAGGAGTCGGTTCGGTAACCAGAAGACAGTAATCGCTGCCCCGGATTGCCTCCACTACAGGGCAGGATGCACCCGGTGCGGCATCGATAATCGTCAGGCCTTCCGCTGCAGGATCGATCTTATCTTTCACTGCTTTGATTAATGGAGGAGAAAGGGCCTCCCCCGGATTCAGCTTGCCATGGATAAAAGAGATAGCTCCAGCAGTACCGCTTTCAAGAACGCCAATGGGGCGATCAAACTCGCTGATCGCCTTTTCAGGACAGAAATAAGTGCAACCGCCGCAGCCGTGACAGAGCTGTTCAAAAACGAGCACTGTCTCTTTTCCTACCATGATTGCATTAAAGGCGCAGACCTCTGCGCAGATACCACAATAGTTACAGCGCTCCAGATCCACCCGGGGAACGGGAATGGAAACCGGTTCAGAGCTCACTAACTCTGGTTTTAAAAAGAGGTGCGCATTGGGCTCTTCAACATCGCAATCTAAAAACTGAAGATCCCCTTCCCCCGACATGACAAGGGCAAGATTTGTTGCCACTGTTGTCTTGCCTGTTCCCCCCTTGCCGCTGGCAATAGCTATGATCATGCTGATCTTCCTTCCCCGGTCGGAAAGGAGGCGGAGCAGTGACTCCGCCCCTTCCGGTATTACAGACCTTCTATGTTTCTTCAGGACGCTCAATTTCAGCCAGGCGCCTTTCAATTTCAGCCAGTTCGTTTGTAATGGCCTCCGCCTCGGCCCGCAAGGAGGCAGCCTCTGCCTTCAGCCACTGGCTCTCATCCACTTCGGGACCCTCTATTCCCGGTCCGTAGGGAGCAGCCCAGGGAGGCGGTTCATAGTAAGGAGCCCCTCTGCCGTACCAGTAACGTCCCCAACCCCAGCCAGGGCCCGGGCCTCCGCCCCAAAAACCGTGTGCTCCCGGATACCTTCTCCGGCCCCTTCTCCTGAAACCGGGACCATAACCATATCTGCCACCATACATTTTCCCACCCCCTTTTCAAGTTGCTTACTGTAGTAACTCAGCGTTCCTTCGAACAATTATTTTGACGATACTTGTGATCGCAAAGGCTTTCTCCCGATTGCAAGTTGCCGTCCAGATAAGCAGAGATCACCTGATCCACCGGGCCGGTCACACCGACAACAGTATCGATGCCCTGTCCGGCAAAAAGCTGCTGCGCACGCTGCCCCATCCCTCCGGCAATAATGCAGGAGACACCGAACTGAGCCAGAAAACCGGGTAGAAACCCGGGCTGGTGCCCTGGGTTGTCGATTACCTCTTTGCCAATTACCCGGTTATCTTCAAGCTCAAAAAGGGTGTAAGTGGCACAGTGCCCGAAATGCTGCGCTACATAGCCGTTATCTGTTGCAATGGCAATTTTCATGACACACTCTCCTTTTACAGCATGCTGTAAACTTGCGAGTTCATCTTTGCCCCCTCCTCAGCCCTCTCCCCAGGGGAAAAGGGCTAAGGGGAGGTAATAGCCCTCAGGGCATTCCATGATGTGAATCTACCGTTGGTTCATCAATAACAGAAAGACTGCCTTCTCGGAATTGCTGCCAGGTTTGGGCAACCGTTCCGGAAATACCGCCATAGACGGAAATACCCGCCGCCTTGAGAGCAGCCGCAGCATTGGGTCCCACATGGCCCAGCGCCACTGCCCCAACTTCTTCCTGTGACAGCTGGCGGGCGCTTTGCGGCCCGGCTCCGCCGGCAGCAGCTGCACCGCTATTCGGCACTGATTTAAGCAGTTCCCCCGTTTCGGAATCAATAATCACGAAATAGGGACAGCGACCGAAACGCTGATCCACCTGAGCATCAAGTCCCTCGCCTTGCGCACAAACAGCCAGTTTCATGAATGATATCCTCCTTTCAATCGCGGCTTCCCGCCGCTTAGTTTTTTTCCAAAAGCCCTGGAATCTCTTTTAAGAAATCCACCTGGTATTGCTCAATTTCACCCAGGTCTCCCAGGCGTGAGATCTCCGGATCGAGCGGGATTGTTCCCAGCAGCCTGATTCCTGTCTCCGCCGCCACCTCTTCAGCCTGACTGGGCCCGAAAAGGTCCACCGGCTTGCTGCAATGAGGACAGATGAGCCGGCTCATGTTCTCCACAAGACCGAGAATAGGCACATCGAGCATCCGGGCCATCTTGATTGCCTTTTTCACAACCATCACCGCAAGATCCTGGGGCGAAGTCACGATGAGCAGCCCGTCCAGAGGCAGCGATTGCATCACTGTAAGAGGCGCATCTCCCGTCCCCGGGGGCAGATCCACTATCAGGTAATCGATTTCCCCCCAGAGAACATCAGTCCAGAATTGTTTCACCGCTCCGCCGATGAGCGGTCCCCGCCAGACTACGGGATCATCTTCGTTCGGCAGAAGCAGGTTTAAAGAGATTATTTTGATCCCCAGGCCCGTTTTGGGAGGGGCGATCTTCCCGTTTACCGCCTCCGGCTGCTGCTGCACACCAAAAAGCTTGGGAATGCTCGGCCCGGTGATATCAGCATCAAGGAGCCCCACCCGGTAACCCTCCCGGGCCAGGGAGGCCGCTGTCATCGCTGATAGGGATGATTTTCCCACGCCGCCTTTACCGCTCATCACTGCGATGACATGACGGATGTGGCTCTGCTCCGGCTGTCCCAGTTTCTTCAGTACTGAATCGCCGGCAGTTTTGTCTGCTGGGTTTTCTCTTTCCGGCATGATTAATTCCCTCTTTCCTGAATTTTTGTAGTAAATCTTTTACCTTTCCTACTTTCCTGCTGTTCAGAACTGCCGCCGCAAAACACTAACAAAAGTATACCCAACCCGGCCAAAAGAAAAGCCAGGTAAACCGGCTCCAGAACGGTCTCCAACAGAAGGTTGAGCACAGTTCCCGCTGCTGTTGAGACAAGCAGCATCATAACCAGGGCAACTGCCATATCCCTGATCCCCAGTTCCTTGATCAAAATAATGAAGGTGGCAGCACAAGGAAAATAAGTGGCAAGCACGGTGGCGCCGATGACAAACTGCCGGGCTGTCAACCCCAGGGGAACAAGCATGGCCACGGCAACATCTTTGCGTAGAAATCCTACCAGCAGTGTGGAGACCGCCTCTCTGGGCAGACCGAAGAGCCCCTGAAAAACAGGTGCAAAGGTGCTGGCCAGATAACTGATTACCCCGGTAAGATGCAGCAGGTTGATCAGTAAAATGCCTCCAAAAATAAATGGCAGAGCCTCGGTAAAGTAATGCTTCAGGCGCATGCCCAGCTTTTGAGACTGTGCTTTTAAATTGGGCCACCGGTAAGGAGGTATCTCTACGATCATGGAAGGAGTATATCCCGGAAGGAGACGGTCCAGAATAAGACCTGTTGACGCCCAGATCAAGAAAAGCATAGCCAGAATTACACCCAGATAGGCTCCGCCGTGGCGGCCGACAAGCCCGATGATCATGGACATCTGAGCGGCACAGGGGATGGATATCGCCAGCATGGTGCTGACTATCAGGCGTTCCCGCCGGCTTTCAAGATTGCGCGCCGCCAGCACTGCCGGAACATTGCAACCGAAGCCAAGAAGCATGGGAATAACGGCAAAACCGTGCAGCCCCAGGCGATGCATCATCCTATCCGACATCACAGCCAGGCGCGGTAAATAACCGCAATCCTCGAGAAAACCCAGCCCAAGATAGAACATGAACAGGTAAGGCGTCACCACTCCAAAAACAACAAATACCCCTGTGCTGAGTAACCCCATGGACTCTTCAAGATGGATCTGCCCCTCGTAGAGATTGCCAATAAAGAGATCATGCCAGAAACCACTTCCATCCATTAACCGGCTCATGGAGTTGAGCAATGGCAGATAAAGCGGTTCAAATATAAGTTTCTCCAGTAAACCCTCCAGCCATTTTCCGCTGCCGATGATCACCTTAAAAGCGAGATAAAGCCCCACTGCCGCAATGGGAACCCCCGTTAACGGGCGAATGCTGGCCAGCTCCAGGGCTTCGAGCCAGGTCCGGCGGCGGCGTCTCACCCGTTGGACGCGCTCCACAACAGAGCCAATCCAAACCCAGCGTTCATCAGGGGAAAGCAGCTTCCCCCTGCCCCGCCTGGATCCGGGCAGGGCGGCAACGAGTTCTTTCAGTCCTTTGCCGCTAATTGCTACCGTGGGGATCACCGGAACGCCCAGAATTCTTTCCAGGCGGGGAATATTGAGCTCTACTCCCTTCTGAGCTGCTTCATCTACAAGGTTTAAAACAACAATTAGCGGTACCCCCCGCTCGAGAAGTTGGCCGGTGAGATAAAGATTGCGCTCCAGGTTGGTCGCATCGACCACATTAACGACCACATCGGCAGAATCAACAAGACCGGCGGTAACCTCCTCTGCCCGGCAGGATGGTTCCAGGCTGTAGGTGCCCGGGGCATCTAAAAGCTCCCAGTTTTGATCCTCCAGGTGCAACCTGCCCCGGGTATATTCCACTGTTGTCCCGGGATAATTGGAGATTACCACCCTGGTTCCCGTTAGCTGGGAGAATATGACACTTTTCCCCACATTGGGGTTGCCCACAAGAACAGCTGTTTTTTCTTTTTGCACCGGTGAGATACCCTCCGTTCCAGGGTCTTTTCCCTACTCTGCTACCTCCACAAAAATACGGTTGGCCTGGCCGTACCCCAGGGCAACCTGGGATCTGTCTATTCCCAAAACAACAGGTCCTCTCTGAAATACGGCGCTCACCTTGGTCACTCTTTTCCCGGGGTGGATACCCAGGGCTTGCAGCCTGGCAACCATGCCGTGACCGCCCTGTATTTGACTGACCCTGCCCGACTGACCTGTTTTCATTTCTACCAAAGAAACTACTTTCATTTCTGCTCCCCTTTCCCCTGCAGGGCCGGTAAACAAATCAACCGCACCCAATATATATCTAACAATATCATACTCTACTCGGAGTCCTCTTCGCCCTTATGGTCATTGAAACCACTGCTGTAGCCGCCCTTGAGCAAAAATTCCACAAGCCTCTCTATAGTCTCACTGCTGACAGCATGCTCCATCCGGCAGGCATCCTCCTCCGCTGTTTGATGATCCAGATGCAGCACCTCTGTAAGGAAACTGCGCAACACCACGTGGCGGCGTTTGACCACCTCGCCGTAATAACGCCCCTGTTCAGTGAGCTCCACGGGACCGTAGCGGTCCTGTGTGATCAGTCCCTGCTCACGCAGCTGGTTAAGGGCCTGGCTGACGCTGGCCTTGGTCAGATTCAGCCTTTCGGCAATGTCGGTAACCCGGACCGTTCCCAGCCGGTTGGAGAGGTTTAAGATCTCTTCAAGATAGTCTTGCATTGCTGCACTCAGCGGCAGTGGGCTCACAGGATCAACTCCAGAAGTTAGGTTTGCCTAACTATTTATACACCATAACAGAATTGCTTGTCAAGGGTTTAAGTATGCCGCCTTTAATAGTGATAGATGCGCTAAATGGATGGGGAGAGAAAGCGCTATCCACGCTGTTCCCGCGGCAGCGCATCCGCACTTTGAAGCTTACGTTTTCGCTGGGCCAAAGTTACCAGCAATATACCGCATTCATAGAGAATGAAGAGCGGGATGGCCATCAGGATCTGGGAAAAAACATCGGGAGGTGTGAGTATCGCGGCTAGAATCATAATAATCACAATGGCTAACCTGCGGTGTCTTCTCAAAAAGGCGGCATTGAGCACCCCGATGCTGCCGAGAAACCAGAACACCAGGGGAATCTGAAAAACAAGTCCAAAGGCAAAAAGGAAAGATGTCGCAAAAGAGAGGTAACGGCCGATACTCCATTCCGCCCCTATATCCACAGAAGCAAAACTGAGGAAAAAATTCATGGCAAAAGGGAACACAACGAAATATGCAAAACTCAGTCCAAGCAGAAAAAGAAAACAGATGGCCACGGTCAGAAGTAGAGCACCGCCGCGGCGGCTTTTCTTTACCGTTAGGATGAGAGCCACCACCTGGTAAATAATCAGAGGCAGCGTGATCAGCATGCCGCAGACCAGGGCCAGACGCAGATTGGCCATAAACGCTTCTCCGGGAGTGAGAAAGATCAACCTCACAGGGAGCTCAAGGCCGGCGGGCAGATCGCGATAGGGAAACTGTGCAATGAAAGTCTTAAAAAACTCTATAAAATCCGGGGTTAAGGTGGGTAAAAGCAGGATGTTGCGAATCTGATCGATAAAAATATAACAGAAAACCGCTCCCAAAGCAATAATCAGAATGGTCAGGAGCAGTCTTTTGCGCAGTTCTCCCAACAAGCGAAGCCAGGTCTCCTGTTTCATACTGTCTCCCAATCTAGTTATCTTCCTTTGAGCCTGTTTCTTCCTCCTGCTGCAAGTAATCCAGAAACCTCTTCGCAGCCAGGTATTCGGGGCTCTCCTCTGACTCTTTTTCCATAATTAGAGCCAGTTGTTTTTCGGACGCCTGCCTTTTTCCCAAGAATTCACCAAGTAAATAAGCGTAGTAATAGCGGTTTTCGCTGTCGAGCCCCTCCGATGCATCCAGCTGTTCAAAATATTCTTCCAACCAGGCGATCTCATCATTTAAAGCCTCTTCCTGCTGCTCAGCTGACTTCAAGAAGCTGATCAGCAGGAGATCGGAAGCAGGATCGGGGTTTTCATGGAGTAAATTGCGCAAAACATCTATCTCGCCGGCGATAACTGTCTCCTCTTCACCAAATTTGTTGTAATACTCAAGCAGGCGCAGACGATGTGCAGCTTTGTCCGGCTCCAGCTCGACCAGGTCGCGGCTGATTTTTACGAGGTTGTCCCTATAGCCCTGTAATGCTTCCTCTGAAACCTTGCTTTCGCCCTCTTCAATCTGGATCAAAATATCATAACACCCTATCAGTTCACCAAGCACTGGAGCTGCAGGCCCGAACTCATCGATATATTTTTCCAACCGCTCAATTTCGTCCGTATAATACTCCCGGTAAGCATCGAGATCGATCTGCTCACCCGGATCGACAACAGCGTCGCCGCCACGGTCCAGCAGGCGGCCCGAATATGCTGCTATGGCGGAAATAGCCATCGCAATGGCCAGGAGCGCCGCTATAATCGCAGTCCACCGCTGCTTGCGTATATCCTTACGCCTTACCTTACCTTTTTTTTCAGCCAAGCTGATCCCTCTTCCCGGTACAATATGAACTATCGCTACTTCACATAAGCATTATATATCTTACCCGTTGTTCCTTCAACAGGGTTATTCCCCCTCTTTCCGAGCCGCCGCTGCCTGCTCCTCAGTGAAGCGAACAAGCAGGCGGCCGCAGTTTTCACAATAAACAACGGCCTGGGGATCGTAAAGAAAACCCCGCTGGGCCGAAGAGATAAATACACTGCACCCCTGGCAGATATCGTTTATCACACGAGCCACTCCCTGGCCCTGAAACCTTTGCGCCAATTCGCGGTAGCGCTCCAGATATCGCGGTTCAACCTGCGCAGTCAGGTTTTCTCTCTGAACCTGCATCTTTTTCAGCTCTCCGCCCAGACGGGCCAGCTCCTCATCCAGACTTTGTTTGCGCTGCTGCAGCCCGGCCGCAGCTTCTCCCTGCTGCACAGTTAAGTTCCGGGACAGCTGCTCTTCATCCTCTATCGACTCCATCAACCCCAAAAGATCTTCTTCTAAACTCAGCTGACCCTTCCGGACGGAGCGCAGTTTGATCTCCATTTGCTCGAGTTCCTTTACACTTTTCACCTCGCCGCTGTAAAGCCGCCTGTCCAGTTCGTTGTGCTCTGCAGTGATCGATTCAAGATCAAGCTCTCCCCTTTTCAACCTTTTCCGCTGTTCCTTCAAGCTTTTCTCCGCCTCCTGCAAAGCATTGTCCAGGCTTTGCAGGCGCTCCGCCGCCTCCCCGGCCTCCCGGTGAAGCGGGCTGTTCTCAATCTCCTCCTCAAGTTCCTTGATTAAAAGATCGATCTCCTGAAGCTCCCATAAGCTTTTTAAAGACAAGTCCTCTCACCTCTTTCGGCCGTTACATCATCATAAAAGGGACTTTGCCGCCCCTAAAATAAAAGCCACTCTGTGGGCGAACTTTCCGCAGCAGTAGCGGCAGTCTTGAAACCTGCCTCGAGCAGGCGTGAACTGAGGTGCCCGGCAAGATAGCCCACCACGGGTAATTCTGTGCCACCATGCCCTGCATCGATTAGTCCGAGGCAGAGGGCCTGAGCTTTTTTCAGGTCATGATAGCGAAAGTCACCGGAAATTAAAAGTTCCGCACCTCCCGCCGCGGCAGGTTCAATCATTGAGCCGCCGCTGCCGCCGCAGAGAGCGATTCTGCTGAATTTTCTCTTTGGCGGCGCCCAACAGCGCAGTGATCGTAAATCCAGCGCCTTGCGGCAGTGCCCGGCTATTTCAGAAAGAGTGCGGGGATATCCCAGAGAACCGATAATCCCCAGGCCAAGGGGACGGCCTTCCAGGGCCAGGGGATAAAGATCATAGGCCGGTTCTTCATAGGGGTGCGCTTCCATAAGGGCCCGGACAACACTTTCCCTACGGGAAGCAGGCAGAATCGTCTCCAGCCGTTTTTCGCTGACCCGCTCCAGCCTGCCCCTGGTGCCGATATAGGGATCGCTCCCCTCCAAAGGCATGAATGTTCCGGTGCCTGACACCTCAAAGCTGGAGTGACTGTAGGCGCCCAGGGAGCCGGCTCCTGCAGCGGCCAGGGTTTCGAGCAGCCGCTCTTCATGGCCTGAGGGGACAAAAATGACCAGTTTTAAAAGCTGGTCGTATCCGGTAATCTCCAGAACCTGCCGCCCTTCCTCCGCCAGGCCCAGCCGCTCCGCAAGAATATGGTTCACCCCCAGGGGGGCAACATCAAGATTTGTATGAGCACTGTAAACGGCAATCCCGTGACGGATCGCTGCAGCCACCAGCGCATTTTGAGGCACGCTCTCATCCACCGAATGCAGCGGCTCAAAGAGCAGCGGATGATGGGTTACAACCAGCCGGCATTCTTTAACAACCGCTTCTTCAAGAATCGCTTCATCCAGCTCCAAAGCCACAAGCACTCTTTGCACCGCTGCATGAGGATCGCCCAGCTGTAAACCCACGGGATCACCGGGCAGCGCCAGGGAAAGCGGCGCCAGCTCTTCAATACAGGCGGCTATTTGCTTTACCGTTGCAAACAACAGGACACCTCTTTCCAAAATTCAGTTTTCCGGCGCTCCGCCCTGCACGGCAGAATTATACCTCCCGGATATAATTACGTTTACCTTATTCACCGGATTCTATTTACTATCCTGCAGGTGCAGCGGCAGATTCAACTCTTTATAGGAGCGGGCCAGACGGGTGGCTGCCGCACTGTCATCTTCATGACGGATCAGGTGCCCGCCCGCCTCTGCAGCAAGCAGGTAGGCGCCGGCAGCCGGCTCAAAGTGCGGAAGACACAACCTGGCCCGGGGAACTGCACTGTGCAGGGACAGCGCAAAGGAATCGATAAGAAGGGGATTGTGCTGC
The DNA here is from genome assembly GCA_964464625.1 of uncultured Syntrophomonadaceae bacterium. GTDB lineage: Bacteria > Bacillota > Dethiobacteria > DTU022 > DTU022 > JAAZIN01. The sequence continues at coordinate 12,083 of CAYXKD010000057.1, forward strand.
CGGGCGGCGGCATACATTCCCCCGGCAAGAACAACGTCACAGCGCT
>CAYXKD010000058.1:0-11899 GCA_964464625.1 uncultured Syntrophomonadaceae bacterium
AGCCCAGCATCGCCTGAATGGCATCAACGGAGCAGTTGTCATTTTCCACAATGGCGACGATCTCTTCATCGACATCGCGTTCCCGAAAAACCTGCCAGGCCGCTTCAGCCACGCGGTAACCGGAAGCAAGGCCCATACAGGAGTGGCCGTGAAAATTCACGGCTTCTTCCCATGAAATTTTATCCTTGCCCAGTTTCTTCACCTCCACGCTGTGTTACATATATTTAACTTTGTAGCACAATAATAGTATTATTCTACGCTCCTGTCAACCTCTCCTGCCAGTTAAAAATTATTTTTTCAGGGCGGCAGCGGTACCGGTGGAAGCAGAATTCACCGGGGTAAATCCCTGCCATGGCGCAGCCGCGCCGAAAAGGGGTTTTCCCTGATATCGAGAAGCGGCCTGGGGGGATCCTTCCTCTGCGTAGCCAGCGAAACAATGACCATGGTTGCAATGGAAATAAGAAAAGCCGGGATTGAACCCATGTAGATGGCGTCCCAGACAGCCCAATCCATGTAGACCGTCCCCTCCTCCACAACACCGGTATTGGCCGCCATGGTGAGGTGGCGCATGAAGTAGATCACCGCGCCGGTCCAGGAGAGCAGGCCGCCTGTAAGGGCGGCAATGGCTCCGCTCTCGTTGCACTTCCTCCAGAAGTACCCGGCAGCAAAGGGCGCGAAAAGCCCCACCAGTATGAGCGACCAGGTAATTACGGCAAGCATATAGATGGTTTCAGCATATAAAGCAATGAGCAGGGAGCCCAGGGCGATAAAGGGAATGCAGAGCCGCATCACCTTTATAGTAAGCGCTGAATCTGCGCCGGGTTTGATATAGCGCAGTACATTGCGGCCTATGATCGAGGAGGCTGCCAGCAGGGCGCTGTCTGCACTCGACATGAGCGCGGCGATCAAAGCAACGGCAAAGAGAGCCGCCAGGGCGGGCGGCAGGTAGTTCATCGCCAGATAGGGCAGAATCATCTCCGTTTCCTCAAGGGCCAGCCCCGGGTTCAGTTCAAACATAAGCGATCCCAGCAGAACAGGCGCCATGCCCACCACAAGGTAGAGCACTGCGGCGATGGCGGCACTGCCTGAGGCCACCCTTTCATTTTTCGCCGCCAGAAGGCGCTGGGCCAGATCCTGCGAAGGGATATCGCCCAGACCGGTGGAGAGCCAGGCACCAAGATAATAGAACCATCCCGGCAGGCCGCAATAGCCCAGGTAACCCTGTTCACCCGTGGGAAAGAAAGCCATGGCGGGAATCTGCGCACGGCTGCCGGCATGGCTGATCAGATGGCCCCAGCCCCCGGCCAGCGGAACCACGGTGAAGAGCAGCGCAGCCACTCCGGCAACAATAAAGCCCATCTGCAGAAAGTCCGTCACCGTTACAGACCACATTCCCCCCTGCCAGGTATAGATCACCAGAACGGCGCAGGAGAGGGCAGTTCCCCAGATAAAGGGTATCCCCGCGAATAATTGCAGAATCACGCCGAAAGCCACCAGCTGGCCCCCGATCCAGCCTATCTCTGCAACAACCTGGACCAGCGCCGCCAGAAAGCCCATCTTCCTGCCGTAGCGAAGATCAAAAAAGTCGATGATGGTGAGATAACCGCCGCGGCGCAGCAGCCGGCCGAAAATCAGCGCCGTCAGCAAAAGCGAAAGGGTTGAGCCCCAGGGATCAAAGATGACTCCCTGGTTGCCAAATAGATAGGACTGCGCTGCGGCGCCCATAAGTGTACCGCCGCAAAACCAGGTCGCAAAAAGGGTTCCCGCAGTCAGGGGCAGTGAAAGGCGTCTGCCGGCGATGATGAAGTCGGTGCTGCTCTTGATCTGTTTCCGGCTCCACCAGCCAACGGCAAGCATGAGCAGCATGTAGAGGGCCAGCCCGGCCATGACAAGGTGAGCATGCTGGAAAGAACCCTCTGACAAGGCCCGCCGCCCCCCCATTTTTTTGATCTGTTCCTGTTTCTCTTATCTGCACCTATGAGGACATATTTCGTATTTTAACATACCATCAAATATTATCGAAGTTTTCTTTTGAAAGGAAAAATAGAGTAATTTATTGCTAAATTACTCTATTTTAACCATGTCTAATTAACGGTGCTATTTGGGGAACGTCTTTGTTTTTTTCGCCAGATGCTCGAGCAGGTAAGGGTTGAGCACTTTGATATAGGTGCCTTTCATCCCCAGGGAGCGGGACTCAATCACCCCTGCACTTTCGAACTTGCGCAGTGCATTGACGATTACTGAGCGGGTGATGCCCAGCTGATCGGCAATTTTACTGGCAACAAGCAGCCCCTCATCGCCGCCGAGCTCTTCAAAGATATGCTCCACAGCCTCCAGTTCAGAGTAGGAGAGTGTGGCAATGGCCAGCTGAACAACAGCCTTGCTGCGGGCCTCTTCTTCGATTTTTTCGGCCTTGGCCCGGAGCACTTCCATGCCCACCACAGTGGCGCCTGTTTCGGCAAGCACAAGGTCCTCCGCGTCGAAAAGGTCGTTAAACCGGGCCAGCAGCAGCGTGCCCAGCCGTTTCCCGCCGCCCACTATGGGAATAACAGAGATAATCTTGTCTGTAAAGATGCAGCGTTCTTCCCTGATGAACACGCAGTCATTCGATTTCTGGCGCAGGTTTACCCGCGATTCCTCGCTCCGCAGAAGAAAATCGTTGTAATACTCGGGGAAACGTCCCTCCTTCAAGACATTGTTGATCATCAGTTCGCACTCGAATTCATCCACAAGCGCGTAACCCAGGATCTCTCCCTGGCGGTCAGCAAGGTAGATGTTGGCATGAATCACATTTTTAAGGACTTCGGCAACATCTGTAAAATCAACGTGCTGACCAGCTGTTTTCTGCAGAATTTTGTTGATGCGACGGGTCTTCTCAAGCAGTGGAGAAGAAATCACATCTTTCACCTACCTTCTTTTCATTTTAGAGGATATATTTACTTAAGTCTTTATTTTTAACAATTTTAAGTAATTTATTCCTGACATACCCCCTATCGATGATTATTTCTCTGGTGTCGAGGTCTGGCAATTCATATGAGATCTCTTCCAGGACTTTCTCCATAATTGTGTGCAGCCGTCGAGCACCAATGTTTTCTGTTTCCTGGTTAAGTTCGCAGGCTACACGGGCAATCTCCTCAATTGACTCCGGGGTGAATGATAAACTGATCCCTTCAGTTTCCATAAGAGCAGTGTACTGTTTCAGCAAAGCATTGTTCGGTTCTGTAAGGATCCGCTTAAAATCTTCCTCTGAAAGGCTTTGGAGCTCCACCCTGATGGGAAAACGGCCCTGAAGCTCAGGTATCAGATCTGACGGTTTACTCATATGAAAGGCACCGGCAGCAATAAAAAGCATATGGTCTGTTTTTACCGGACCGTACTTTGTCACCACCGTTGACCCTTCGACTATGGGCAGGATATCCCGCTGTACACCTTCCCGGGATACATCCGGCCCAGCAGCGTAACCTTCCTTTCCGGCGATCTTATCAATCTCATCAATAAAGATAATCCCAAGTTGCTCTGCCTTTTCTATGGCCTCGGATATGACTGCGTCCATATCTATGAGTCTTTGCGCCTCCTCCTGCTTCAGTATTCTCCGGGCCTCGGACACGGTTACCTTTCTTTTGATCTTCCGTGCAGGCATTATATTCCCCAGAACATCCTGCAGATTTACCCCCATCTCTTCCATTCCCTGCCCGGTAAATATCTCGAGCATGGGCGGCCGCCGGTCGTCAATTTCAATTTCTACATACTGTTCTTCCAGGTCGCCATTTTGAAGCTTTTCAGAAATGAATTTCTGCTTCTCCTGCGCCTGGCGCAGGCGTTCCTGGAAATTGCTTTCTTCAAGAGTTGAGTCCTCCGATGAAGGATTTTGGGAAAATAGAAAACCCAGCGGATTTACCTGGCGACGTTTTTTCCGGGGCAGGGGAGCAAGCAGCTCCACCAGTCTATCCTCTGCCGCCCGGGCTGCCTTATCTTCCACCTTCTGCATCCGCTCGTTTTGAACAATCCGTATCGCCGTCTCCAGAAGATCGCGGATCATGGCTTCAACATCGCGTCCCACGTATCCCACTTCGGTAAATTTTGTTGCCTCAACTTTGACAAAGGGAGCATTCACCAGGCGGGCCAGGCGGCGGGCAATCTCGGTTTTTCCAACCCCCGTGGGCCCGATCATGATGATATTCTTCGGGATAATTTCTTCCTGCAACTCCTCAGGCAACTGCCTCCGCCGGTAGCGGTTGCGCAGTGCTATAGCCACACAGCGCTTCGCCTCCTCCTGACCGATAATAAAATGATCCAGTTTGGAAACGATCTGGCGGGGAGTTAAATTATCACCGTTCATTTTTTGTGTCAACCCCTACAGCTCCTCTACAATGATACGATCATTAGTATAAATACAGATTTCAGCGGCAATCTTTAGAGCTTCATGAACAATATCACGGGGATCCATATCACTATTTCTCGATAAAGCCCTGGCGGCGGCAAGCGCGTAAGGCGCCCCCGAGCCAACGGCGGCAATATTATCGTCGGGTTCGATAACCTCGCCGGTGCCGGAAATTAAAAGCAGCGCATCCTTGCTGGCTGCCAGAAGCATCGCTTCAAGCCGCCGGAGAATCTTGTCAGTCCGCCACTCCTTGGCCAGCTCCACCGAGGCCCGGATAAGATTCCCCTGGTAGCTTTCCAGTTTCGCCTCGAGTTTTTCACAGAGGGTGAGAGCATCGGCCACCGATCCGGCATATCCGGCAATAATCTTGTTTTCGTAAAGGCGGCGCACTTTTTTTGCCCCATGCTTGATCACCGTGTTGTTTCCGAAGGTGATCTGCCCATCACCGGCAATGGCCACCCGGTCATCTTTTTTTACAGCGATGATTGTTGTTCCCTGAAACATAATCCACCTCATTAACGGTTAAGCTTTAACCATTCCTGATGATATCATTAAAGGCCATCATTCTGCCCGCTTTCCACCCCGTCTCCCGGCGAGCCGCCAGCCCTGTTAGCTTCGCGGGTGTGCCTGCCGGTAAACATCCCAGAGGTGTCCCCTGGTAATATGCGTATACACCTGCGTAGTTGAAACGCTGGCGTGCCCCAGAAGTTCCTGAAGCACTCTTAAGTCAGCTCCCTGCTCCAGCATGTGGGTGGCAAAGGAGTGCCTCAGTGAGTGGGGGCTCAGCCCCGCCTTGTGGGATACCTTACGGACATATTTTTCAAAAATATAGCGCACCCCACGGTCGCTCAGGGGGCCGCCCCGATGGTTAATAAAAAGTTTTTCTGTTTTAGTGTCACAACCCTCTCCGGCAGCTGCCAGCAACTGGGGGCGGACGCGTTCAATGTATTCTTCCAGGAAAGAGGCGGCAATTGTTCCCATGGGAACGATGCGCTCCTTACTTCCTTTTCCCAGTACCTTGACAAGACGCTCTTCCAGGTTGCAGGATGCTCTCTTCAGGCCGGTAAGTTCGCTTACACGCAAGCCCGAGGCATAAAGCAGTTCAAGCATGGTCCGGTCCCGGTAGCCGAGAAGGGTGCCACATTGGGGCGCCTCCAGCAGAGCCAGAACCTCATGGTAATAGAAAAACTGCGGCAGCCTTTTTTCCTGGCGGGGCGTTGAAACATTGCTCCAGCTGCCCTTTTCCAGATCGCCTTCCCGAAGCAAAAAACTCAAAAAAGAACGCACCGCCGATAGTTTGCGCGCTGCCGAACTCCGGGTGTAGCCGTTTTCCTTAAGCCAGGCCAGGTAACGGCGAAGCATATGATGATTTACCTTCTGGATAGGACCCTCCCCCGCAGATACAAGGGACAAAAACTGCATGATATCCTGTCGATAATTCTGCATAGTCAAAGGTGAAAAATTCATCTCAACATCCATGTAAATTAGATAGCGCTCAAGCTGTTCAACCACAAATTGCGCCCTCCCTAAATTTTAGCATAACAGTTCTGCATATGCAAGCAAAATGCTCTTTTAAAAAGATTGATGCTATTTGTTGTTTTATTAATTAAATTTGATTCAATCTGGAAGGCGCAGGATAATCCTTCTACTTTTTCCCAACAGCCTCTTTCGATGAGGGAACCCTGTTACCGCAATCCTTGTTGGAGCAGCGAGGCTCCTTTTTATTCCTCCCGCCGGGCTGCACCATTAGCGACCCGCACCTGGGACATTTTTCGGGCAGCGGTTTATCCCAGAGGGAGAAGCTGCACTGCGGATAATTGCTGCATCCGTAAAAGATCCTTCCCTTTTTACTGCGCCGCTCCACAATCATCCCGCCGTCAAGAGGACAGTAAACCCCTGTCTGGCGCAGAATATTTTTTGTAAATTTGCATTCCGGGTAGCCCGGGCAGGCCAGAAATCGACCGAACCGGCCGTGTTTGTATACCAGGTTCTTACCGCACTGGGGGCAGGTCTCATCGCTGACTTCGGCGGCAAGTTCAATTTTCTCCATCTCACTTTCAGCCGCCACGATCTGCTCCTGGAAAGGCCCGTAAAACTGTTGTAAAACAGCGTCCCGCTCCAGGGCGCCCTTTTCAATCTGATCCAGCCGTTCCTCCATGCGGGCGGTAAAATCGACGTCAATCACCTCGGGAAAATGGCGCTTCATCAGATCGACAACGATAAAGCCCAGCTCCGTGGGGGCGAAGGCTTTTTTCTCCCTGATCACATAACCCCGGCTGATAATTGTTTCAATAATGGGCACATAGGTGCTGGGGCGGCCAATCCCCTTTTCCTCCAGGATTTTGATAAGTGAAGCATCATTATAGCGGGGCGGCGGCTGGGTAAAGTGTTGCCGGGGCAAAAATTCCACCAGGGCCAGCTGCTGCCTTTCCTCCACGGGGGGCAGCACCGTGTCTTCTTCTTTTTCGGCGGCGGGGTAAACTTTGAGAAATCCCGGAAAAATCAGGCTCGATCCGTTGGCTTTAAAACCATACTCACCAGCGGTAATATCCAGGCGCACCTGGTCGTAAACGGCGGGGGCCATCTGGCTGGCCACAAACCTCTCCCAGATCAATCTGTAGAGACGGGCCTGATCCCGGGTCAGATAGGATGCAACCGCCTGGGGCGTATTGTCCAACAGGGTGGGCCTGATGGCCTCATGGGCATCCTGGGCGCTCTTGCGTGAGCGGTACTGGGGCGGCCGGGGCGGCAGATAATCCGCTCCGAACTGGTGGGCAATAAGCTCCCGCGCTTCAGCCTGCGCCTGGGTGGATATGCGGGTGGAATCGGTCCGGATATAGGTGATGAGCCCTGCCGTCTGCCCCCCGCCCAGGCTGATCCCCTCATAAAGCTGCTGCGCCAGAACCATGGTTTTGCGGCCGGTAAAACCGAGCCTGGATGAGGCCTCCTGCTGCATGCTGCTGGTGATAAAAGGCGCAGCCGGCCTGCGTTTCCGCCGGCTTTTTTTAATCTTCTCCACGAAAAAAGAAGCGTCCTTCAGCTCTTCGATAACTTTTTCGGCAGCCTTCCCCTCAGGCAGATCTATCTTTTTGCCGCGACAGGTTTCCAGCAATGCTTTAAAGCGGCTTTCGGGACCGTTGGCCTGCAGATGCGCCTCCAGGGTCCAGTATTCTTCTTTTTCAAATGCATCGATCTCTTTCTGCCGCTCACAGATAAGGCGAAGGGCCACAGATTGAACCCGCCCGGCGCTGAGACCGCCGCGGACATTGCGCCAGAGCAGAGGACTGATCTGGTAACCTACCAGGCGGTCAAGGATGCGGCGGGCCTGTTGGGCATCCACCCTATCCATGTCAACAGGGCGCGGATGTTTGAATGCTTCCTTAACAGCGTTCCTGGTGATCTCATTGAACTCTACCCGGCAGGGAGTATGAGGGGCAACTTTAAGAGCCTGCCCGATATGCCAGCAAATCGCTTCACCCTCGCGATCGGGGTCTGCCGCCAGGTAGATCCGCTCCGCTTTTTTACCGGCTTCTTTCAGCTGCTGCAGTATTTTCCCTTTGCCGCGGATGGTAATGTAACGCGGCTCAAAATTGTTTTCCAGGTCAATTCCCAGTTTGCTTTTGGGGAGATCGATGAGGTGCCCCTGGGAGGCCACTACCTTGTATTTCGATCCTAAGAATTTTTTCAGTGTGCGTGCTTTTGCCGGTGATTCCACAATCACCAGTGAACCACTCATTGCTTATCCCCCATTCAAAATCAAAACTTTTCGTCCATTATCTTATCATAAACTAGGTGCGAATAAAATATTTACCAGGCAGCTGGCGAATAAGCCCCTTCAATTCCAGATTTAAAAGAGTGGCTCCCGTCCCGGCTGCATCTCCGCCGCCAAGGCGGATAAGCTCATCAATGTGAAGCGGTTCGTACGGAATGAGCTCCAGCACTTTTTTCTCATTGTCGTCCAAAGCCGCTATTTTTTGTTCCTTTGCTTTTGCCGCCTCCGCCGCAGCAGCAGAACCGCCGGGGGCATACATGCCCAGCTCTTCAAGGATATCCTCCACTGTTTCTACAAGGTGGGCCCCCTCTTTGATCAAACGGTGGCTGCCCCGGTTGTAGGGGCTGCCCACATTGCCCGGGACGGCAAAAACTTCGCGATTCTGATCCAGCGCGTAATAGGCGGTGATAAGTGCGCCGCTTTTCTGTGAAGCTTCGACAACAACAGTACCCAGCGAAAGGCCGCTGATGATCCGGTTTCGCCTGGGAAAATGCTGGGGCAGCGGCGTGGTGTCCAGGGGAAATTCGCTCATAACCGCTCCATCCCCGGCGATGCGCTCCATCAGATCCCTGTTGGCGGCGGGGTAACACCGTTCCACGCTGCAGCCGAGAACAGCAATGGAGCGCCCCTTTGCATCAAGGGCGCCGCCATGCGCTGCAGTATCTATGCCCAGAGCCATCCCGCTGACCACGGTAAAACCGGCACCAACAAGATCCCCCGCCAGGCGGGCAGCCACCTCCTTGCCGTAAAAGGTGCAGCGCCTGCTGCCTACGACAGCCAAAGCCAGGTTGTCCTCTTCCCGCCATTCACCGCGGCAGTAAAGCAGCGGCGGCGGCTGGGAAATCTGCCTGAGCAAGGGGGGGTAGCGAGAAGAATTCAGTGAAATGCATCCGATATTTAATTTTTCCAGGCGCGCCCATTCCCGCAGCGGGTCAATGCGGCGGCGCTCATCGATGAACCTCCCGACAAAACCTTTCAGCTCGGGGATATCACCCAGAAGCGATGCAGGTGCGTTCCAGGCCTCCCCGGAAGTGGCACAGCGGCCCAGCAAAGCGGCGATGCGCGCCGGCCCCAAAAAGGAAACCCTGTTCAGAGCATTAAGGTAAATCAGTTCCTCCATGGTTTTTTCAGGACGCAGCTCCTGTTAAAACCGCTACCTTAACTGAAATGAATGAGGTGCCTTGGACTGTGCTGCTCCTTACCACTCCTCTGCTTCGCTATTGTCACACTTGATAATCCGGTTTTCCCAGGTCCTGATCACAGCCGCATCACCGCTTAACCAGAGCAGGTATTCCGGCAAAAGGGGCACCTTTCCATAGCCGCCCGGTGCATTAATGATATAGGTGGGAACAGCCAGCCCCGAGGTATGGCCCCTGAGATGTTCCATTATCTCCAGACCCCTATCAATCTTCACCCAGAAGTGAGCCGTTCCCCTCACTCTCTTTGGATGAAAGATATAGTAGGGCCGGACCATGATCCTCAGCAGCTCCTGGTTTAGCTTGAGCATGACAAAAGGATCGTCATTAACCCCTTTTAAAAGCACAGTCTGATTCCCCAGGGAAACCCCTGCCCGGGCCAGCTTGAAACAGGCCTCGCGAGCCGCCGGGGTAACCTCCAGGGGATTGTTAAACTGGGTGTTGACATAGAGCGGCAAATGGCGGGATAGAATTTCGCACAGCTCGTCATCGATCCGGTAAGGCAGTGTCACCGGGGTGCGCGTCCCGAAGCGCTTGATCTCCACATGGGGAATCCCATCGAGCTGCTCCAGCAGCCAGGCGATGCTGTTGTTGCTCAGCATAAAGGCATCGCCCCCGGTAAGGAGCACATCGCGAATCTCTTTATTATTGCGGACATAATCAATTGCCGCCGCAAGATCACTGCGCGAAGTAGCCAGATCCTTCTCACCGATATTCCGCCGCCTCTGGCAGTGGCGGCAGTACATGGCGCACTGGTTGGTCACATTGATAATCAGGCGATCAGGGTAACGCCGCGTCACCGCCGGTGCAGGCGAGGTATGCTCCTCATCCATGGGATCACTTGTCCCTGTATCGTCAACATGCTCTCTAAGCAGCGGGATTGACTGGCGTCGAACAGGATCGCCGGGATCATCCCGATCGATAAGGCTGAGATAGTAGGGCGAGACGGCCCAGCGGTATGATAGCCCCGTCTGCTCGATCTCTTCAACCTCTTGAGGACTGAGGGGTAAATATTTCTTCAGCTCTTCCACAGTGGTTACCCGTTTACTAAGCTGCCACCGCCAGTCCTGCCACTCTTCATCAGAGGCCCCCAAAATATTTTTAATCCGCTCCTGGTTCTTCAAGATGCGGGTCCACTGCTGAAAACCCGCCGGAATAGCGGGCGCAGCCTCTTCATATTCAGAAAGGGTTTTCTTCAATTCCCCGGCACGCAGTAGAGATGCCTCCCTGCTGTTATTATCCATGTGTCCGCCTCCTCGAGAATACTATTTTGAAAATTCCTTTTAAAGTATATCACAGCCTTTTAACAGGATCAAAGCTCATTACCTGAATAAAAAAAGACTGGCGCCCTGTAATGGGGGCAACATCCTCCAGTCCCTATAATAATAACAGGCCAATGCCATCTTTAAAAAGAGAATTTGCCGAGAAGCAACACAAAGAAAATGGCCATAAAGATCGCCGGCAGCAGGTTCCCCACCCTGATATGCAGTTTATCCACGAGCAGATTGAGCCCGATACCGGAGATGAGCAGGCCGCCCGCTGCGGTCATCTCAGCGATGATGGCTTCGGTTAAAAAAGGTTTTACATAGGAAGCCGCCAGAGTAATAACACCCTGGTAAAGAAACACCGTCAGCGCGGAAAAAGCCACGCCTATCCCCATGGTGGAGGCAAACACAGTAGCCGCAACCCCGTCAATCATAGATTTTATGTAGAGCGTTGTATGCTCTCCGGTGAGCCCGCTTTCCAGAGCCCCCATGATGGCCATCGCACCCACGCAGAAAACCAGGCTGGCAGTGACAAAGCCCCGGGCAAAAAGGCCGCTCCGGTTCCCGCCGGCACCGCCAAAACGCTTCTCCAGCCTTTCCCCCAAAGCAGAGAGCCGCTCCTCGATTCTTAGAAGCTCACCCAGGATCCCGCCACTGACAATACTCAAAATAAGCACCAGGATATTCTCGGTTTTTAAAGCCATGGAAAACCCGAGCAAAATAACAACAAGGCTGATCCCCTGCATGATTACCGATCTATATCTCTCGGAAAAACCGCCCCTTAAGAGATTTCCCAACAAGGCCCCAACGATGATTGCTCCGGCGTTGACAATGGTTCCTGGCAAAATCAGTACCCCTCTGCATTTATTTTTTTCCATTATACCACTTTTTCTCGTCCCTTTTGCCTCTGGACATCCCCCTTTTCAGCAGCCCCCCATCTCGTTGACTCCGCTAATTTGTGTTGATATACTTTATAAAAGCAAGTATCAAAAAGGGTGCAATATGCAGAATAAATACACAGAACTGGTAAGCATCCTATAAATGGAGGTATGAACAGGTGAAAATAGCGGTTTGCGGAAAAGGGGGCAGCGGGAAAAGCACAGTGGCGGCGCTGCTGGCAAATGAGGCCCTGCACAGGGGCTACAAGGTGCTGGTAGTTGATTCAGATGAATCGAATGCGGGTCTTTTTGGAATGCTCGGTTTTTCCCACCCACCGCTGCCTCTTCTGGACTTTGTGGGCGGCCGGGAGGGCCTTAAGCAAAAAATGGGCAAGCCGAACATCTTC